>NZ_JBMXBO010000003.1:0-271002 GCF_049546925.1 Acinetobacter sp. AND/436
ATTCAACTGCCTTCTATTTGATCTTAAATAAGTTTAAGTTAATTCCACATCAAATCATCAGGTGTACTTAAATGTTTCCCATGCTTCAAACAGAATGCATGTATGTCATTCAAATACTCAGCAAACTGCTCGACACTGGCATCAGTAGTTGTGATTAATTCATTCAACCCATCAGCCACTTGCTGATACATCGGGTGTTTTTGATCTTTCAAAGCCTTTACTGCTGCAAACGTCTTTCTGTATTGACCGACATCATCTCGATTGTAGATACGTGACAAAAACTCTCTTTTGAAAAACAAATGCTCTGTATCTTTATCAGTGCCTTGATGCTTCGCGAATTGAGCAACCCACAGCCAATAGAGTCTATTCTGCGCCTTGCTTCGATCTTCTTGCTTCTGATCTATGCGAACTACCAAAGGCTTGCCATCACTCAAAGCATCCGCATGATGCCTGTGCATATACGCAATAGCACGACCTACTTCTTCAAATGATTTGATAACAAAGCATGCAGGCTCGAGTTTGACTTTTGTATTCATCAAAACACATCCTCATTTTTGCGCATCATCAATTCTGTTTTGACCAGCCACTTTTCAAACATGGCTTCACTTTGTTCTCGGTTGCCCAATTCAAAACGATCAAATGCGGCATGACAGATTGCACATAATGGAATTACAAAGGCATCACTAGCCTTGATTCCTCTGCCTTTGCCGTGTTTTGCTGAATTACTGTGAGCCGCCTGTGAGTTTGGATTACCGCATCGAATACACGGAAGCTTACGAATCTCAGCGAGTCGCTTAGGACTTCGCATTGAGTTGCTTCTCTATGTTATAAATCTGCCTGCCGATCTCTCTTAACTCAGCAGCGCAATTCTGTCTGAACGCATGGTTTGAAAACAAATGGTTGTAATTCATTAACCGCGCCTGGTTTGCTTTGAGTATTTCTAAGTTTTTAAATGCTTCAACACGATCAACCATGACCACCACCAATAAGAAAAGAAAAACCCCACTCAAGTCTCCAGAATTGAGTGGGGTTTCATGCGCCGTAATCCGTTCGGCAAATGTAATTATTTGTTAATGCAACATTAACAATAATGCTTTAAATTTCTATCAACTATTAATTTATTGTGATGAAAGTCATGAAATACACTTTTTTACTGATATTCTCCGTATTATTACTTACTGGAGGTGTCATTGGTTTTGGGCTTGGGATTTATACAAAGGATTCATTTTTCATGGCAATTGGAGCATTGTTAGTTGTGGCCTCAATCTTAACTTACATTGAATCAAAAAAAGCAAGACGTGATCCATTCCTATGAGTGGGCCTACTTAACTTCTTTCAAACAATCACGACATACTTTGATCTCTTCATCATCAATCGTGTAATCGATCTCAGTCGCACCATGCAGGCCGAATAAGCAGAATAGGAAGTTAAACATATTCTTTTCCCTTAAAAAAAAGCCCGCTTAGCCTGGGTGGGCTAAACGGGCTGTAGTTACATCATCTCTTTTTGTTGTGAAGTTCTAAGAATGAACACAAGATACCAGCTACTCACCATAAGTAAGTATAAGAAATATATGCAGAATGTTTTAGCGTGTAATAATTAAGTTATATTTATTAATAACTTGATCATCATTTATTCAAAAAGATCACTTAATAATCAATCTTGCTTATCTGGCACGCCATGTAGGATTCGAACCGGCTTTGTTGCATAAATATGTAAGCATCTGATTTAAATAAATTTAATTTTGGATCAAAAAATAATCAAAACCTTTAAAATCATATAGTTATGAAATCTTTGTGCAACAAAGCCTAAATAGGACAATCCTGTCATAAATAAAATACTTTTGTATATAAATAAAACCCACGCCTCTCTTTATTCTATTTAAAAGCATGTAACCGTTTAATACGACGTGAATATCTGCCGCTGATTTGTATCGCTTTTATTGCTTTTCATCTTTTGTACGATAGCTTGCATTAGAGTGAAAAAATCCTGTTCTTGAGGCAGTAGTATGGCCAAGTTTCGTCATCATGTGCAACAACATGCGGAGGTCTTTACCGCTAATGGCGTTCATCTGGGCCAAATTGAACAGTTTCTGGATTTAGATCGAATCCAACTAAGTCAGGATGCCGAAGGCAAAGCACATCTGATCCCGCTATCTTGGGTGGGTGATATTTGTGAGCAGCGTATAATCCTGATTAAAAACCTGCAAGAAGTACAAGAAACCTGGATTGAAATACCGCAATAAATTTTGACATCAACCGGACTTTATTCGAGGATCTGCTTATGAATCAGCTGCCGCATCTTTCATCCGTTCAACAATCTTCGCTTTCAATACAGGCCTGTCTGGAATGCATTGTTGCTTGTCAACGCTGCGCAGATGCCTGTTTACACGAAGAACATGTGCAGATGATGCGAACCTGCATCCAGCGCTGTTTGGACTGTGTTGAAACCTGCAAACTCTGTGTTGCCTTTGAAGTTCGCAACTCGGAGCTACATCATTTAGCCATGGACCTGTGTGCCAAAGCCTGTGAACTGTGTGCCGAAGAATGTGGCCAGCATGAAGATGAACATTGTCAAAACTGTGCCCGCGCCTGTCGTGCCTGCGCAGAAGCCTGTCAGATTGAAGGTTAATATGGTTTAACGAATCTCAACTGGAAAATAAAAACCACCCGAAGGTGGTTTTTATTTTTAAAAGAGCACGACTCTGTTTTGCCCTAATAAGTAAATCAGACAGGTGATAATACATGAAGCACTCACCAGAACCGTAATATCTAAAGACCGTCGTGTATTCACTTTCATATCCATACTCCTTTCTTATTATTGTTCTGTTCTTATACCAAGAATTAGTGATATGACCAATTGCATTATATTACAAAAGCTCACCTATTTATAATATACATCCCCTACATGTATATAAATCCAGAATACTTGGTAATTTATATTAAATTTCTATCACCAAAATTAGCAAAAAATAACATTTAATTTTTTTATCTATTTAAAAATACGGATTATTCTTTTTCCACAAAACTTAATTCATACTCATCTTGGGTCACTTTTAGCTTGATTCCACGATAACGGCGCTTGTCCGGATCGAGTGCAGAATCTCGGACTTCCTTGGAAAAACGCATATCATGCATAAAATGCGCATACAATTTATAGCCCAAACGTAGTTTTTTCGGTTTCTTGCCCTCTTTTAGGCACTTATCAATGGCCTGATTTAAAAACTCCAAGCTGACATCGTTCATCTGCTTTAACCTCACTTTAACCTTTATTCATTAGTTTTAAATATAAGTAGCAAAAGTTTCATTTTTAAGAATATAGAAAAAATAATATATAGATATATAATATAAAAAATATCAGTTATTTAGCTTTGCTCGATTTTTACCATTGTTTAAAATATTTTAATAAATTACATTTCTATTAAAATCCAGGCAAAAAAAGAGTCCATACGAGGGATGTATGGACTCAAACTCATAAAGAGAAAAGTCAAGAGAAAATAAGAATTTACAGCGCATATTTCCTGATTAAAATTGTCCTATTTTCCTGGATTTCCAGCATTGGCAAAAGCTTCCATTTTTTATTTTTTTAAACGATAAGTCATATTTTTCAAAGTAATTTCAAAACGTTACTTATCACATTTTATTGACTAAGGTGCTGGCGTTAGCTGATAACCCAAGCCTTGCGCCGCACCCAGTTGTGTTGCCGAAATGGTAAAGATGGCAGTCTGGCCGGTACTGGCACCACATACGGTAATATGTACCAGACCATCATGCCCGAGTGCTTCATTATAAACTTCTATCCCGGCCTGCTGCAGTTGCTCTTTCAGCTGCTGTAAACGCACTTTGGGATCATCCCCCTCACACTGCTTTAAACCTAAGGACTTGGTCACATCTACCTGTTGTGCTGGTGTAGAAGGTACGCTTTGACATGCCATCAGCGTACAACTGGCAAACATGCCAAATAATAAACCGATCTTCATCTTGCATCTCCTTGATCAAACTGCTGCGAGCTCTGCGCTATACTGATGCTTCCTGCCCTGCAACACGTTTGATTTAACTATGAGAAAAGGAGCTGATGGATAAACATCCCCCAGACTTAGCGCTGTACGGCGGTATCCTGTTTATCTCTTGGATGTTGTGGATGCGGATTCTTTTTATTTGGAATCACTTGTGAATCGGTCTTGGGTTGAGGTTGCTGTTGCTGGGTCTTTTCATTCGAGGTTTTTTCTGGTTTAGCCATCATCGACTCCTGTCTTTATTGTTGTGTTGAACTGTTTTTATTGTTCATGATTTAAGACAGCCGCGCTGTATGGCTTTGGTCAATATTTCAGCTTTCTTGTTAATTCAGGCTTTGTTATTGCAACAGTTTTTAAAAATAAGGCGTATAAAAAAGCCGCCCGCAGGCGACTTTCCGTATTATGCCACAGTCACGACTTTGACAATAATACGTTGTAGGTTTTCTGGCTCTGCTGCATTCTGGACGCGTTTCAGTTCTTTACTAATCACTTTAAACTGATGGTTCTGATAAGAAATTACTTCAGGAATCTGGTCAAAATATAAAGCATCGGCCTGTAATTCTTCCTGGAAAAGTAAGGTTCCTAACTGGTAGTCGAGGTCTTTTAAGACCATATATTTCACAATCGTTTTCATTGTATTAACCTACTTTCACTAAGCACTTTATTTTTAGTTTTACCATTCTTTTGCAGCAGAATAAACCGATAATTTCGAGTTTCGCCTAACTGCTATACAATTGAAACCGGAACGCGCGATCTTTAGTGCTAAATGCCTGAATCCGCAACAAGATTGAGGCTGATCTCGCTTAAAATCGCTTGGAAAAGAAGAAGAAATGGAGATTCATCATGCTGAAACGCTGCTGTGATGCACTAGAACAACAGCAACTGACCATTGCTTTTATTGAAAGTGCCAGCTCAGGCTATTTATGCAGTCAGTTTTCAATTTATAAAAATAGCGGCGCAGATATTTTACTCGGGGCGCTGGTCAGCTATGACCCGAGCATTAAAGCCAACCTGTTACAGATTGATCCGGCACTGATTGCGCATTACACGGCGGAATCTGCGGAAATTACCGCGCAGATGGCCTTGCATGGCCAGGCTCTATTTAAACAGGCCAATATTGTGGTGGCCTGTACCGGCTTGCTGAAACCTGGTGGCAGCGCCTCTGCAGAGAAACCCGAAGGCACTTTTTATATTGCCATTCACTATCAGCAGCAATTGCATAATTTTCATTATCTGCTGGATGGTAGCCCGATTGAACGGCTGGATCAGCTGACTCACTTGGTGGCACAGGAAGTATTGGCGCTTATTTTATCTTCACCCGCCTAGATACACTGTTTCTCATCTTTTCTCCATGATTTTAGCTTAAAGTAAAACCATATCCTGCAATGTGGAGTCGAAGTATGAAACTGGTTCAACCATTCTTATTTTCTGCTTTGGCCTGTCTGCCCATCATCAGTTTTGCCACCGTCGGCGGCCAGCAACGGATTGAAGTGCTGGGCTATGACCAGAAAGATCAAAAAGTCTATCTGCTGCGCCATTATGAAGATGGCCGTGGCCGTTTGCCGCAGCTGTATTATTACAACTTTAAATCTAAACAGCCGAATCAGCTGGTTCAGGTCAACTCGCTGTATATTAATCCCAAAACCAAAAAGATTGACTATGACCAGCCACCTACCCGCTTTAATGCCGAGTTGGCCAAAATTAAAAACCGCTTAAAACCCTTAACCAAGATTAGTACGCAACAGGCGCAAATTAAGGTTTTGCACAGTAGCAAACGTAGTGCCAACTGGATTAATGGTACGGAAGCGGTACCGCAGTGGCAATATTGTTATCAGGTTAATGTAGGGAACTTCCGCAGTACCGTCCAGCAAGCCACCAGTTATAAGCAAGGCTTGAACATTCACCAGGCCTATAACATTCCGCAGCAGTCAAAAATGCTGGTGACTGTGAAATATTTAGGCATTCCGTTTGAAATGGGCTATCCGATTGAAGATCCGGTTCTACTCAGCACTCCTCAATAACAGCAAAAAGGAGCGGAAAAAATATAGCAGCAAAAAATAAAGCCTCAGATGAGGCTTTATTCAAGTACACGGTAGATTAAGCCGCCGAAGTACGCTCTGCAATTGGCACCACTTTACGCAGTTCTGGACCGGTATAATCCGCGCTTGGACGGATAATACGGTTATCTGCACGCTGTTCCATCACATGCGCCGCCCAACCGGTCACACGCGACATCACAAAGATTGGCGTGAACAGCTTGGTCGGAATACCCATAAAGTGATAGGCCGAAGCATGGAAGAAGTCTGCGTTACAGAACAGTTTTTTCTCGCGCCACATCACTTCTTCACAGCGGACCGATACTGGATAAAGTACGGTATCACCCACATCTTTGGCCAGACGCTCTGACCAGACTTTAATAATGCCATTACGCGGGTCATTGTCCTTATAAATAGCATGACCAAAGCCCATGATTTTCTCTTTACGCTCCAGCATGCCCAGCATTTCACGCTCAGCTTCTTCTGGAGAGGTCCAGTTTTCAATCATTTCCATGGCCGCTTCATTGGCACCGCCGTGCAGTGGACCACGCAGTGAACCAATCGCGCCGGTAATACATGAATGCATATCAGACAAGGTTGATGCACACACGCGCGCCGTAAAGGTGGATGCGTTAAACTCATGCTCTGCATACAGAATTAACGACACGTTCATCACCTGTTCATGCAACTCATTTGGTTTTTCACCACGTAACAGATGCAGGAATTGCGCGCCAATTGAATCATCATCGGTATTTTCATCAACACGTACGCCGTCATGGCTAAAACGGTACCAGTAACAGATAATGCCCGGTAAAGCGGCCAGAATACGGTCAGCAACATCTTGCTGTACATCAAACGACTGTTCGGTTTCCAGATTGCCAAGCATCGACACGCCGGTACGCATTACATCCATGGGATGTGAATCGGCCGGAATACGCTCCAGCACTTCTTTTAGTGCATCTGGTAACTGACGTAAAGATTTCAGCTTGGCTTTATAGCTGGTTAGCTGTTCGGTGGTAGGTAATTCACCAAAGAAGATCAGATAAGCGACTTCCTCAAACTGGCAGTTTTCTGCCAGATCCTGCACGTCATAACCACGATAGGTCAGACCCGCACCGCTTTTTCCAACCGTCGATAATGCGGTTTTCCCTGCGACTTGTCCGCGCAATCCAGCGCCAGTCAGTACTTTTCCTTCAGCCATTGTTTTAATTCTCCTGCTTGAACAGTTTATCTAATGTGTTTTCAAAGGTGTGGTAATCTAAAAATTCATATAATTCTTTGCGTTGCTGCATTTTATCCAGCACATGGGTTTGTGTGCCATGCTCACGAATCGACTGCATCACTTCCAGCGCTGCTTTTTGCATTGCACGTGTTGCCGACAATGGATATAACACCATACGCACGCCCTGCTCAGCTAGTTCATCAGTGGTGTAATACGGCGTATCACCAAATTCGGTAATGTTGGCCAGTACCGGTACACCGACTGCATCACAAACAGTTTTGTACATGGTAATGTCGGTCATGGCTTCTGCAAAAATGGCATCTGCACCTGCCTCGACACAGGCACAGGCCCGGTCAATCACCGCCTGCAAACCTTCTTTTTGCAAGGCATCGGTACGCGCCATCACCACAAAGTTGGGATCAGTTTTGGCATCGACTGCCGCTTTAATACGATCCACCATTTCCTGCTGGGTCACAATTTCCTTGTTCGGGCGATGGCCACAGCGTTTTTGCGCCACCTGATCTTCAATATGCACCGCAGCAGCACCTGCTGCAATCATTTGCTTGATGGTACGGCCAATATTAAATGCACCGCCCCAGCCGGTATCAATATCCACCAGCACAGGTGTATCGACACGTTCTGTAATACGGCGTACATCTTCCAGGACATTATCGAGGCTGGTCATGCCCAAATCCGGCAAACCGTAGGAATAATTGGCGACACCTGCACCCGATACATAAATGGCTTTATAGCCGACCTGTTTTGCCATCATGGCTGCATAGGCATTGACTGTACCGATAATTTGTAAGGGCTTTTCCGTGTCCAGCGCCTGTCTGAATCTTAAGCCTGCAGATGTTTGTTCTGTCATCGTCCTTTCCACAGTAGTTTCTAATTATTGAGGCTTGAGTATACTCAGAATCTTTGCCTAAACCATGACCAATTAGAATAAAGTCCCTAAAACTTTAGTCAAATATTCAAGTAAATCTATAAGAAAAAAGTCAATACATTTCCGTCTACGCTATTCCATGCCAAGCGGTCATATATTTGCTACAATTATATTTATTCCTTACCAATTGGCGGCCTGCTCCCTGATTATGCATGATTTGGCTCAGTTAGAACCCTTTAGCAAAGATGTCCCTCCGACCAAGCGTGGGCATGAACGCTGTCTGGCTTTATTATTGAGCGCCAATGACCTGTTTCTGGAACATGGCTACGATGCTGTCTCGCTGGATGATATCGTGCATCATGCCGGTGGTTCCAAGGCCTTTATCTATAAATATTTTGGCAATAAAGAAGGCCTGTTTACCGCCATTTGTGATTATCGTGCGGAAAAGTTCTTTAAAGACATTTGCTTACCCTTTGAATCTTTTGAGGGTGATTTACGGGCTTATTTAATTCATACACTAGATAATTTTAAAAGCCATTTAAGTGTGCCGGCCAATTCTGCCTTTTTAAGGTTAATTTTGGAGCGCACCCAGCACAATGTGGAACTGGCGCGTTATATCTATGAACAAGGCCCCAAGCATTTGCAAACTTCCATTGCACATGCGCTGGATCATGCCGCCGCCCAGGGTCTGATTCGCTGTGAGAATTCACTTTATTCAGCGCAGCTGTTCTTTGGCATTCTGCGTAATCTGGAATGGCGGATTTTAATGGGCTTGCCTGTTCAGGATGACCCGCAAACCACAGATGACTATATTCATTACTGTGTCGATCACTTTCTGCAAGGTCACCAAATCGTCTAGTTTTTTGCAATTTCGATTCAATATAGTATATTAGCCGATTCCCTATTTTATTTAACCAACCAACAACTAATTGTTGTTTTGATTTCAATTTCAGCAATTATTGTGGAGTAACGAATGGCTCTACGTCACTTTCTCACTTTACGCGACCTGTCGACTTTAGAACTTAACCAGATTTTGCAACGCGCAATTGAACTTAAACGCAAGCAGCATCAGCATGAAGTTTTCCAACCTTTTATTGGTAAAGTTTTGGGCATGATTTTTGAGAAGTCGAGTACCCGTACCCGTGTATCGTTTGAAGCTGGTATGAATCAGTTTGGTGGTAGCGCAATTTTCTTATCTCCACGCGACACCCAGTTAGGTCGTGGTGAGCCTATTGAAGATTCAGCACGCGTGATTTCAAGCATGCTGGATATTGTCATGATTCGTACCTTTGGACATGACATTGTGGAGCGTTTTGCTTCTTATTCCAAAGTGCCGGTGATTAATGCCTTAACTGACGATCATCATCCATGTCAATTACTGGCCGATATGCAAACCTTCCTTGAGCATCGCGGTCCAATCGAAGGCAAAACCGTGGCCTGGATTGGTGATGGCAACAACATGTGTAACTCGTATATTGAAGCGGCACACATGTGGGGCTTCAAGCTGAAAGTGGCCGCACCTAAAGGTTATGAGCCACAAGAAAAATTCCTGTCTGAATTTGCTCACTGTGTTGAACTGGTCGATTCTGCTGAAGATGCCGCAGTCAATGCCGATTTAATCGTGACCGACGTGTGGGCCAGCATGGGTCAAGAAGAAGAACAGAAAATCCGTGAACAGGCATTTGCCAACTATCAGGTTAATGAACGCCTCATGGATCTAGCGCATCCAGATTGTCTGTTCATGCACTGCCTGCCTGCACACCGCGGTGAAGAAATTTCAGAAAATATGCTGGATCATAAAAATTCTGTGGTTTGGGATGAAGCGGAAAACCGTCTACACGCACAAAAAGCCCTAATGGAATTCCTGATCAACGAGCATTTAAAATAATTGCTAACCGCATCAAGATAAAAAAGCACCGTTCATTCCCGGTGCTTTTTTCGTTTTGATCAAGTCATGAAATCCGGATTAATGATCATCTTTTAAATAGCGCGCTTCACGAGGAATTTGTAGACTATAGAAGAAACAGATCACCAGCATCACAATCACATAGATAAAGAAACTGTTTTCAATACCGGCTGATTTAAACTGTAAAGCCACTGAAGGGGCTGAGCCGCCAAATACTGCATTACCAACCGCATAAGAGAAACCAACACCGAGTGCACGCACATGCGGTAGGAACATTTCCGCTTTTACAATTCCACTGATCGAGGTATACAGACTTAACAGCATCATCAGGAAAATCAACAGCAAGGCCACCATCATGGGTGAATCACTAAAGGCACGCATCCCGATTGCCATAACAGGATAAATGGCAATCGCCATCAGACCACTAAACAGCAGCATCGAATTTCTGCGACCAATCCTGTCTGATAAAATCCCGAAGAATGGCTGCGCCACCATCAGAATAAAAATACAGCCCGTCATGATTAGCCCGACCGTCTGCGAATCAATGCCGATATTGGTCAGATAGGTTTTGGAATAAACCGTAATCACATAGAAACTAAGTGAACCCGCCGAGGTATAGCCCACCACCAGCAAGAAAGTTTTCCAGTGATTTTTAAACAGCTCTTTTAAGCTGCCCGACTCTTCTTTATCGCTGTCTTCATGTGACAACGTTTCTTCCAGACGGCTTCGTGCCAGCAGTGAGGCAATGGCAGCCAGACCACCAATCACAAACGGAATACGCCAGCCGCCATCCTGTAACTGCTGCTCGGTCATAAAACTCAGGAAAATTACACCCAGCAAGCTGGCCAGTAACTGTCCGCCGGTTAAAGTCACATATTAGAACGAGGCAAAAAAGCCGCGCTGACCTTTTAAACCCAGCTCACTCATATAGGTGGCAACCGCACCATATTCCCCGCCAACCGACAAGCCTTGTGACAAACGCACCAGCAACAGCAGGAACGGTGCCGCCATCCCGACTTGCTCATAAGTCGGCAATGCAGCAAACAGAAAGGAACTGAAGGCCATTAGGCAGATGGAAATCACCATGGACTTTTTACGGCCATGTTTATCGGCAATACGTCCAAACAGCCAGCTGCCAATCGGACGCATAAAGAAGCTTGCCGCAAATACCCCCCAGACATAAATGGCCTGGGTAGAACTATCCATGTTCGGTGCAGTCAGCGCTTGGGTAAAGTAAACCGCAAATACAGCATAGATATAGAAATCGAACCATTCGACGAGGTTGCCCGAGGCCGCCCCGATAATTCCCTTAATTCGACTGGCTTTTTCCTGTTTGGTTTAAGCTTGGCTCAAGGTTTATCTTCCTCATTTTTAATTTATTGAAATTTCTCATGTATAGGCGATAAGCTCTTGCCACATAAGGAGATATTTTTGCTTAGATACAGCATAAGCGCGTTGCTAATATAACTTTTAGTGGAAACTTCACACAAAAAACAAAATGTAATTTTTAATCAATTTTTTAGTTAAAAATTATTTAAAAACAAGAATTTACACATAAATAGATTATATATTTCTTATATTTATAAAGATGAAGCCAGATCGGGTGGTTGCTTATCCGCCCTATTCATGTTGATATAAATGTCTAGAATACAGCTCATAATGTGTGACTCGAATGAACAATAAAATCTATTTGTCGACAGTTTTAGCCCTCGGACTCAGTGCCCTTTCATTCACCAGCCATGCCAGTGAACTGGACCAGTATCTGCAACAAAAACAGATCATTGATGCCGAGTACAAAATCAAGAATACGACCGGACTTAATGAAATTCTGAATATTATTAGTGTGGAAGATTCACGCACCCTGCCGTATCAGGTCGATCAGAATACGATTATTGAACAGATGCAGCTATTTGCAGACCGAGTTGAAGTGAAAGGTTTGATTAGCAGCCCGGATTTCGAGCAGTTTGCTCAGGATGTTGGCCATAGCGAAGTGAAAAAAATCATGAAAAAGAATTTACTGCAGAATTGCGAGATGATTTTTGAGCATCAGTTCCAACGCGTCAATCCCTACCGGATTGAGCTGCAGTTAAGCTCGGCGCAGCAGCAGTATCAGTTACAGCTAAAAAATTCGGAATGTCAATTCTAAACCAACCCGATTAATCACTAACTGCGGTAGTAAATCCTGCCGCAGTAAATTCCCATTTTCAGCCAACAATGACAATAGAAAAATTAACGCACCAGTCCTTGTGGCTGCAAAATAATAATCAGCGCGCCGCACATCACCACCAGACCACCCAGCAGATCCCAACGACTTAAACTGACTTGATCGACAAATTTCAGCCACATCAGCGCGGTAAAAATGTAAATTCCACCATAAGCGGCGTAAATTCGCCCTGATGCTGCCGGATGCAAGGTTAACAGCCAGACAAATACCGCTAGAGCCAATACCGTAGGCAACCAGAGCCAATGTGATTTCCCCTGATTCAAAATTAAATAAGGAAAGTAACAGCCCAAAATTTCCGCCACCGCCGTCACCAAGAACAGACAAACCGTGGTCAGAATTTTAGTGATAGAAAAATCCATAAAAACTCACAATACAAGTGACGCGCAGCTTTCCAATAGAAAGGTAAAAAGATAAACCTTAAACAAACAAAAGCCCGTGCATACACGGGCTTTCATATTCAAGTACAGGATTAAGCCGGTTCAGCGGTTTGATCTTCAAATACTTCAAGTTTCAAACCGGTGGCTTTACCGTTTTCTTTCTTGACAGATACGGCTACATTGCCGCCGTGTTCAGCCAGCTCACCAAATAGGATCATCTCTGCCAGTGGTTTCTTCAGGTGTTCCTGAATTAAGCGCTGCATTGGACGTGCACCCATTAAACGGTCATAGCCATGTTCAGCCATCCATTCACGTGCATCCTGATCTACTTCAAGAATAACTTTTTTCTCATCCAGCTGGGCTTGCAGTTCAGTCAGGAACTTGTCGACCACGCTTTCGATCACGCTGGTCGGCAAGGCTTTAAACTGAATCACGCTGTCCAGACGGTTACGGAATTCAGGCGAGAAGGCTTTTTTCATTGCTTCCTGGTTGTCATTGCTATTGTCCTGTTCCATAAAGCCAATGCTGACGCGAGAAATACTTTCTGCCCCAATATTGGTGGTCAGTACCAGCACCACATTACGGAAGTCTGACTTACGTCCATTATTATCGGTCAATGAGCCATGATCCATAATTTGCAGCAACAGGTTAAACACATCCGGATGGGCTTTTTCAATTTCATCGAGTAGCAGCACACAATGCGGATTTTTATGAATCGCATCGGTGAGCAAACCACCCTGATCAAAACCGACATAGCCCGGCGGCGCACCAATTAAACGGGACACCGCGTGGCGTTCCATGTACTCCGACATATCGAAGCGGACCAGCTCGACACCCAGCAATTTGGCCAGCTGCTTGGTGACTTCAGTTTTACCCACCCCGGTCGGGCCGGCAAATACAAAACTACCCACTGGTTTATCAGGCGATTTCAAACCGGCGCGTGACAGTTTGATGGCAGATGCTAACGCTTCAATCGCTTCATCCTGACCGAACACCACACGTTTCAGATCACGTTCCAGATGCTCAAGCACAGTCTTGTCATCTTTAGACACCGTTTTCGGTGGAATACGGGCAATTTTCGCCACAATATCTTCGATATTTTCCACGGTAATCAGACGATCTTCCTGCTCATCTTTCAGACGGCGCTGTGCACCGGCTTCATCAATCACGTCAATGGCCTTGTCTGGCAAGAAACGGTCATTAATGTATTTAGATGACAACTCAACCGCAGAAACCAGTGCTTTATCATCATATTGGACATGGTGGAAATCTTCAAATTTTGATTTCAGGCCACGTAAAATATCAATGGTTTCAGGAATTGATGGCTCATTGACATCAATTTTCTGGAAACGACGCGACAAGGCATGATCTTTCTCAAAGACCTGACGATATTCCTGGAACGTGGTCGAACCGATACAACGCAAAGTGCCATTGGCTAGCGCCGGTTTAATCAGGTTCGAGGCATCCATGGTGCTGCCCATGCTGGAACCGGCACCAATAATCATGTGGATTTCATCAATAAATAAAATCGCTTCCGGCTTTTTCTTTAACGCATTTAACAGCTGTTTCAGGCGTTTTTCAAAATCACCGCGGTATTTGGTTCCGGCCACCAAGGCACCAATATCCAGACTGTAAATTTCTGAATTGAGCAGTGGTTTTGGCGCTTTACCATTCACGATTAACCAGGCCAGACCTTCGGCAATTGAGGTTTTACCCACCCCCGGATCACCGACCAGCAGCGGGTTGTTTTTGCGACGGCGACATAAGATTTGCGCGGCGCGTTCAATTTCTTTTTCACGGCCAATCAGTGGGTCAGTTTTGCCCTTCACCGCTTCATTGTTGAGGTTGGTGGTATACAGCTCCAGCGGACCGCTATTGGCCGAAGTTGAGCTTTCCCCATCGAGTTCTTCAATTTCTTCTTCGGCTTGCGATTCTTCTTTACGCGTACCATGAGAAAGATACTGAGTTAAGGTTAAACGGTTAATTTGATGGCGTTTTAATAGATATACGGCAAAAGAATCCCGTTCCGAATACATCGCAACCAGAATATCTGCGCCTTCGACTGTGCGATCACCACCACTGGATTGCACATGGAAAATTGCTCGTTGCAAAATACGGTCAAAGCTTTCCGTTGGATGCGGTGCCTGATCGCTGTTTTCACCGAGTTTAGGGGTATGTTGTTCTACATATTCTTCAAGTTCTTTGCGCAGCACAATAATATCTGCCCCGCATGCTTTTAGCGCATTTACTGCAGAATCATTGTCGAGCAAAGCCAGTAATAAATGTTCTACCGTCAGAAACTCATGTCTCTTTTGACGAGCCATGCTAACAGCCAAACGTAATGATACTTCTAATTGACGACTGAGCATGTAACCCCCTTAGTTTTTAGGCTCAATCTGACAAAGTAATGGATGACCTTGAGATCGAGCGTAATTATTGACTTGGTTTGCTTTGGTCTCTGCGATGTCTCGCGGATAAACCCCTGCAATACCTTTTCCTTCGTAATGTACAGTTAGCATTACTTGAGTCGCTTGGTCAAGATTCATTGCAAAGTATTGTTGTAAAATTTCAATTACAAAGTCCATTGGGGTATAGTCATCGTTCAATAAAACGACAGCGTATAGTGGTGGACGCTTTAATTCAGGCGGTGCCGTCTGTACGGCAATGTCTCCGTCCTCATGCTCATTCGGCTCATCCGTACTTAAACGCGGATTAAAATGCCAGTCCACCATGCCAGACTGCTGAAAAGACTGTTTGATTTCGTTTAAACAAATTGGTCGTTTGTTACTTCGCATAAGAGATTTATTTCACAGTTATTGCGCAGTGGCTTCTGCTTGCGGTATTTCAGAGATAAAGGCAGAAGGCGCTTCCGTGGCTTTTCCACGTGCCCAGCTGAATCGTTTGGTCACAGGGGTACTACCAGTTAAACGCACTTCAATAAATTGCGGACTAAAGCCTTTTGGCATGGTCCAGCGGCCGGTCAGGCGCTCATAATTATCAAAATTGAAATTATTGTCTTCCATGGGCACCACCAGCACCTCGGTGCCCTGAATCAGACGCAGTTCAACATTGCCTGAAGCACGGCGCTTATTCGGGCTGATCTGCACCAGATCGAGCTGATATTCATAGGCATTATCGGGTAAAGGTTTAATCCCAATATTCTGGATGGTCAGACTTAAACCACCCCGATCACGCAGCACTTCACGGTATAAATTGCCCATGCCATCGGCCTGGATTTTATCATTACGTGCCTGATTCAGGGCCGCATACAGGTCATTGGCATTGCTGACCGCTACATCACGCTCCTGAACCGCTGCATTCAGGGTTTTATTCAGGCTTTCCAGACGAACTTTCTGTTCCTGTACGACTTCAACCAGCTGCTCTGCATCGGCATCATAACCGACCACAGTCAAACCCTGACGATGCCCCACCGAATAGCCCAAAAAGCCGCTGCCTAACATTAATACAGCTGCACCGAGTACGAGAGGTAAATTGCTTTGCATAAAAGGTTTTTTCGGTGGCGTCGGTTGTGACGTGGTATTGGTATCCGTATTCTGCATCGTCATCTCTTGTTTTGATTGCATTCAAACCACACATTTAAATCGAAATCTAAATGTGTGTGAAGTCGAAAAGCGTTTCTTATGGTAATAGACCAATCACCTCGAGGCCAGCCTGCTCTGCAAAGCCAAACATCAGGTTCATGTTTTGTACCGCCTGACCGGCTGCCCCTTTCACCAGATTGTCCTGTGCCACCAGCACCACCAGTTTCTTCGGTTGCGGCTTGTACAGCGCAATACGTAACTGGTTCGCGCCGCGTACTGAACGAGTTTCAGGTGAGCTGCCTGCTGGCATTACATCTACAAACTGCTCTTGCGCATAAAACTGTTCATATAGCGCCTGTACATCTGTCGCATCCCCTGCATCGGTCAGGTCAATATACATGGTGCTGAGCATGCCACGAATCATCGGCACTAAATGCGGCACAAACACAATGTGGTTAAACACATCTTTTTGACCAGAAATATTTTCCAATGCTTCCACAATTTCCGGATGATGACGGTGACCTGCCACCCCATAAGCCTTGAAGTTATCGGCATTTTCAGAGTAAATCATGCCCAGGCTGGCTTTACGGCCGGCGCCGGATACGCCCGATTTGGCATCAATAATAATACTTTCAGGTTTAATCAAGGTTTCAGCAGATTTTAATAATGGTGCCAAACCTAATTGCACGGTAGTTGGATAACAGCCCGGGTTGCCAATCACCTGTGCTGTTTTAATCTGCTCACGGTTCAGTTCAGATAAACCATAGACTGAATCTTTAAGAATCTCTGGGCAGGCATGTTCCATGCCGTACCATTTTTCGAATTGGGCCAAATCCTGTAAACGGAAATCTGCCGCCAGATCAATGACTTTGGTATTGGCCGCAACCAGATCGGCCGCGTGTTTCATGGCAACACCGTGCGGCGTGGCAAAGAACACCACATCACACTGTTTTAAATCTTCAATATTTAAATCTGAATAGCATAAATCGGTATGACCACGCAGACTTGGGAACATATCATCGACACGGCGACCAGCTTCAGTACGTGAGGTTAATACAGTGACCTGTACCTCTGGATGTCGTAGTAAAAGACGTAAAAGTTCAACGCCTGTATAACCTGTACCGCCGACAATACCTACTGAAATCACGTTCATACCTCAATCAAGTGTGCTATGTTCAATAAAGCAGTAGTATGACAGGAAGTTTGTGCTTTCTAAACCTTTTTACTCGGTATTGATGGTTTTTTGTCTTATGTATCTATTGGATCGATCAGAGTACTGATTTTTCAAGAAAATGAACGAGGAATGGGTGAGTTCAACAAGGATGACCCGGCACCCTCACCCCAACCACCAATACGGCAACTGAAAGCGTTTTAAAAAATGTCGATGCTGCTGAAACTCAGGATCATGCCGCGCCACCTCTGCCCAAAAGCGCGGGCTATGATCAAAATGGCGGGTATGCGCCAACTCATGCACACAGACATAACGACAAATCGCTTCTGGCATTAATACCAGCGCACTATTCAGCATAATATCGTGGCGGGCCGAGCAACTGCCCCAACGGGTTTTCGGCTGGCGGATATTGCAGCCGTTAAAGTTCAGCCCGGTATCCAGACTTAACTGTTCTAAATACAGCGGCAAATGCTGCTTGGCATAGGCAATAATAAAAGTTTTTAAATAAGCTTCAGAATGACGATCACTAATCCACAGCTGTAAAGCAGATTCATCCCAGATAAAATTCTGTTTCTGGCTCTGATAACTAATCTGAATAGGCGTATTGAGATTAAACAGTTGTAATTCAGCAGGCAGGCTCTGATCAACCCGCTGCAACTGGGCCTGTTGCGCTTGCCAGGTTTTTAACAGCCAGCTTTCGGCATCGGCAATAAATTTCTGGATTTGACGATTGCTACAAAAAACAGGCGCCGTGACTTTAATCTGCTGACCATCGACACGTAAACGCAGTCGCGTCGCACGAACATTACGGGTGATTTGAATTTCAGGAAGGTCGGATAATGTCATTATTGTTCTTTTTAGAGAGTCCTCCCCGACCCTCCTTTAATAAAGGAGGGAGAAAAGCCCCTCTTTTTTAAAGAGGGGTTTGGGGAGATTAACTCTTAAAGCTGTTAAGTTTAAATTGCAGTACGCTCTTCGATACCATTATTGGTTGCAACAATAGCAATATCAGCTTTGTTTAAAGCAAAAATACCGTTACACACCACACCCGGAATATCATTGATGGTTTTTTCCAGTTCCAGTGCATTTAAGATATTCAGGTTATAAATATCTAAAATCACATTGCCGTTATCGGTTACCACACCTTCACGGTACGCCGGATCACCCCCAAGTGCGACCAACTTGCGTGCCACAGCAGAACGCGCCATTGGAATTACTTCAACCGGTAGCGGGAATTCACGGCCCAACTGTTCAACCCATTTTGAATCATCGACGATACAAACAAATTTTTTCGCAATCGACGCGACAATTTTTTCACGGGTTAACGCCGCACCACCACCTTTAATCATGTGCATATGACGGTCAATTTCATCTGCACCATCGACATAGGCATCTAAACCGCCCACGCTGTTCATATCCACGACCTCAATGCCCAGCTTTTTCAGGCGCTCTGCCGTTGCTTCAGAACTGGCCACAGCCGCTTCCAGTTGCAATTCTGGCAATAAATCGATGAGGAAATTGACGGTACTGCCTGTGCCCACACCCAGAATCCCGCCTTTAGGCAAATGTTTTAAGGCTGCTTTTGCCGCAGCTTGTTTCTTCTCATCTTGGGTTGCATACAGACTCATGACTTCGCTCAACTATTTTTTGACATTTGATGCTGATTTTACAGCCCAAATGTACAGGGGTTTGTTACAATAAACCCCTATTTTAAACTGTTAGATGGAAGATTAACATGCTGTCTCGTTTGGTTCGACAAATTTTACAAGCAACAGTCTACGATGTTGCAATCGAAACCCCACTCGAAGCAGCGCCACGAATTAGTGAACGACTGAATAACAACATCCGCTTCAAGCGGGAAGATTTACAACCGGTCTTTTCTTTCAAACTACGCGGTGCCTATAACCGTATTAGCCAACTACCTAAAGCGCAGTTAGAACGTGGCGTGATCACAGCTTCAGCCGGCAACCATGCTCAAGGCGTGGCTCTTTCAGGAAAAAAACTGGGGATTCGTGCCATTATCGTGATGCCTAAAACCACGCCAGATATTAAAGTACAGGCGGTAAAACGTTTAGGTGGCGAAGTAGTACTACACGGCGATTCGTTTGATGTGGCCAACAAATATGCCATTCAGCGTGCCCAGGATGATGGCATGACCTTCATTCCACCTTATGATGATGAACTGGTCATGGCCGGCCAAGGCACCATCGCCAATGAAATTTTACGTCAATGGCGCGATGTCGATTATGTCTTTGTTGCCGTAGGTGGCGGTGGCCTGATTGCCGGTGTAGCAGCGTACTTGGGTGATGTCGCTCCGCACGTCAAAGTCATTCCAGTGGAATATGATGAATCGGCCTGTCTGAAAGCAGCCTTAGAAGCTGGTGAACGTATTGTTCTGCCTTCGGTCGGTCTATTTGCCGATGGGACCGCCGTGGCACAGATTGGTGAAAAACCCTTTGATGTGATTCGTCTGCAAAAATCAGACAACTCTGGCCCGATTGTCGAACCGGATGTGGTGCTGGTGAATACCGATGAAATCTGCGCTGCAATTAAAGATACTTTTGATGAAAACCGCAGTATTGTAGAACCATCAGGTGCTATGGCGCTGGCCGGCATCAAAAAATATGTCGAGCAGCATGAGCTGATTGGCAAAAATATCGTGTCAATTGTTTGCGGCGCAAACATGAACTTTGACCGCCTGCGTTATATCGCCGAGCGCACTGAACTCGGTGAGCGCAAAGAAGCGATTTTTGCGGTGACTATTCCAGAACAGAAAGGCTCTTTCCTGAACTTCTGCCGCGCCCTGCAAGGCCGTAATATTACCGAGTTTAACTATCGTGCCAGTGATGCATCGGCCGCACAGGTCTTTGTCGGCATTAGCTTAAAAGGCGGTGAAAAAGAACGTCATGACATCTTTGAGGCCTTGAAAGTGCAATATGATGTTGATGATCTGTCCGATGATGAAGTGGCCAAACTGCACATCCGCTATTTAATTGGCGGTCATGCCGATATTGAAAATGAACGTCTGTTCCGGGTGGAATTTCCGGAGCGTCCAGGCGCCCTGCTGACCTTCCTGGAGCGTTTAGGCCCGACCCATAACATCACCCTGTTCCATTACCGTAACCACGGCGCCGCCGAAGGCCGTGTGCTGGTGGGTCTGGAAGCCAGCGATGCCAAACAGAACCCGGACGGGCTGATTGAAACCCTGGAAAGCATTAGCTATCCATATGCGGAAATTAGCAATAACTTAGGTTATCAGCGCTTCCTGAAATAAAATCCAGTTTAAAAAACCGCCATTTGCTGGCGGTTTTTTATTGGTTTACACAAACACCCTAAGAAAAATGATGTAAATATCCACCTGATCTTTAAAATAAATTTATATTCACGCTAACCATAAAAATGTAATTAGGAACACACTATGGCGCAATTTGCAGTCATTGGCTTAGGCAGTTTTGGTGCCACCGTTGCCACGCAACTGGTCAGCCTGAAACATGATGTGATTGGCATCGATATTAATAAAAAATATGTGGAAAATATTGCCGAGGAAATTACCCACGCCGTGATTGCCGATGCTACCGACGAACACGTGCTACAGGAGCTGAATATTCAGAACTGTGATGCGGTGGTGGTGGCCATTGGTGAAGATATTGAAGCCAGTATTTTATGTGTGCTGCATCTGAAAAATATGGGGCTGGAAAAAATTTATGTCAAAGCCAAGTCCAAAGCCCACCACATGATTCTGACCCATCTGCAGGTCAGCAAAATTATTCATCCGGAAGAAGATATGGGTGTCCGCATTGCCCAGTCACTGAGTTATCCGATGGTCAGCCGCTATATGGCGCTGGAAGATGACCACTTTATTGTCAAAGTGGAAGTCACTGAAGCCTTAAACGGTACGCGCTATCATGAGTTTATCGGTCATGCGCCAGAAGTGAAAACCCTGCTGCATAAACGCGGCAGCGAGATTCAGTTCAGCCTCGATCCGCAGTTAATTATGCAGCAAGGCGATATTCTGGTGCTTGAAGGCCAGGTTGAACAGCTGAAACGCTTATCCAAGCATTTTAAATAGCCATGAACCACATGACGAAGAATAAGACTGCCTATAAAAATACGGCGAAGCCCAGCACAGCAACCACGGTCAATTTAAGCCCGCCGAGTCTGCTCGCGCTGGGATTTTTAAGCTTTATTGTGATTGGGACCTTGCTACTTAAACTGCCCTTTGCCCATCAGGGGGACCTGAGCTGGTTACAGGCTTTATTTACTGCCACCTCTGCGGTGACCATTACCGGCTTGTCGGTGGTCAATGTCGGCGAGGCCTATACCGTATTTGGCCAGATTGTGATTATGCTGTTGCTGCAATGTGGCGGGCTGGGCTTTATGACTTTCGCAATTCTGGCCGCCATGAGCCTGTCACCGAAAATTGGCTTAAAACAGCAGATGATGGCCCAGGAAACCATTGGTCAGACCAATCTGGCGACGGTGGGCTTTACCATTAAAGGCGTATTACTCTATTCACTGTTTTTTGAAGGCATCGGCACCTTTATTCTGACCTTGGCCTGGCTGCAGGATTATGATTTTCTGGAAGCCTTTTTCTATGCCGCCTTTTACAGTGTCTCGGCTTTCAATAATGGCGGATTTTCATTATTTCCCAACAGTTTAATGAGCTTTGCCGACCAGTACCTGATTACCTTTACCATCAGCATGCTTTACATTATTGGCGGTGTGGGCTTTGTGGTGCTAATGGACATTAAAAAAACCCGGCACTGGCATAAACTCAGCGCCAACAGCAAGCTGATCCTCTCCACCATTCTGGGTTTAAACCTGTTTGCCTTTATCACCATCTGGTTACTCGAAGCCAGTAACCCTGCGACGCTGGCCGCCATGAGCCTGACCGATCAGGCCTGGAATGCCTGGTTCCATGCTACCGTACCCCGTTCTTCCGGCTTTAACAGTCTGGATATTGCCAGCATGAGTGATGCTTCCAATTTACTGACCATGTTCCTAATGTTTATTGGCGGAGGCTCTTTAAGTACCGCCGGTGGCATTAAAGTCGGCACCTTTATTATTGTGGTGTTAAGCGTGATCAGCTTTTTAAGACGCGCCGATGAAGTGCGGGTGTTTCATTATTCAGTGCCAGAAAAAACCACCTTTAAAGCCTTGGCTGTGGTGTCGATTACTGCATTTTTAGTCTTTGCCGGGATTTTCAGCCTGTTGCTGCTGGAACCTGAACATGAGTTTATGGACTTGTTGTTTGAGGCGGTTTCTGCGGCCTGTACCGTAGGTTTATCTCGCGGGATTACCGGGGAATTACAACCCTTAAGTCTGGTGGCCTTAATGCTGCTGATGTTTGCCGGCCGTTTAGGCCCACTGACCTTAGCCTATTTAATTGCCACGCCTAAACGCAGCCGCCTGCAACATCCCACCACCGATATTCAGATTGGTTGATGCGCGAGTTCCGTTATCAACTGAAATTAAAAAAGCCACTGTCTACAGTGGCTTTTTGCGGGTGCATGAATTTAGAACCAGTTCATTAACGATACACCTAGCCCGACATAGGTCGCGCGGTGGTTATAATCAATCAGGCTTTCTCCATAGCCATCAAACAGCTGGAAATGCCCTCTTAATTTGCCGCTAATCGGGAATACCCAGTCAAACTGGGCGGCGCCATGCGCATCATCACCGCCTTTTAGGCTATGCCGTAACATCAGCGAGAAATCATGATCTTTCCAGCGGTAGAATGCCAGCATATCGCCACGGCCAATATAGTTTTTAATATCCGGGTTGTTGTCATCACTGCGGTCTTCTTCAATGCGATACCACGGACGCAGCATCAGCGCAAAATTATTCTTTTCAAAGCCCAGATTCAAAATGACCCGGTTCCAGCTCCGTGACAGCGGATCGGAACGGCCATTGGACTGATGGTTCAAGGTCAGGCCTAACAAGCGCCCATTCAAGCCCAGAATCTCATAATTGGTTCTGAACATTAAACTGGCTTCAGGTTCATAATTGGTTTCACGAAATGGGCGTGATTCTTCACCATTATAAACCTGCCAGCGTGAGGACTGGGTATAGCCGAGCCAGAGATCGCCATTATCGCCCAGCAGGTTTTCAACCGCTTTGGTTTTTAGTGACAACTGGAATTTGGCTTCGGTTGATGTCAGATTCTGCTGCTGCGCTTCAGTAACGGTATTGTTTTCATTCGGACTGGATGGACGTTCGTTTTTATCGGAGGTCCAGAAGCCCGGCATCAGATACACCGGTTGATAAGCCCGGATATTCCAGGTGCCCAGCTTGCTTTCGGGTGCCAGTTCCCAGCGTTTATCCAGCAATGACACGTTCGGATCAATATGTGAACCTTCCAGTGAAAACAGGTTGTTCACCCCGGCCACAATTTTTTCTTTAACGGTTTCTGGTGGAGGGGCCAATTGCTGCGCTGCCTGACGCTCGGAAACCAGATCTGCCTTTTCCGCTTCCGGCAGCTTGAATAAAGCATCATAACAGGCTAAACGCTCGGCATTGGACTCCAGCGCCACACAGGCTTCCGGTGTCGGTGGAATGGTGACCACCGTTGCTTCCAGCGCCTGTACATGTGTCACAAACAAAGCGCTGAGTGCAGTAACACTCAGCGACCAGCTTGTGCGCTCAACAGGATTGAACGCCATAGAACTTCCTCTATTGTTTTTTTAATTGACTTGTTTGATCTGGAAACCCAGCTCCTGCAGCGCTTCACGTTTCGCCACCGGTGCTACCACCGATTTCACCGGGGTTTGCTGACGCAAATAAACGTCGGCCACACGTTTCAGATCATCTAAAGTAACCGCCAGTAAACGCTCACGCAGTTTGGTTCTAAAGGCCGGGGTGCGCGCATGCAATAAGGCATAACATGCGGTAATTGCTTCACCGGCTGGAGAGCCTGGTTTATCCATACTGGCAATCAGCCCCAAAATAGCTTCTTCCAGCTGATGCGGTAACTGCTCGGCATTCAGCAACCAGTCCACACTGGCCTCAAAATCCTTAAAGGTTTCAGCCAGACGCGGATCACGGTAGCTATAGAAACGGAACGAGCAGGCATTACCATCATAGCTGGCACCGCCACCATAGGCGCCGCCTTTTTCACGGATGGCACTGTGCAGGAAGCCATTGCGTAAATACGCCGCCAAGACCATCAATGGTGCTGCATCTGGATGCGATACTTCCACCGCAGGATACGCTGCCGCACAGAACTGTACATTGGCCTGAATCAGCCAGGCTTCATCTGCATTGTTATTTTCAACAGGCACTTGAGTTAAAGCTGCCTCGTGCGGTTCAATTGCCAGCTTGTCCCACACGGTCTGGATTTCTTCAATCAAACGGTCTGATTGTGGCTCTTCACAGACCAGCAGGAACTGTTTTGGCGCTTGCAGCAACATACTGTGAATCAGCTTAAGCTCATCCATCAGCGCATCAAAAGCAGCATCATCCTGTTCAATTTTGCTGACCAGCTCGCTTAACCAGTTCAATGCACCCAGACCAGTATTGTGATAGTCACGCAGCGCTAAAGCACTGTGGTTACGTGAAGCGGCCTGCATGGCATAGCTATGTCCTGCACCCGATACCCGGGACTGCCAGCGCGTTTTACGTTGCTGTAATAGCTCGATAATCCGGTCTTTTTCATCAAAACGCAGTTGCTCAAAGGCAATTTTTAGCAGGCGGATGGCATCAAAATTATTCACCAGTGATTTGGTGGTTAAGGTCAGCCAGGCACTAATCCGGTTTTTGTCATCGACCTTAGAGCGTAAGGATGCCCCCATACCCAGACCGCCACTCACTGCAGTTTGCAGCTGTTGCAGTTCCAGATAATCATATTCACCGGCACCGACTTCACCCATTAAAATCGACAGCAGATTAAAATAAGGCGATTTCACGATCTCATCGGGAATACGCACCAAGACCTGCTGGTAATAAATACCGTTGGTACCGGCATGATACAGGTTTAATGGTGTATCAATGCGGTTGCAGATAATCTCACGTAGCTGCCCCTGTACAATTTGCAATTCTGCCGGCACATCTTCGAGGCCGACTTTTGGCAGCAGGTTTAAATCATCCGGGGTATCCTGACGCACTTTTAGCGCTTCGGTCTGGGCGATAATTTCTGCTTTTTGTGCTTCGGTCAGCTGCGCACCAATTTCAGCCAGACGGGCTTTTTCAGCTTCGGCATCTTTGGCTGATTTGCTGGCATCTGGGACCAGGGTTATTTGGACGCGATGCGGATTATCAATCAAGTGCTGCTGAATCAACTGAGACAGCCACATTGGATCTTTCAGTTCTTCTTTAACCTGTTCAATGGCACTGTCAACATCCCAGACATGCACCGGATCACTATGGTGAATCGCGCTGCTCAAGCCGTTTAGAATCAGGCTTAAACCGTATGGCATACCATCGCCGTTAATTTCACGCTGATGCAGCTCGATCTGGTGTAAAATGGCATTGACGGTATCGCTGTCGACCGGTTTAGACGCCACTTCTTGCAGTACCTTGAAGACGCCCTCTTTAAAGGTTGCTGCATGCTCAGGATTAGAACCTTGAATGGCACAGAAGAAAGTCATTTCAAAGTTGGAATCATCCACGCCCATAAATGGCCCGGTTGATTGCGCATAACCACAGGTTTCTAAATAATGACGCAGTGGTGAAGCCGAGTTTTCCAGTAACACACCTTCGACCAGACGCATGCCCAAACGCAGTTTAATATCACTGGCTTCTGGCAATAACCAGCTTAGAACATGGTAAGTTTTGTCTTTTAAATCTTCAGCATCGACCGCATAGCTTTCAGTTACGGTCACTGGCGCAGCCAAACGGCGCTCAGGTTTTGAATACAGGGTTTCGCCCTGTTCAAACTTGGCTAAAGCCAAGCTCTGGAACTGTTCTTGCAAGTCATACGCTGACTGATTACCAAAAGTCATAAATACCGCATTACTTGGGTGATAATGGGATTTATAGAAATCCACTAACTCTTGGTAAGTTAAGTCTGGAATATCTTTCGGGTCACCACCGGAATTGTAATGGTAGGTGGTTTCCGGGAACAAATGATGTGCCAACTGGTGATACAGCTGATCTGAAGGCGAACTCATCGCGCCTTTCATTTCATTAAAGACCACGCCTTTATATACAGGCTCACCATTTTCCAGCTCGATACGAATCCCTTCCTGGGCAAAATCCAGTGGATTCAGGTTGGCTGCAAAGGCTGCATCCAGATACACCTCCAGCAGGTTCTGGAAATCTTTCTGGTTTTGGGTGGCAAATGGATAGGCCGTCCAGTCGGCTGCGGTAAAGGCGTTCATAAAGGTGTTTAATGAACGGCGAATCATCAGGAAAAACGGGTCGCGTACCGGGAATTTTTCAGAGCCACACAGTGCAGTATGTTCCAGAATATGCGCTTCGCCCTTGGAATCCATGGGCTGGGTACGAAATGCCACCAGAAATACATTTTCATCATGATTGGTGGCCAAATGATAATGCACCGCACCGGTAACCCGATGCTTATATTCAGACACTAAAATGTCTAAGGCTTCAACATGGTGTTGACGTACCAACTGAAACGCAGGATGAACGGTTTGAGAAATGGTTTCAGTGACATCTACAGTCATGCGATCTCCTAATCATCAAAATAAAAAAACTAAAGCCATTATAGCTTTAGTTCTTGATATAATTCACGCTTAAATCCCGACTAAAATTATAGAAATTTGCAAACCAGGCAATTTTCAAACCCCAGTCCGAAGCTCATGCTGCCGTTTAAACCAGATATTTAAAATAATTATAATTGGGATGGTTTTCGACATAGACATAATTCTGCTTCTGGTAAAAATGCGCCGCAGATTTGGTTTCGGTATCCAGACACAAGGCCGAAAAATGAGGACGTGCCTTTTTCTCTAAGTATTGCAATAACAGCTTGCCTACGCCGTGTTTACGATATTCAGGCAATACATAGAAACGGCGCACCCGGCCAATTCCCTGTTCCACTTCCTGATCATTCCACTGCTGGTTCAGGCCGCCACAGGCGATCAGCTTGTCCTGATCATAAGCAAAAAGTAAAAACTCCCCAGGCTGATCGAAACGATTCTTGGCACTCTGATACTCATCAATTAAACGCTGTACAAAAGCAAAACCCTCTTTTGATGCCTGTTTTTCAAGCTCTACAATTTGCTCTGGTAATCCTTGCGCTTCTTTTATCTCGATATTCATTTCACTATCCTGATCTGCTTTACTAACTTTCCTCAATGAATAAAACCGTCTAAAAAATGAATTTTATTCACAAATCTACAGCAATCCTGAGCATTGGTGTAAACTTAGCATTTATTTTTTGATGTGATTGAACGACATGGCAACTGTTGACCTCTTTGCAATTGGTAATGCACTCATTGACCAGGAATTTCAAGTCTCTGATGACTTCCTTACTCAACAAAATTTGCAAAAAGGCACCATGCAGCTGACCGATGGCGAAACCCAAGCAAATTTATACAACAACTTACAGCAAACGCAAAGCTATAAAGGTCAAGCTTCAGGCGGTTCGGCTGCAAATACAACAGTTGCCTTTAGCGCATTGGGCGGTTCTGCCTTTTATGCCTGCCGCGTGGGCAATGATAACTTGGGTGAAATTTACCTGAACGGCCTGAATGATGCGGGCATTCGCACCACCGCAAAATCGGTCAGTGAAGGCGTAACCGGAACCTGTATGGTATTAGTCAGCCCGGATTCTGAACGTACCATGCATACCTATTTAGGTATTACCGCAGAACTCACCGATGCGCAAATTGACTTTGAACCCTTAAAAACCGCGAAATGGCTGTATATCGAAGGTTATTTATCGACTTCAGACAGCGCCCGTCAGGCGGTAAAACAGGCACGTGAAATTGCCAAAGCTCACCAGACCCAAATTGCCTTAACCTTATCTGACCCGGCGATGGTGCAATATGCGCGTCAAGGTTTAGATGAGTTGCTCGATGATGGCGTGGACCTGCTGTTCTGTAACCAGCAGGAAGCCATGATGTATACCGGCACCGAAACGGCAGAAGCCGCTTTGGAACAGCTGAAGGAAAAAAGCAAATACGTTGTCATTACAATGAGCGCACAAGGCGCAATGATTTTTGATGGTCAACATACCTTTAGCGTTGCAGGCCGTCAGGTGCATGCCATTGATGCCAATGGTGCGGGTGATGCTTTTGCCGGTGCGTTCCTGTATGCCTTAAATGCCAACCTTGGCTTTAAAGCCGCTGCCGAGCTGGCCATTTTAATTTCCAGTGAAGTGGTGTCACAATTTGGTCCACGTCTAGAGGTTGAACAGTACGCAACCCTTCTTCAGAGCTATAACAAGGAATGTGCCTAATGCATAAAATCTGCATGACCGAAGATATCCCTGAACGTGAAGCACGCTCGTTCGAGCTTCCAGATGGCGATACCATTTTTATTACCCAACGTGATGGCATGTTCTATGCCTATCAGAACCTGTGCCCGCATTTGCAGGTCGAGCTTGAATTTCTGGAAAACCAGTTTTTAGACCGGGATCAGGAATTTATTGAATGTTCGACTCATGGTGCGCTGTTTGTAGTGGAAACCGGGGAATGTATTTCTGGCCCATGCCAAGGTCAAGCACTTGAAAAAGTAGAGATTACCGTGCATTCTGATGGCGGAATTTACTTAACAGAATAATTTTAAGCCCCCATCTGCAGGTTACGCCATGCTTGAGTTTGTATTAGACATCGACTTAATTCCTTTTCATTTAAGTCTGATTGCACTTGTCTTGCTCAGCCTGGCGGAAATTGTGGGGCATTATTTTAATCTCAAGCCCAGCGCGATATTCAAGCAACTGTTTCCGCAGCGGCTGCTAGACTCTCCCTTACTCAATGTCAAATTCTCCAAACTGCTAATTTTCGTGTTTCTGCTCCTGAATTTTAGTGTTGCAGGCTATTTCCTGCAGTTTGCGCTCTATTCGCAGCAGCAAAGTTTTGTTCCATCGTACTATCTGATTTTACCGGCGCTTATCATTGCCCTGTTTTTTACCGTGTTTATGATTCACTGTCTGGATCAGGTGATTAAACCGCAAAAAACCATTCAGCATGTCAATTTGCTGGGCCGACTGGCCACCATTTCCAGTGGCAATGCCCGTCCCGGTTTTTCGGCTCAGGCCCGGGTTCGGGATGAATACGGCCAGCTGCATTACGTGCAGGTCGAACCGGAATTTGGTGAATTGGAATTTCAGGCACAAGTCATTTTAATCCGGCAAAAAAAATCCTATTACATTGCCAAGAAAATTTCCGCTTCGAACAATCTGTTCTATGGTGAAACTAGCAGCTGATTTAAGCTCGCTCATCTTTCAGCCACGAGTCAGATACACATCCTTACTTTGTCCAAGGTAAAGCTACAACGCCATGTATCTCGCAGCTTTCCCTTCTTCCTTGCCGTGTACGTTCGTTCTTTCCGTTTAAGCTGCTCGATTCACTTTCTCTTGGCCTCAAGATCAGCTGTTCTGCACATTATGACCATCGCTGTGGTTGTTCGTTGTAGTTGTTCACTCTGCCCTCCACGTTAAAGACTAAAAAATTTTCCGTGTCACTGCTTACTGCACTTTTATCGTACTTCATTGTGCATATTTGCTACAAATTGCTTCATTTTGGTGCTTGACTGTTTTCTGTGCAAATGCTTACACCTCAAGCCTTACAGCCATTTTTAACACCCAACTATTGAATAAAAGTTAAAAATTAAAAGCTGGAATTTTTAATACAATCGTCAAAATTTTTAAATATAACTATTTTAGTCAGAATAATCATTATTATAAATACAAGCATTTTAGTCAGGTTTTTAACTGAAATACTTTTGATTAAAAATTAAAAAAACTTTTTTATAAGTTATTGTATTTTATAATATAAACAATATATTTTCATTTTAACTGTGCAGACTATTTATTTTTTGTATTATTTTGTTTAATAATATAAGACACAGTTTAAAAAACAGGCTTGTTTCTATGAGCTTAGTCCCGAAAGATTTGAACCGTCGCGTAACCCGAGAAATAGCAGCCATTTTAATAATTAAGGTTGTTATTTTAATGGCGATTAAAAATATCTGGTTCGATGCCCCTACCATTCCTGAAAATTTTGACTCTCAAGTTGCTGAGCGTATTGCCAGCAATCCTTCCCAAATCAAGGAGACACGTTGATGATTTCTGAAAGCGTGGTCGATCTCTCGCGGTTCCAGTTCGCAATGACCGCGATGTATCATTTTATTTTTGTTCCACTGACACTTGGTCTTGCTTTTATTCTGGCCATTATGGAAACCACCTATGTGATTTCCGGCAAAGAAATTTATAAGGACATGACCAAATTCTGGGGAAAACTGTTCGGTATTAACTTTGCTTTAGGGGTAACTACCGGCCTGACCATGGAGTTCCAGTTCGGTACAAACTGGGCGTATTACTCGCACTACGTGGGTGATATTTTTGGTGCTCCGCTGGCCATTGAAGGCTTGATGGCTTTCTTCCTTGAATCGACCTTTATTGGTCTGTTCTTCTTCGGCTGGGATCGTCTGTCCAAGGTACAACACTTGTGTGTAACCTGGCTGGTGGCCTTGGGCTCAAACATGTCGGCGCTGTGGATTCTGGTGGCTAACGGCTGGATGCAAAACCCGGTCGGTTCTGCGTTTAACTATGAAACCATGCGTATGGAAATGATTGATTTCGGTGCGCTAATTTTCAACCCGGTGGCACAGGTTAAATTCGTCCATACCGTTTCTGCCGGTTATGTTACAGGTGCGATTTTCGTTCTGGCGATTTCGAGCTACTACCTGCTGAAAAAACGTGACTTGCCATTTGCGCGTCGTTCATTCGCGATTGCGGCTATCTTCGGTCTGGCATCTACCCTGTCTGTAATCTTACTGGGTGATGAATCTGGTTATGAACTGGGCGATGTCCAAAAAACCAAACTGGCTGCAATTGAAGCGGAATGGGAAACTCACCCGGCACCGGCTGCATTTACTCTGTTTGGTATTCCAAATCAGGAAACCCAGACCACCGATTATGCGATTAAAATTCCGTATGTGATGGGTTTGATTGCCACACGTTCAACCACTGAAGAAGTGACCGGGATCAAAGACCTGATTGCCCAGCATGAAGTGCGTATCCGTAACGGTATGGTGGCTTATCAGCAACTTGAACAACTGCGTGCAGGTGACAGCTCACCAGAACTCAAAGCGGCATTTGATGAATCTCAAAAAGACCTAGGTTATGGCCTGTTACTGAAAAAATATACACCTAACGTGGTAGATGCGACTGATGAGCAAATCAAACTTGCTGCAGCAGACACTATTCCACACGTTCCAAGCTTGTTCTGGGCCTTCCGTGCCATGGTGGCTTCTGGCTTCTTAATGCTACTCCTGTTCGTTCTGGCAACACTGGCTGTAGCAAAACGTAATGCAGAAAACAAACCTTGGTTATTAAAATTCGCCCTGATTGCCCTACCATTGCCATGGATTGCTGCGCAAACTGGCTGGTATGTGGCTGAAGTAGGTCGTCAACCTTGGACTATTGGTGAAGTTCTACCAACATATCTCTCTGCATCTAGCTTAAGTACTGGCGATGTATGGGGTTCAATCATTGCATTAGCATCGTTCTATACCGTACTGCTGATCATTGAAATGTACCTGATGATTAAATTCTCTCGTCTTGGTCCAAGCTCGTTACATACCGGCAAATACCATTTCGAAAAATTGGAAGCTGCCAAAAAAGCATCTGAGGAGACTCAAGCATGATCGAATATGAATTACTCAAAATCATCTGGTGGGTACTGGTGGGCGTACTGCTCATCGGTTTCGCCCTCACCGATGGTTTCGATATGGGCTCTATGGCGATCATGCCATTCGTTGGAAAAAATGATGAAGAACGTCGTGCGGCAATCAACACGATTGCCCCACACTGGGACGGTAACCAGGTCTGGTTCATTACTGCTGGTGGTGCACTATTTGCTGCATGGCCAATGGTGTATGCAACTGCCTTCTCGGGCATGTACTGGGCGCTGCTTTTAGTCCTGTTTGCGCTATTCCTGCGTCCGGTCGGCTTTGACTACCGCTCCAAGCTTGAAAACACTAAATGGCGTACTGCCTGGGACTGGGGTCTATGTATCGGTGGTGCAGTACCTGCGCTGGTATTTGGCGTAGCGTTCGGTAACATGTTCTTAGGTGTACCTTTTGAACTGGATGAGACTGTACGATCCAACTACACCGGCACCTTCTTTGCCCTGCTTAACCCGTTTGCTTTGGTCTGCGGTATCGTGAGTCTGGCCATGCTGTGTGCGCATGGTGGTGCATGGTTAATGTTACGTACCGATGGTGCTTTACGCGAGCGTTCTGCCAAAGCCACCAAAATCAGCGGTATCGTGTTCCTGGTCTGCTTCCTGCTAGCAGGTGCATGGTTATACTTTGGTGGCATCCAAGGTTATACCCTGGTTACACCATATGACACCGGTAGCGTTGCAAACCCGTTAGCCAAAGAAGTGATGACCAATGCCAACCCGGGCTGGATGAACAACTACTCGGCTTACCCGATCACCATGATTGCGCCAATTATGGGTATTCTAGGCGGTATCATTGTGATTCTGGCAGCCTCTAAAGGTAAAGCAGGTTTAAGCTTCACTGGTTCTGCACTGGCAGTAACAGGTGCGATTCTGACTGCAGGTTTTGCCCTGTTCCCATTCCTGATGCCATCGAGCATAGATCCTGTATCTAGCTTGACCATGTGGGATGCGGTATCTAGTCAAAATACCTTAACGGTAATGACTGTTGCAGCCTGTATTTTTGTGCCAATCATTTTGCTGTACACCACTTGGTGTTACTACAAGATGTGGGGCGTGATTACCAACAAACACATCAAAGAGAATTCGCATAGCCTGTACTAAGGCTATGCGCTAAAGGAGTAAAGATTATGTGGTATTTTGCTTGGATTCTCGGTATTTTGATGGCCTGTTTTGCAGGTGTACTGAGTGCGCTCTATATCGAGCATCATCAAGACCTGGATGAGGAATAAGTCATGACAGAGGTTGTAATGGAAACTCCAGTAATCGAAAAAAAACCGAATAAACTTGCGATGGTCATTTCTTGCTTATTGGCCTTTCCATTGGCAGCCGTGTTATTACTTCATCCAGCTGCCATGTTGGATGCCGATGGCAATTACAGCCACAGTGCCATGATGTATATCATGATTGGCATTTCCGGCGGATTTATCCATGGTGTTGGTTTTGTCCCACGTTTCTGGCTGTGGAAATGGCTGTTTAGTCCATTTGTGGCCTGGCCATTAATGATCTGGGGCTATTACACCTGGTTCTTTTCTTGATGAAACAAGCTCCCTTCGGGGAGCTTTTTAATTTCTGGGAGATCCATTCTGATACAAAATGGGATCAGCACAATTTCATCACAAGATGATTTCCCACATCCTTTAAAAAAGATCAGCCCGATCTCTTTTAAAAATTAAAATCTATTTTTATCCAACCCCGCTTTTTATTTATATCTGAATTGATGTCTATGTGGATGCTTAATTTAAGGTGGTGATAAAGCAACTAATATTTAGATTCAAGCTCAATCAACTTCTGTATTTATCTCATTGATCGTGGTATTTTCTTAGGAAATTTCAAACGGATACAACCTATCGCCATAAAAAAAGCCGGACATTCAGTCCGGCTTCTTTAATCTGGGATAATTAAGGCTCAATCGGTGCAAATGGCGCCACCACATCGGCATTTTGTGCACGGTGACGTAAGAAATGATCCATCAGCACAATCGCCAGCATCGCTTCCGCAATTGGTGCAGCACGCACACCCACACATGGATCGTGACGGCCTTTGGTCAGTACATCGGTATCTTCACGGTCAATGGTAATGGTTTTACCCGGTGTGGTAATAGACGCCGTTGGTTTAAGCGCAATCGCCACACGAATGGTTTGACCACTGGAAATACCACCCAAAATACCGCCAGCATGATTGGCCAGGAAGCCTTGTGTGGTCAGTTCATCACGGGTTTCATGACCGAACTGTTCCGCCACGGCAAAACCATCGCCAATTTCTACGCCTTTAACCGCGTTAATCGACATCATGGCATGGGCAATATCGGCATCTAAACGGTCAAATACCGGCTCGCCCCAGCCCACAGGCACTTTTTCGGCCAGAATTTCCAGTTTGGCGCCACAGCTGGTGCCTTGTTCACGTAATGAAGTCACCAACGCTTCAAAACGTGGCACAGCATCGGCATCGCCACAGAAAAACGGGTTATTCGGCACTTCATTCCAGTCCAGCTTTTCCGCTTTTTCTGTACCAATTTGGGTCACATGACCACGAATCAGAATCCCGAATTTTTCTGCCAGATATTTTTTGGCAATCGCACCGGCAGCTACACGCATCGCAGTTTCACGGGCACTGGAACGACCACCACCACGATAATCACGGAAACCGTACTTTTGCGTATAAGTATAGTCGGCATGACCCGGACGGAAAGTCTGGGCAATGTTGCCATAATCCTTGGATTTCTGGTCGGTATTGCGAATCAGCAAGCCAATTGGGGTACCTGTGGTTTTACCTTCAAATACCCCAGAAATAATTTCAACCTGATCCGGCTCTTTACGCTGGGTTGCAAATTTGGAAGTCCCCGGCTTACGGCGGTCCAAATCGTGCTGTAAATCGGCTTCAGTCAGTTCCAGGCCCGGCGGTACACCATCAACAATGGCCATCAGGCCTACACCATGCGATTCACCACAAGTCGTGACACGGAAGAGTTGTCCAATACTATTACCTGCCATGTGCAACGACTCCTTTATGAATTAACAGATTGAATGAATAAATCGCGGTATTGACGGCACTGTGCTGCGGTTAGGGCAAAAATGCCTGAACCACCTTTCTGGAATTGTAGCCAGTGGAAATCGACGGTATTAAAGTTCTGTTTCATGGCCCATTCAGAGTTACCGACTTCAATCACAATCAGACCATCTTCGGTTAAATAGTCTGCGGCTTGGGCCAGCATTTTACGCACCAAGTCCAGACCATCCTGACCGGCAGCTAACGCCAGCTCTGGCTCATGACGGAATTCATCTGGCAGGTCGGCCATGTCTTCGGCATCGACATATGGTGGATTCGATACAATCAGATCATACTGATTTTCTGCTGGAATTTTAGAGAACAAATCCGACTCAAGCAGCGCCACCTGATACTGCATGTTGTGATGTTCGGTGTTAATGGCCGCAACTTCTAAAGCATCTTTAGAAATATCGGTCGCATCCACTTCTGCATCCGGGAAAGCATAAGCCAATGCAATTGCGATACAGCCTGAACCGGTACACATATCCAGAATACGACGTGGCATTTGCGGATTTGGGTTGGCTGGCAAGTTATTATTGGCTTCACCCATCTGGCCATTTTCATCCAGACAATATGGCGCAAAACGGTTTTCGATAAGTTCAGCAATTGGCGAACGTGGAATCAGTACACGCTCATCGACATAAAACGGCTTGCCATAGAAATAGGCCAGATTGAGCAGATAAGAGGTTGGCGTGCGTTCATTAATACGACGCTCCAGCAGACTTAAAAATTCCTGCTTTTCGCTCGGCAGTAATTTGGCATCCAGAATTTCTGCATCGGCATTCCAGTCCAGCGACAGGGTTTGTAATACCAACGCGGAACTTTCAGCAAAATAATCTTCTGTACCTTGACCTAGATGTGCATCATATTGACGTAATGCTGTTACACCAAAACGGATAAAATCACGAATGGTGACTAATGTTTCAGCGGCTTCCTGCAAATGTTCAGGGCTAATAGTCGGTCGATCCACCTAAGGTCTCTCCAGAGTCAATTTTTTAAAACGCCTTATGATACCTTGTTTTGTGCGCTTTTATAATGTCTCTGTGCGTAAAAGCCGGATTTCAATCTGATAAATTGATCTCAACTTTCACGACCTTAGTCAGATTTGGAATAAAGCCCTGAAATGGTAAGTACAGGATTAACGGGCAATAAATTTGCTCTGATAATAATTGGCCTGATCAATCACCTGTGCCAGCGTACAACGCGATTGCTGCAATTTGGCAACATCACCGTTCATGCCCCGATAGCATTGCTGCTTTAAACGCTGCTCCCACAGCACATGTTGCTGGGCAATATTGGCCTGATATGCCCCACTGGCCCGATAGTAAGACTTATAGCTTTTCTTTAAGCGTTTTTGCTGCTGTTTCAGCTCTTTATCGACACATTTTTGCAAGACTGATGGTTGCCCATAGGCATGATTGCTACATTGAATATACTGTTTTGAATAACTTTCCTGCGCATAGGCCGAACCCGCCAGCAGCGCCCAGGCCATTCCCCCGATGAATGCTAAACGCATCATATTCCCCTTGCTGCCAAACACAGCGATCATCTTTGTTTTAATTTATGTAAAGCATATTACTGAACTTCAGGCAAAAAACCTATAGCGATGAACAGGATAGAATTTCCATATCTTCACAATTTCCTGCCATTTTGCGATTGAATCTGCAAAAATAGACCTTATATTGACTATGAGACTCCCGTGAACCTGTTGATATGAGTTACAAACACAATAACCTGCTGGCCATGCGTCAAAACTACTGGAATGACAACGATTCACCGCGTGTCTTGCAGGAAAAACAGTTTTTACAGCAGATGCTGGTGGAACGCGGCATTTTTCAGGATGCGACTTTGGATGATGCCAAATATCTGTTCTTTAACCTGCCCAGCATTATTATTGTCAAAGGCTATGCGCATGGTTTTCTGCATGAATCGGTACAAAGCCTGATTTTAAAATACATTGATGAAAACAAGCAGATGCTGCAACAAAAAAGTACCCTCAAGATTAAATTCCGGATGTGAGTGAGCGAAATTGCATCTTTATAGATTTTGCTTAGGCTATTTCATAGAGAATGCAAAACTTAACTCGACATTCAGCAACTTGAACTTTTTTAATACGTTAAGACCCGTTAATATTCGTTAAACTATGACCTTTCTGCGAATTGCTGATTGAAGGATTAAATTTACATGTCAGATCAGAACGATAAGCTTAAACAATTGAAAACTTCCTCTATGGATCGACGCTTATCGATCGCGAAGGCATCGTTGCTGGCCGGGACACGTTGGGCCGCCTCCAGCGCCGGTTCAATCTTTTCCAGTGAAGAAGAAAAAGAAAAGAAACGCAAAAAAGCCATGAAAGAACAGGCCGATTATCTGGTCGCAGAAATTGGCAAACTGAAAGGCTCTATCGTTAAAATTGGCCAGATGATGGCGCTTTACGGCGAACATTTCCTGCCTGAAGAAATCACCCAAGCCCTGAATACCCTGAATAACCAGACTGTTGCCCTGGCCTGGCCTGCGATTAAAACCCAGTTACAGGACCAGTTAGGTTCCAAACTTAATGATCTCACCATTGACCATGAGCCTTTAGGTACCGCCTCTTTAGCTCAGGTACACCGCGCCACCCGTAAATCTGATGGTATGGAACTGGTATTAAAAATCCAGTATCCGGGTGTGGCCGATGCCATTGATTCGGATATGAGTCTGTTTAAAAACATGCTGAAACTGACCCGCATGGTGCCGCAAACCCGCGAATTTGATCAGTGGTTTGATGAAGTCCGCGAAATGATGCACCGCGAGGTCAATTATCGGATTGAGGCAGCCACCACACGCCGTTTTGCCGAGCGTTTAAAGCAGGACCCGCGCTATATCGTTCCAACCATTATTGAAGATTACTGTACCGATCAGGTGCTGTGCATGACCTTTGAACGTGGCGTACCAATCAACAGTCCGGTGATGCTGTCTTTACCACAAGAACGTCGTAACCTGCTTGGTGAAGCCTCTTTAGAAGTGGCTGTGCGGGAAATTTTTGAATGGGGCGAAATGCAGACCGACCCAAACTTCGGTAACTATCTAGTACGTCTGGGCAATGGCGCAGATGTACAGGATAAAATTGTGCTGCTGGATTTCGGTGCCATTCGCCAGTTTGATCACAACCTGCTCTCGGTCGCACGTAACCTGATTCAGGCCGGCTATCAGCATGACGCGGAGATGATGGTGAAAGCCATGACCGGTTATGAGTTTTTTGACTCCATTCCGCAAAGCATTAAGCCGGATATGGCCAAAGTCTTTTTACTGGCCACCGAAGCCTTTAGCAGTCCTGAAAACAACCCGGATTTACCAGCCGGTGTGATGGATGATCAGCATCGTTATGACTGGAAAAAAAGCCAGCTGCATAGCCGGGTGATGCAACAGGCCTCTAAATCCATGGCTTCACGTTATTTCAGTGTTCCGCCGAAAGAGTTTATGTTTATTAGCCGTAAATTTATTGGGGCTTATACCTTTATGACCGTGATTGATGCCAAAACCAATGTGCGCGACATGATCAAAAAATTCCAGTAAAGCCACACCCGACCCGAATGCAGCTAATGTCATTCGGGTCAATCCTCTCCCTTCCCCGCTCTTTCCAAAAATTAAAAATATAAACAGAAGCAACTATTTAGATTCCTGTTTCATCTTGCAACAACCGTTTATCTTTGACAATTGAGTATGTCAGTTCTGACATGGTTTTTTAAACAGCCGCGTGTCAGCATAAAAATAATCACCCGCATGATGGAACAACAACAATGACCAATATGGTAAACAAGGCCCAAGGATTTGGACTGTCGCTGCTCACTCGGCTTGCCAGCAGCGAGGTTTTAGACCAGCTCAAACTGCGTAAATTTGTAGAAAAATCTTTATATCAGGGGGCCAAAGCCGGCTTTAAAACCTTAAGCGTGACCCAGAAAGCTTTTCAAAAGCACGATGATGTCCCCAGACAGCGTTTACCCCATCAGCAAAAATCCCTGTTTGATTTAAGCCTGAGCGAAGAACAGCAAATGACGGTAGATACCATGCAGCAGTTTGCCACAGAGGTGCTTTATCCACTGGCGCATCAGGCGGATCATCTGGAACAGTTTCCTGAAGTGTTATGGCGACACAGTCAGGATTTGGGCCTGAATGATTATGCACTGCCGGAGGCTTTGGGTGGCGTGGCCAGCGAGCAGAATATTGTCACTAATATTCTGATGGCCGAGCATTTGGCCCGGGGTGATTTCAGCCTGACCGCAGGTTTATTGTCGACCTTTGGGGTAATCAATGCCCTGACCCGCTGGGGTTCTGAAAGCATCCAGTCACGTTATCTGACCAGTTTTGCAGAAGATTCGGAACTGCGCGCCAGCTTTGCCGTGCAGGAAGCTACACCGGCTTTTGATCCGCTGCGTTTAAATACACAAGCCACTTTTAGCCAGGGCCAGTACTGGATTCAGGGTGAAAAAACTCTGGTAATGCTGGGTGAAACGGCGGACTTGTATCTGGTAAGTGCTGAATTCAATGGCCAGCCAGAAGTATTTGTGGTGAAACGCGACAGCAGCATTCGTGCACAAAAAAGCCCGGCAATGGGGCTGAAGGCCACAGAAACAGTCACCCTCAGTTTTCAGCATACCCCAGCCGAACGTCTGGGCGATGATGATTTTGACTATAGTGCTTTTATTGATTTGGGTAATTTAGTCTGGTGTGCCATGGCGGTTGGGTGCTGCGAAGCCGTGAAAGCCTATTGTATTGACTATGCCAACCAGCGCACGGCCTTTGGCGAGCCCATCTCACATCGTCAAAGTGTGGCTTTTATGATTGCCGATATGGCGATTGAAATTGATGCGATGCGCATGCTAGTGCTGAATGCTGCCAGTCTGGCCGAAGCTGGACAGGACTTTCATCGGGAAGCCTATCTGGCACGCTTGTTATGTGCAGAAAAATCCATGCAAATTGGCACAAATGGCGTGCAGATTCTGGGCGGTCACGGCTTTACCAAAGAACATCCGGTCGAGCGCTGGTATCGTGATCTGCGCGCGACCGCGATTGTCCAGTCTGGCCTGCATACCTAAATAACCATAAAAATAAGGAACAGCCCATGAATTTACAGAACCCGAAAAAATTTAAACTGCTGATTGATCAGGCACATGAGGTTGCCCTGAATGTCCTGCGTCCAATTTCACGTAAATATGATAAGGCGGAACATGCCTACCCGAAAGAACTGGATATGCTGGCCTCAGTGGTCGATGGCATGAATGCAGGTGGCGATGGCATGAACGCCGGCGCTGCGGTGAATAAACGTGGCGATACCGCCAGTGGCAATAAAAATGGCGTCAATATGTCCACCGCTTTAAGTATTGTCGAAATGTGTTATGGCGATACCGGCCTGCTGCTGAGTATGCCGCGTCAGGGTCTGGGGAACTCCGCCATTGCTGCGGTGGCCAATGACGAGCAGTTACAGCGTTTTCACGGCACCTGGGCCGCCATGGCCATTACCGAACCCGGCTGCGGCTCCGATTCAGCGGCAATTCGCACCACAGCGGTCGCAGATGGCGATGATTATATCCTGAATGGCGAGAAAATCTTTGTGACCTCGGGTGAACGCGCCGATGCCGTGGTGGTCTGGGCCACACTGGATAAAAAGCTCGGCCGTGCTGCCATCAAGTCTTTTGTGGTGCCGAAAGGCACGCCCGGCATGACCGTAGAGCGATTGGAGCATAAACTCGGGATTAAAGCCTCCGATACTGCAGCCATCAGCTTTGTCGATTGCCGGGTGCCGGCCAGCAACCTACTTGGCAATGCCGAGATTGATGTCTCCAAAGGCTTTGCCGGGGTGATGGAGACCTTTGACAACACCCGTCCTTTGGTCGCGGCCATGGCGATTGGCTGTGCCAAAGCATCGCTGGAACGGATCAAGCAGATTTTTAAACACGAGCTGGATGAGCATTATCAGACCGCCTATTTACACAGCTCCCAAATAGCCGCGCAGATTTATCGGATGGAAGCCGAATGGGAAGCGGCCCGTTTATTAATGCTTAAAGCCGCATGGATGGCCGATAACAAGCAACCCAATTCCAAAGAAGCCTCAATTGCCAAAGCCAAAGCTGGCCGTGTCGGGAATGAAATTACCCTGAAATGCGTAGAACTGGCCGCCGCTGTGGGCTATAACGAAGATGAACTGCTGGAAAAATGGGCGCGCGATTCCAAAATCCTGGATATTTTTGAAGGCACCCAGCAAATTCAGCAACTGATTATTGCCCGACGTGAACTGGGCAAAAGTTCCAGTGAACTTAAATAAGATACCGAGTACAGCATCAAGCGACATTTAAAGTCCAATAGATGTGCCTCAAATCTGCTCAAGAGATGAATATTTAGTGATAAAATTCATCTCTTTATCTTTTAGCACTGCGCTTATGTATTTTTTACGCCCGATTCAAGCCCAAGATAATCCTGCACTGGCCCGTATTATTCGTGAGGTTTCCAAAGAATTTGGACTGGCGCCGGAATCCGGTTTTGCCGTGGCCGATGCTGCGGTCGATGATTTATATGCGGTGTATTCACAGCCACACGCACAGTATTGGGTCGTTACCAATAATCAAGGCGACATTTTTGGTGGTGGCGGTGCTGCGCCTTTGCAGGGTGATCCAAGCCGCCTGGAAATCCAGAAAATGTATTTTCTGCCAGCAGTACGTGGCTACGGATTTGCCAAACAGATTCTGGAACACGCTTTTGACTTTGCCCAGCAGGCCGGTTTTCAGTCCTGCTATCTGGAAACCACAGCATCACTGTGGCAGGCAGTGAAACTCTATGAAAAGCTCGGTTTTGTACATTTGTCTGCCCCACAAGGCCAGACCGGTCATAGTCATGCCTGTGAAATCTGGATGGAAAAGAGCGTTAAATGAACATGAATCTGGGTAACATCAACCGCCTGCGTACAAAAAAGCCCTACTCACCATAGGGCTGACTAAAACAGTCGAATGGATTTTTCTATACTTAATCTGCCTTCAGGCCGAACTTTTTAAACAGGCTTAAACGGCGTTTCGGCTGGATATTGGCTTTGTTTAAATCACCTTTATAATGCTTGAACACGCGTTTATCCATCATTTTAAACCAGAGCGGTGGAAGCAGCGCTGGCAGCAACATACTGGCATAACCGCTTGGCAATTCAGGCGCTTCATCAAAATGTCGCAAGGCCTGAAATGGACGGGTCGGATAGGCATGATGATCGGAATGACGCTGTAACTGATATAAAAACAGATTGGTGACAATATTATTGTTATTCCAGCTATGTTCCGGCTGGGTACGCTCATATTTGCCCTGCGCATCTTTTTGTCGCAGCAAGCCATAATGCTCAATATAATTGACCAGTTCAAACAGGCTGATGGCATAAAAGGCCTGCGTGCTTAAATACGGCACAATGCCTTTCCCAAAGCTCACCAGCATTCCGGCATGAAACAGCGCACTCATGCCCCAACCTTGTAGCAATTCATTGTCTTTGGACCAGAAATTCTTGCCTTTACGTTTTAAACGCTGGGTTTCAATTTCAATCGCCGATTTAAACGAGCCTTTCACCGTACGTGGCCAGAACTCATAAAAGGTTTCTCCCATACGGGAAGACGCCGGATCTTCTGGGGTTGCAGCACGTTTATGATGCCCATAGGGATGTTCAATCCGGAAATGGTTATAACCCGATGGTACCAGCGCCAGATGCGACAGATAATGCTCCAGTTTGGAGGATTTATGACTCAGTTCATGTGCAGTATTAATCGCCACCCCATTAACCAGTCCCATCGACGCACCCAGAAAAATTTTATCCAGCAGTGAAGTCTCTTTACGTGAGACCAAATAGGCCGCATAAATATTGGCGATATACTGCAAGGGAATAAAACTTTTTACCAAACGGGAATAATACGGGTCCTGCTCCAAGAGCTTGACTTCTTCCGGGCTTGGATTGTGCTCGTCTTTACCGACCAGGGTATCAATGCTGGGAATAATCACATGAATTAACAGTGGTCCACCTAGGGCAAATACAGTTTTAAATGGTTTCGGTGCAAACTGGTAACCGGCCAGAATCCCAATGCCTAAAACCGGTAAAAATGGGCTAATCAGCCATAAATAACGTTTTTTATCTAAAGCCAGACCGGATTTTTCAAGTAAAAATTGCTGTTGTTGTTCTGTGAGTTGTAGCGGAGCATTCATTGCCTGCACTTCCATCCTGCTTAACTTATCTATATATTTCAGCAAACAAGCCACAGAGAACAGTTGCAAACGTCCAAAAAAGCTATGTAAACGTCTTTGGCCCACATTGCCTGAAATTGGCCTTTCATCACACGATAAATTCAGGCTTAATGACCAAATAGCTAAGCTCAAATAAGAAGATATCAACCCGGTATGGATGCTTTAAGTAAAATTTTTGATGATATTCATCTCAACAAATCTGAATTTATCTATTTGAATCCACAGGGAAACTGGGCATTTCAATATCAGGATCACAGCGCCATTATTGCCTATGTGGTACTAAGTGGTGAATTACATCTGGAATTATCGACCCAGCGTCAGGTCTATGCGCAGGCCGGTGATATTGTGCTAATTCCTTCGGGCTGTAGCCATGTCGGTAAAAGCAGCGCCCAACTGGACTGGCTAAACGCTCTGGATATTAGTGACCTGTTTCAGCAGAAACGCCAGCAGACCATCGAGTTTGGTGATGCATCCGGTGAAAAATCATTTATTTTAGCCATGCACGGCACAATGGACAGCATTATGGCCAAGCCGCTGTTAAATGCCTTGCCGGACTATATGCATATTCATCATATTATGAGCAGCACTGCGCCGGAATGGCTGCAAATTGGCTTACAGTTTCTGGCGGTAGAAAGCCATCAGATTCGCCCCGGCCGCGATAAAATTCTCGATCATCTGATCAGTATTTTATTTATTGAATGTGTGCGTGATTATATTGCCCAGCTGAATGATTCTAATAACTGGCTGAGCGCACTGACGCATCCGGAACTGTCCAATGCTTTAACCGCCATTCACGGACAACCGGAAAAAAGCTGGACCGTCGAAACCCTGGCCGAACAATGCTGCATGTCGCGCTCAAAATTTGCCAATCTGTTTACCCAGATTGTTGGCGAATCTCCACTGGCCTATTTGCAGCAGCATCGCTTAAGGCTGGCGGCTCAATATTTACGTCATGGCCAGCTCTCAATCCAGCAAATTGCCTATAAAGTTGGCTACTCTTCTGAAACTGCCTTTAGCCAGACTTTTAAAAAGCAGTTTTTCCTGACCCCAAGCCAGTACCGGCAGCAGTTTCAGCAGGCTCTTATAAAATAGCCAGAATTGCTGCCACCGGGTCTTCACAGTTGCCCGACAGTAGCTGTTTATGCATAGTGCGATGCTGCATTACCTGAATTTGTGCAGCTTCAATATGCATCAGCTTTTCAATTTCATGTGCCAGACGCTCTGGTGTAGCCTCTTCCTGAATCAGCTCTTCAATCACTTTTTTACCAGCAATAATATTCGGTAGCGAGTAATACGGAATTTTAACCAGCAGTTTGGCAATCCAGTAAGTAATCCGGTTGAGCTTATAGAAAGTCACCATCGGCCGGTGCAATAACATTGCTTCCAGCGTTGCAGTACCCGAAGCCAGCGCGACAATATCCGCTGCATTCATGACCTGACGGCCAATTTTTGATTCTGTATCGGTATTTTCCAGCAGACTAACCCGTGATCTCAGATCAGCAGCACAATGCTGTAATAAACTTTCAATCTGCTGTTTACGCGCATCGTTAATGGCGGGAATTAAGAAGTGATAGTTTGGATATTTCGCAGCCAGAATTTCAGCGGCTGCCAGAACCAATGGCCCTAAACGCTCAATTTCACCACGACGACTACCGGGCAATAAGGCAATATGCTTTTGCAAAGCTTCCAGCCCCAGTTCCAGTTTGGCATCGGCCAGATTATTATCGACAGGCAACTGACTCGCTAATGGATGCCCGACAAAGGCAGCCGGAACCTGCCATTTTTGATAAAAGGCTTTTTCAAACGGAAATAAACACAGCACCAGATCAATATTGGCTTTAATGCCGTGGACACGGCCCTGACGCCATGCCCAGACCGAAGGACTGACATACTGCACGGTTTTAATGCTTGGACTTTTCTGCTTCAGGCTTTTCGATAAACGCAGGTTAAAATCCGGCGCATCAATCCCAATAAAAACATCGACCGGCTCCTTGCTCCACTGTTCAACCAGTCCATCACGCACGGCAAACAGCTTTTTAATGTCTTTTAAGACTTCAACAATGCCCATGACCGACAAAATATCCATCGGATAATAGCTTTTAAAGCCTTCAGCAATCATTTGCGGGCCGCCAATACCTTCAAATTCAGCCTCAATGCCTTGCTCACGAAAACGGCGGATCAGTCTGGCACCCAAGGTATCCCCAGAAACCTCTCCCACTACAATGCCTATTTTCAGTTTTCGTTTTTGCAAGACCTTGCTCCTTCAATTGCTGCGTGGAATTTTAACATATTCTGCTTGAAGTGACTGTAACGACTGTTTGTTCTGAGCCGAGAAAAAATTCAGGTTTTTCTATATTTTAACTGCTTTGTTTTTATCCAGTATGGCTATCAGGTTTGATTGATGATGCTGTGCTGGGCTCATTCATTTATTACGCTTTCACCGCTTTATTTCACTCTATTCCACCTGACTTGCAGTTTCATGACCATCAGCAACTTTTTATCATGCTGAAAGATTGATCAAATAAAATCCCAAACTCCAACACATGTCATCTCTATGTAATGACACTGAATACACAAATAATGAATTTAAAGTGAAATTTCCTGCTATTTTTAATCTTTTTATCTTTCCATTTTGCTGCGCTGTCATCACAAAATCCGTCTATTCGGCCCTGCACATCCTGATCTTTTTACTAAAAAATCCCCTTTTTTTCAGCTTTAAATCCAGCAGATTTCAGATAGATCTATCTCCACGCTGTTTCACTATAAATGTTGATCTTTTTCTCATCTTTAGCATTTTTTAGAATAAGCAAATCATTAATCATGCCAACGACTTATATCCGAAAGTCATAAGATAAGCACGTTTTTTGATGTATGGCATATCCCCATGTTTGGTGCAGTTGAGTTTATTTTGGCAGGTGTTTTGGTTGGCTTCTGTGTAGGTGTGACCGGTGTAGGCGGTGGTTCGTTAATGACCCCGATTTTAATCAGCCTGTTTAAGATTGAACCGCACATTGCCATTGGTACCGATCTGCTCTATGCCGCAATTTCCAAATTCTGTGGTTCACTGGTCCATGCCAAAAAAATGAATATCGTCTGGCCAATTGTGATCTGGCTGTCTGTCGGCAGTATCCCGGCGTCTTTTGCAACGCATTGGGTACTCGACAACTATTTAAGCCAGTCCACGCATTATAAAGCTGTGCTGACCATGGTCTTGGGCTTTATGCTGACCCTAACCGGCATATCTATTATTTTCCGCAGCCAGATTGAAAAATTTTTCAACAAATATCGCAAACATGAATTGCCAGATATGACTCAAGACCTGGAAAAGGTCGACCTGAAGGCCACCAACAAGCGCGCGATGATTGTGGTGATGGGAATTGTCCTGGGTGTGTTCGTCACCCTATCTTCGGTGGGTGCAGGTGCCTTCGGCATTATGGCGCTGGTGCTAATGTTCCCGAACTTGCCAATGATCCGCATTATCGGCTCCGATGTGGTCCACGCAGTCTTATTGACCTTTGTCGCCGGTATGGGTCACATGACCTCGGGCAATGTCGATTTTGAACTGCTGATGTGGTTACTGGTCGGTTCTATTCCGGCAATTGTGGTCGGTACTTTAGTCAGCTCACGCCTGCCTGAAAAAATTATCCGTAAAGTGCTGGGCATTACCCTGTTCGCGCTTGGGGTGAACTTTATGCTGAACCCGGTCAAATCCAAACCGGCACAACCAGTTGAAGCGGCGATGGTGGTGAGCGCTGAAAAAACATCGCCAGTTTAATTTATCTCTGCGATTCATCACTTTTTTTTCAGTAATCTATTGATCTTTTTTATAACAATAGGCTGCTATATTCGTGTTATATTCAGGCTATTAAACAATCTTGTATACGATTAAACCAGTGACGGCAATGAACACTTTACAGTCTAACCCTATTACACCTTCAGATATCGATGATGTGAATATTAAAAGCATCCAGCCACTTGTGACCCCTGCTGAACTCAAAGCAGAACTTCCACTGACTGACTCTGCTTATCACACCGTACTGAAAGGTCGTGAAACCATCCGCAATATTCTTGATGGTAAAGACAAACGTCTGTTTGTGGTCATTGGGCCTTGCTCGATTCATGATCCTGTGGCAGCACATGATTATGCAGACCGCCTGAAAGTGCTGAGCGAAAAAGTAAAAGATACCTTATACATCGTAATGCGGGTGTACTTTGAAAAACCGCGTACGACCGTGGGCTGGAAAGGTCTGATTAACGACCCGGACATGAATGACTCTTTCAATATTGAAAAAGGTCTGCGTATTGGCCGTAAACTGCTGCTGGAACTGAATGAAAAAGGTCTGCCTTGTGCCACTGAAGCACTGGACCCGAACTCTCCACAGTATTATCAGGATCTGATTTCCTGGTCAGCGATTGGTGCGCGTACCACAGAAAGTCAGACTCACCGTGAAATGTCTTCTGGCCTGTCTTCACCGGTTGGCTTTAAAAATGGTACTGATGGCGGCTTAACTGTTGCGACCAACGCAATGCAGTCTGTAAAACATGGTCACAGCTTCCTGGGGCTGAACGAACATGGTCAGGTGTCGGTAATTCGTACCAGCGGTAACAACTATGCGCACGTGGTATTGCGTGGTGGTAATGGCAAGCCAAACTATGATGCCGGTTCAGTCGCCGATGCAGAAGCAGCGCTAATTAAAGCCAAAGTCAGCACCAAAATCATGATTGACACCAGTCATGCCAACTCCAACAAAGACCCGTACCTGCAACCACTGGTCTTAAAAAACATCACCGAACAGATTTTAGATGGCAATAAATCAATTGTCGGGATTATGGTCGAAAGTCATTTGAAAGGCGGTCGTCAAGATATTCCTGCAAATCTTTGCGATTTGGAGTATGGTAAGTCTGTTACCGATGGATGCATCGACTGGGAAACCACTGAAAAATCCCTGCTTGAGATGCATGAAGCATTGAAAGAGGTTTTAGCCAGCCGCTAAAACTGACTCAAAAACGCCATCGTCAAGATGGCGTTTCCATTTCAGTTGCAGGAAATTTTATCTGATGAATGAAATTGAAACCGCTTTAAGCCAAATTGATCACTTTCAGTTTGTGCATGAACACCTGTACACATCCGGCCAGCCGAATGCGGAACAGTTACGTCAGATTAAAGAATATGGCATTACCACTGTGGTTAATGTCGCACTGAGTGATGCCGAGCAGCATCTAGCCAATGAAGATAAAATCTGTCTGGAACTGGGCCTGAACTATGTACAACTGCCCATCTCTTGGGAAACTCCATCTGACGCCCAATGTCTGCTGGTTTTAGACCTGATTGATCATCTGGTGCAGGATCAGATGGTGTGGTTGCATTGCGGTACCAATCAGCATGTCAGCAGCCTGATGTATTTATATCGTCAGTATTATATGAATATGGACATGCCTACCGCGCAGGAAATGTTGCACCAGATCTGGGAGCCGAATGAAACCTGGACCGGTCTGATTCACGCTGTTGCCTTACAACTTCAGGGCCGTAAAGCAACCCAGGAACTGCAAATTTCCTTAATGAAAACCGATCACTTTGCGTGACAAATTAACACCGTAGCTGTAGCCAGAATTCCTTCCTGACGGCCGGTAAAGCCTAATTTTTCCGTGGTGGTGGCTTTAATGCTGATTTGAGTCACATCCACATCCAGCACATCGGCAATACTCTGGCGCATTTCCAGATTGTGCTTAGCCAGTTTCGGGCGTTCACAGGCCACGGTAATGTCGGCATTATTCAATAGATAACCGCGGTCTAAAATCAGCTGATAAACATGCTTCAGCAACACCCGGCTGTCAGCGCCCTTAAATTCAGGATCGGTGTCGGGAAAATGCTGTCCAATATCGCCCAGTGCCAATGCACCCAATAAGGCATCGCATAGCGCATGTAAAATCACATCCCCATCTGAGTGGGCTTTCAGAGCATGGGTATGTGGAATTTTAACCCCAGCCAATGTCACAAAATCGCCTTCTTCAAAGGCATGTACGTCTATTCCCTGCCCAATTCGTATTTGTGCAACCATATTCAACTCCTTCAGAAATAAACGATTGAAATCTTGTATTCACAGTTTCTCTTTCGCTATAGTTAGCTTACGCAAGCTAATGAAAGTATAAGCGATCATGCTGTTGAAAACCGAGATGAATCTTATAAAAATCATTGGAACCCTGTTGTTTTTGGGCGCCGCGGGCACCCCGCTATCGCATGCACAGAAAATCAATTGCGAGCAGGCCAACACGCCTGCTTTCAATAAAATCTGCCATGCCGATTTACAGGAGATTCGTGAGCAGCTCAATGATCAGTTTCTGACGGCTTTTCTGGTGACTGATGCCCCGCTGCGTATTCTGCAAGATACCCATCAGCTCTGGTTTAAACGTGCGCAGCAGTGTAAAACCACCGAGTGTTTTAAACAGCAGTTTGAAGCGCGTCTGGATCAGTTAAATTTCTTTAGCTCGATGAACCAGAGCATGACCCAGCATTATCTGAAATTTGAACAGGGACAACTGGCCAAGCAGCCGGTACATTTGCAGATTCATCAACTAAATAAAGACAGTATTAAAATTGAAGGTGTGGCCTATCGCAGTCCAAACAACAAGCTAGACACCCAAACCATTTCCTTACTGGCCTATACCTCACCGCAGCAAAAGCAGCATATTATTGATAATGAACATGACTGCAATTACCAGCTCGACTTCCAGAAGGCTTATTTAGCCGTGCGTACTGAACAAAAAGGCTGCGAGCGTTTTAGCGGTATTTATCGTCTCTATGATTAAAACCTGACAGCGCTTTACATCACCCACCACAAAATCAATGGCAAACTGAACGCCGCACACACAGTCTGCAGGCTAATCACACTGGCCATCAGCTGGCTATCTCCCCCCAAAACTTTGGTCAGAATATAAGCCGATGAGGCCGTCGGCAAGGCAAAAAACATCACCAGAATCTGGGTATGCAGGGCCGGCAGATTCAATGCCAGACAGGTCGCCAACGCAATCATCGGCATCAACAGCAAGCGTCCAAAAGTGTTTAATAACAAGGTCCGCAGATCTTTACGCAGCCCCTGAAACTGTAATGCTGCACCAATACACATCAAGCCCAATGGCAAACTGGAAATGGCAATCTGTTTTAAATAATTTTCAAAGCCAATCCATAAGCGTAAATTCAGCAGATTAAACACCCCGCCTGCAATACAGCCTAAAATTAAGGGATTTTTCAATAATGATAACAGGATGGATTGCAAGCGCATCCCTTCTGAATTGGTCAGGGCCAAAACCGAAAGCACATTGACCAGAGGAATGCAAAACACCAGCAGAATAGCAAACAGCGCCATACCCTGCTGATAAAACAAAGACGCCGACAGCGCCAGACCGATATAGGTATTAAAACGCACCATGCCCTGCATATACACGCCAAAACGTGCCGCTGCAGTGCCATACAGCGCCTTGAGGATATATAACAGACAAACCGCAATCAGCAGGGTCAGACCCGCTCCCAGCATCATGTGGCGAATTTCGCTGGCCTGAATTTCGGCATGCGCCAGGCCCAAAAACAGCATCACCGGGAACAGCAGATAGTAGTTGAGCTTTTCTGCACCGTGCCAGAATTTATCTTCTAAAAACCTAAAGCGCTTGAGTACATAGCCCAACGCAATCAGAAAGATTAAAGGAAATAGCGCAACCAGAATTATATTTGCCATCGTTTATCCATACATATCGCGGTCTGCCCAGGACGGCAGCATCTCAATCCATTTTTTTAATGGCAGTTCAAAATCTTAAAGCAAAAAGATATTTTATTTAAAGCCTGAGTATAAGCCAAATAGCCCGTTGAATTGACAGCGATTTGCTTCATTTTGATGGATTTATTTTGCCAGAACCCGGCAGATGATCAGCATCTCTCCTAATGCCCTGTTACTTTAAAACAGAGCTTAACTGAATGTTCTCATTACCCGTCACCGGATAATGCTGCGCAATTTCCTGACTAATCATCAATGCTGTCGCCGCAGATAAGGTCCAGCCCAGATGCCCATGGCCAGTATTATAAAATACCCGTGGATGCTGGCCCTGCCGAATCACCGGCATCATATTTGGCATCATCGGACGTAAACCTGCCCACGGCACCACGCTTTCGGTTGAAATATCAAAATTCCGCTGCACCCAGCGCACCAGTGGCTGAATCCGGTCATGGCGAATATCGCGATTATAACCATTAAATTCGGCCGTTCCGGCAATCCGCAGCCGATCTGTGCCTAAACGTGAGGTCACAATTTTGGCACTTTCATCTAGCAGACTGACCCAAGGTGCCTGCTTTTGGCTCTGTTCATCCTGTAAATTGACGGTAATGGAATAGCCTTTGACCGGATAAACATTGACCCGATCACCTACCTGTCGCGCCAATTGATAGCTCCCCACACCGCCGCAAATCAGCACGGCATCGGCATGTAAGGTTTCCACCATCGGCTGATCTGCCAGCGGATCTTCAATGGCTGGCCGATAACTCAGCTGTACCTGCTGGGCGTCTAGCTGAATATCATGAACATCCCGGCCGAAAATATAACGTACACCCTGCTGCATGGTGACTTGAGCCAGCCCCACCGTGAATTTATGAATGTCGCCGGTGGCATCTCCCGGGCAGTAAAAACCTGCATAATATTGCCCAGTTAGACTTGGTTCAATCTGTCGGATTTCATCCAGACTGACCTGATAACGCTCCAGCCCCCCCTGACAGAGCAAATCATTGACCCGAATTGCAAAGTCAAAATCCGCTTTATTATGATAAAAATGTAAAATTCCACGTTTTTCCAGATTGAAATCAATCTGTTCCTGTTCTGCAATTTCAAATAAACGTTTGCGTGCCAGAAGTGCCAGGCGCACTGTTTCCTGGGTATTGTGTTCATAGTTGCGGATATTGCTTAAGAACTCGATCAGCCAGCCATACTTATGCAGATCAAATGCAGGATTTAATAAGAGCGGCGCCGACTTTTGCGACATCCATTTCAGGCCTTTCAGTACAGTGGCTTTCTGATTCCAGACTTCTGCATTACTGGCCGATAACTGGCCACCATTGGCATACGATGTTTCCATCGCCGGGTATAAATGCCGGTCAATCACCGTAACCTGATAGCCTAAACGCATCAGCTCATAGGCTGAAGTGACCCCGGTAATTCCTGCACCAATGACAACAACATGCGGCATAAAACGCTCCTTGGAACAGCTGTTCCATTCGTGATGCCCCATCTGTCAGGGTACCTGAGAGCTTCGATTTAACTGATGTTCAGCCCAACCATCCCCTTCGGTGAGCACTGCGCGTGCTTCTCTCCAGATTTTTGAATTATTACGGTCCTTTTGCCTGAGAGTTTCCGGGGTCGTTGCTCCTTCGGCGAGCACCAAGTGCCGCTCTCCCGCAATAATTTTTATTGTATAGCTTGAATATGAGCAAAATCCGGGCCAAGCACGAGTAGAAATTTGTATCTGATGTTCAAGAAACCTCAAAATCTGGATATAAAAAAACTGCCCCAATTGGAGCAGTTTTTTGAATCAGCTTCAAACAGCGTGTTAGCGTACAATCCCGCGTTTAGACTGTTCTAGTGAATCAATTAAACGCTGTGCTTCCGGCACTTCTGGCAGAATCTCTGCACGGATTTTCTGAATGGCTTCTTCAGTGGTTAATCCTGATTTGTAAATCAGTTTAAAGGCGTCCCGTAATCCTTGAATCACATTTTTCGACCAGCCTTTACGACGCATACCTTCAATATTCATAGCAAAAGCATGCGCAGGATTACCCGAAACCATCACATAGGCCGGTACATCTTTCAGAATTAAAGATGCGCCACCAATCATACTGTAAGAGTCAATTTTACAGAACTGATGAATACCCGAGTTTCCACCCACCACCACATAATCACCGACATGCACGTGCCCTGCGACACCGACATTATTGGCAAAAATATTGTGATCACCCACGATACAGTCGTGAGCAATATGCGTATTGACCATCAACAGGTTGTGGCTACCAATTTTAGTGATGCCTTTGTCCTGAACCGTCCCGCGATGTAAGCTGGAATGTTCACGAATCAGGTTATAGTCACCAATTTCCAGCCAAGTTTCTTCACCCTGATATTTCAGGTCCTGACAGACTTCGCCAACACTTGCGAACTGGAAAATCTCATTATGCTCACCAATACGGGTATAGCCACCCACCACCACGTGTGAATGCAGCTTTGTACCCGCACCAATGCTGACATTCGGACCAATAATACTATAAGGTCCAATTTGCACATCAGGCGCAATGACTGCAGAGGAGTCAATTATAGCGGTGGGGTGAATGAGGGGGTTATTGCTCATGCTTGCTCTGTTTTCTGATGCGAAATCATAATTTCCGCGGTTGCTGCAACAATGCCATCGACCGTGGCGATACAATTATATTTGTAAATACCACGTTTCTGCATTACTAATTCAGATTTTAATACAAGTTGGTCGCCTGCAACCACTTGTTTTTTAAATCTAACTTTTTCGGCACCGGCAAATAGGAATAATGCACCCGCAGTCGGTTTCTGATTATTCATAATAAAGCCAAGCACGCCTGAAACCTGTGCCAGCGCTTCTACAATCAATACCCCTGGCATAATTGGATATTCAGGGAAATGTCCTTGTAAAAACTCTTCATTAATCGAAACGTTCTTATAACCCACAATCCCGTTGTCAGTTACATCAACGATTCGATCTACCAATAAGAATGGATAACGATGTGGCAAATATTCACGGATGGTTTGAATATGCATTGGCAATTCAGGTTTCGTAAATGTTGGGGTATTCGACTCAGTCATCATAATTATTTACGCAATTTTAAAGTTGATTCAAGGGACTCAATTTGAGTCTGCATATGATCGAGTCTTTTCTGCAATTGGGTCAATGGCACATCTGCTAATTGTCTAAAGCGAATCACCGCGCGTTTCCATTGCGCATTTGGTAATGCACCGGTGCCCGAAGAATAGGTTCCTGGTTCAGAAATACTCTTTGTGACCATTGACATTCCGGTTAAAGTCACGTTGTCAGCAATAGAAAGATGACCAGAGACCCCACACGCACCTGCCAGAATACAGTTTTTGCCAATGATGGTACTGCCGGCAATACCGCATTTTGCAGCGATAGCAGTATTGGCCCCCACTTTCACGTTATGCGCGATTTGCACAAGGTTATCAATTATGACACCATGTTCCAAAATGGTGTCATCCAGCGCACCACGGTCAATACTACAATTCGAACCAATTCGTACATCATTACCAATCTGTACTGAACCTAACTGTGCAATGCGGTGCCATTTGCCCTGATACGGAGCAAAACCAAAGCCTTCACTCCCGATCACGGTATTGGCATGAATGCGGACCCGGTCAGCAATTTTGGCTTCACCAGTGATGGTGACATGCGAATCAATAAAACATTCTTTACCAATTTCAACAAAATCATCAATTTTGCTATGCGATTGGATAATGGTTTTATCACCCACCACACAATTTTCACCCACCACCACATAATGGCCAATATAAGCACTTTCAGAAATGATCGCTGAGGGATGAATTTTTGCGGTACTTTCAATACCCGTTTGGGTGTGCTTACGCTCAAAGACATGGGTTAAAATTGCAAACGCCAAATAGGGATTTGCCACCACAATAAAGTTCTGATGCGTATCAAGCTGCTGCTGTAACTCGGGCGTGACAATTAAAGCACCCGCTTTAGATACTTTTGCCTGCTCCACATACTTGTCAGCATTGACAAAAGCAATGTGCTGCGGTTTAGCAAGCTCCAGGCTCGCTAAACCCTGGAGACCTAAATCGGCCTGACCGACCAGCTCGCCCTGGACCAGACGAGCAAGTTCTTCTAAGCGATAATGTTGATAACTCATTGATTACTTGATTGCATTAACCTTTTGAATCATTTTATCAGTTAAATCATACTTAGGGTCATAGGCAAGTGCTGAGTTTTTGTTCAAAACCACATCTAAATTATTTTCTTTACGCAATTGTTCTGCTGCCTGCTTGATGCGCTGCTCAAAATTGTCATTCATTTTTTGCAGATCAGCCTGCACTTTGGTCTGCAAACCTTGCTGTAAAGTATTAAATTCTTTTAACTTGGCCTGATACTGCACCGATAATTTTTGCTTATCGGCTTCAGATAAGTTCGCTGACTGCTGGGCACGTTGCTGCAAATTTTCCAGCTCTTTACCCAGCTGTTCAAGTTTAGTGGTTTGAGGTTTAAGCGATTGTTGCAATGCACTATTTTGCTGTTTTAAATAGCTACTGCTTTCAACCACACGCTCTAAGCTGACCACACCATAACCTGCCGCCTGTGCCGCTGCGGCACAGGACAGTGTGAAACCTAAAACCGCCAGTTGTATCTTCTTCATCTTGATCTATCCCTATTTCAAGCATCCATGAACAGACCGTACTTAGAACGTACGGCCAATTTCAAACTGGATATTCTTGGTTTCATCACCTGGTTTTTCATTCAGCGGATATGCATAACTTAAGGACAATGGGCCAATCATGGTAATCCAGGTAAAGCCTACACCGACGCTATAACGCATTTCACCGAAGTCAAAGCCAAAGTTATCTTCACAGTACTGTTTACTACTTACTGAATCCCCATTTACGAAAATATCGTTATTAGAAACATTACATTGAGTATCGAATACTTGTGCACCTTCAGCAAAAATCACCGGACGAACCTGACGTGCCCAGTCCCCTTTAAATGGTACCGGCAAAGCCAGTTCAGTACCAAACTGTACTAAAGCATTACCACCCACTTCTTCTGGAGATGGATCAGTCTTTCCAATATCAGAGAAATAAACACCTGGATATTTTGGTCCTAAGGTACTGTTGTCATAACCACGTACCGAACCATAACCACCGGCATAGAAGTTCTTATAGAATGGTAAGTCATTACCATAACCCACCTTACCATAGCCACGCAGCACAAAATCTTTGCCCAGCGGATAATAGGCCTGTGCATCATAGGTAACTTTTTGATATTCCACATCACTGCCCGGTAAAGCAATTTCTGCATTCACCCGATGCGACATCCCCATTGTTGGGAAAATCGGACGGTTAAGGGTATTATATGACCAACCTAAATTTAGGTTATAAGTCAGGAAGTCACCCTTAAACTCTCGACCATATGGGATGGTTTGAACTAGAGTTCCATTTTCATCCACACACTCCCCATCTGCATTGATATTTGCTGGACAATGATCGCCTCTTTGTGTTTCTCGACCACCATGGCTTTCTAAATAATCTGCCACATAAGTCGATACATAAGGACCAGTTGTCACTTCAGTATTATCAATATTTAAGCCCGCACTAATGCTCTGGTTTTCATCAATTGGATAACCAAAGTTAATTCCGCCACCAAAACTGTCGGTCACATAGTTGTTAACGTTATAGTCATCATCCAGTTTGGTTTTACGGTAGTACATATTATAACCGCGACGCACACCATCAATGGTAAAGTACGGATCGGTTACGCTTAGGTTATAGTAGTCCTGTGTTTCAGAACGCGACAAGTCAATCGACACGGCATTACCGGTACCCAGGAAGTTGGTCTGGCTTAAACCGGCCTGGAAAGTTACACCGCCACTTTGCGAGAAACCCACCGCCAAGGTACTGGTACCTGAATGCTGTTCTTCCACCGCAACGTTAAGATCAACCTGATCCGGTACATTCGGAACACGCACCGGTTTAATATCCACGGTTTTAAAGAAACCAGTACGTTCTAAACGGACTTTAGACAGATCAATTTTTTCGTTACTGGCCAATGCACCTTCCATCTGGCGCATTTCACGACGTAGCACTTCATCGGCAGTTTTGGTGTTACCACTGAAGTTAATGCGGCGTACTGTGACTTGCTGACCCGGGTTGATGTAATAGTTCAGATCAACCTGTTTGGTTTCTTCATTAATTTGTGGCACCACATTCACTTCTGCATAGTAATAACCGGCATTACCATACTTGCGAAGCAGCAGCTGCTTAACCGCATTGACCTTTTCTTGCGAATAGGTTTCACCATCTTTATAGATTTGCAGCGCTTTTAATTCTTCTGGTGCATATAAAGCATCACCCAAGAATTTGGTTTGACCAAATTTGAACTGTTCGCCTTCATCAATCGACACCTCAATGAAGATGTGCTGTTTGTCTTCACTTAAGTTCAGGCTCGAATTATTGATATTAAAGTTGATATAACCACGGTTTAAATACAGCGCACGTAAAGCTTCCAAGCTTGCTGCCATTTTCTCACGCGCATAACGGTCATTACGTGAAATCACAGAAGCCCAGCCACTTTCCTTGACTGCAAAGGCCTGTTTAATTTCGCTGTCTTTAAAGACGGTATTGCCAATGATATTAATATCAAAAACTTTGGCCGCTTTACCTTCAATAAACTCGATGGTCAGGTCGACGCGGTTATTCGGACGTGCTGTGGTAATGACTTTGACATCGGCATCATAACGGCCTTGCTGCATGTATTGCTGTTCAAGTTCCGATTCTAGTGTTTGCAAAGCAGACTTTTTCAGCACTTCACCTTCAGCCACGCCCATTTTCTTTAAGCCTTCTTCAAGGGCTTCTTTTGGAATTAATTTATTGCCTTTAAATTCGACTTTCGAAATGATCGGACGTTCTACCACCTGAAACACCAAGGTATCACCTTGCTGGGCAGCTTTAATATCATCGAATAAACCTGTGGCATACAGGCTGCGAATTGCATTTGCAATGGTGGCATCGTTGACACGATCACCACTATTTACAGGAATCATTCCATAAACATTGGCTGGCGTTAAACGAACAAGTCCGTCAATTTGTATATCTCTTACGATAAATTCATCTGCTGCATATACTTGTTGTACTGCTGCCATAGCACTAACCAGTGCCAGAGGCATAAATAAATGTGTGTGCTGCATGCCAGTCTTTTCCAATGTTAAATTTATTGCCTATCCACGTTGTTATAAACGCATAAAATCATTAAATAATGCCAGAAGCATCATGCTACCGAGCAATACCATACCAATTTTTAAACCAACTAATTGTATTTGTTCAGAAACAGGTTTACCACGAATTAGTTCTATAAAATAATAAACCAAATGTCCACCATCCAGCATTGGAATTGGCAGTAAATTTAGAATACCCAAGCTTACACTCATTAGGGCCATAAACGAAATAAAAGTTTGCCAGCCCATTTCAGCGCTTTGTCCTGCCACCTTGGCAATGGTAATCGGGCCAGACAGGTTATCTAAACCAATCAGACCACGCACCATTTTGACGATGGAGTTCAAAATCATCGAGGAAATTTGACCGGTTTTATCGACCGCCATCATTAAGGCTTCTGTAGGACTATATTGAATGGTTTGTTTATATTCTTCAGGAATTGTTATTTTTCCCGGGTCACTTTGTACACCTAACATACCGGTGGTGTTGCCCATATTGTCGCGTTTGGCCTGCGGCATAATTTCCAGCTGTACCCGCTGATCTTGACGCAACACATCAATCTTCAACAGTTTCTCTGGCGATGCCTGTACCACTTGTACCACATCGTACCAGTCTTTCATGACAACACCGTCAATCGCTAAAATCTGGTCACCTTCTTTCATCCCTTGACGAATGGCAGCGCCATCTTCACTCAGTTTGCTGACCACTGCTGGAATATTCGGACGATATGGCGTAAAGCCCAGCACCTCAAGTGGTGACTGAGATTGATCTTTCAAGAAATCTTGAATCGGTAATTGAAAGTTTTGTGGCTGACCATCGCGGTTGGCCTGAATATGAATGGTACCTGTTTCACCAGCACGATCCACCAGCGCAAAATTCAGTTTTTCCCAGGTGCTGACCTGGGTACCATCGACTGCGGTAATCCGGTCACCCGGCTGCATATTCACTTCAGCCGCAGGCGTTTGTGGCAAGACTTTCCCAACACGGGTATTCAGCTGTTCCTGAGACGGTAAAAACAGAATCCAGAACAGTACAATCGCAAAAACCAGATTAATTAAAGGACCTGCCGCGACAATCGCGATCCGTTTCCACGGATGCTGACGGTTAAAAGCAAAAGGTAGATCTTCTTCTGCCACATTGCCCTCACGTTCATCCAGCATTTTGACATAGCCGCCCAAAGGCAAAGCCGAGAGCTGATATTGAATACCGGATTTCTTCGAGGTCCATTTCAGCACTGTCGGGCCAAAACCAATAGAATAAACCAGGACTTTGACCCCCAGTTTGCGTGCAACAAAGTAGTGCCCAAATTCATGAATTGCAATTAACGGCCCCAACAAAAGAATGGCCGCAACAATAATAAATAAGGCACTCATGTCTTAGCTTCCTGTCTGAATCACACACTGCTGTGCAAAAGCACGGGCATTCTGGTCTGCCTGAAGAATGGTTTCAATTGAATCTGCGGCGCGATTGGCCAGATGATTCAGGGTCTGTTCAACAATTTCTGGAATCTGGGTAAACCCAAGCTGGTTTTGCAAGAAAGATGCCACTGCAATTTCATTGGCCGCATTTAGCAAGGTCGGTGCAATACCACCTGCCTGCATGGCCTGACGTGCCAGCTTTAAGGCCGGGAAACGCGTGGTATCCGGTGCCTGAAAATTCAGCTGTGAATGGATAAATAAATCCAGCGGCGGAACATGCGTCTGCAGACGTTCCGGCCAGGCCAACGCATGCGCAATTGGCGTACACATATCCGGATTACCCATTTGCGCCAAAGTTGTTCCATCGACATATTGAACCATGGAGTGAATAATACTCTGTGGATGCACCACCACTGTAACAAATTGTTCTTTTACTGCGAACAAATGGCAGGCTTCAATCAGCTCCAGACCCTTGTTCATCAGGGTGGCGGAATCGACGGAAATTTTTTGACCCATAGACCAATTGGGATGTTTACAGGCTTGCGCCGGGGTCACACTGTGTAACTGTTCCAGACTATGATTTAAAAATGGCCCACCCGATGCGGTCAGCAGAATCTGCTGCACACCCAGTTTTGGTTGACCATTACGCTCGACCTCAAAATAGTTTTGCGGCAGGCACTGGAAAATTGCATTGTGTTCGGAATCGACCGGCAATAATAAAGCGCCATGATCACGCGCTGCCTGCATCATCAGGTCACCGGACATCACCAGGGCTTCTTTATTGGCCAGTAGCACGCGCTTACCGGCCTGCACTGCGGCCAACGTTGGCATTAAACCTGCGGCACCAACAATTGCCGCCATCACCACATCCACTTCAGGATGTGAAGCCACAGCTATTAAACCAGCTTCATCACAGAGGATTTCAATATCGGCAAGATTAGCCTGCTGTAACAGCTGTCTTAAGGAATCGACCTGTGCAGCAGGTACCACGGCCACTTTGGGATGAAACTGTTTGCATATTTCAACCAGCTCAGCAATACGACTGTGAGCCGTTACGGCATATACCGAATATTTTTCAGGATGTTGTTGCAGTATTTTTAAGGTGCTTTGACCAATTGAACCTGTAACACCCAATATACAAACAGCTTGTAACATCTATAAATCTACGCCAATAAGTTTCAGTACATACATGCTTGCAGCAAAGATTGGAGCCGCTGCGAGCAAGGAGTCAATGCGGTCCAGCACTCCACCATGTCCTGGCAGAATACGACCAGAGTCTTTAATTCCGGCACGGCGTTTGATCATGGATTCAAACAGATCGCCCAGTACCGAACTAAATACGGTTATCATGGACAGAATCAGGAATAAAATATGTTGGGTCAGGCTTAAGTCCAGATAGACAATTTCCACGAACAGCACAATCAGGATGGCGGTAAACACGCCACCATATAAACCTTCCACCGATTTGTTTGGACTGACATGTGGTGCCAGTTTCTTTTTACCAAACTTGCGTCCGACAAAATAAGCGCCAGAATCTGCACCCCAAACCAGCAGGAACAGATACATCAGCCACCACGGTGAATGGGTCCAGACCGCATAAATGGCAGTCACGGCGGCAGAAATCAGCACAAAGCCAATAAAGTTCAGGCTTGGATTGTACCAGCCATCATATTCAGGATAGGATTTCACCCAATACAGGCTGAGCAGCCAGGTTAAAATCGAGGCTGACCACAGCAATAACGCAATATCACTAAAATATAAAGCAAGCGCGGAAAGAGCGGCGGTCACCAGACCATAACCCCAAGCCATGGGCTTGATGACATATTTTGTTGTTCTTGGCATGAGTTTGAACCACTCATAGCCCGCAACCCCTGCTGCAAAAATCATCAGCACAAACATTGGATAATGGGACTGAGTTGCAAACATACAGCTCAGCACCACAGCGACCAATACCAATGCGGTAATTATCCGCTCTAACATGTATTAATTCTCAAGTTTCTCTTGTTGGATTTGCTCTGAAGTTTTTCCAAAGCGACGTTCGCGTCCTGCAAACACATGAAACGCATCATCCAGCTCTTCTACACTAAACTCAGGCCACAAGGTCGGAGTAAAGTACAGTTCGGCATACGCGGCCTGCCAAAGCAAGAAATTGGACAGCCGATAATCTCCACCCGTACGAATCAACAGGTCCACAGGCGGTAAATCACCTAGGCACACATATTGACCGAACAGCATGCTATCAATCTGTTCCAGCGCGACTTTATTGGCCAGTACATCAGCCGCAATCTGTTTGGCTGCTTCTGCCATATCCCACATGCCCCCATAACTGATGGCAATGGTTAAAGTCATGCTACTGAACTTAGCAGTCCTTTGTTCAGCATGCAACATCAAGTCACGAAGATGTGGGGATAAACGACTGCGATCGCCAATAAAACGCAAGGCAATCTGGTATTTTTCCATGCGCGGCATTTGCTCATGAATCGTGTCTTCCAGCAATTGCATGAGTAAATCAACTTCATATTGCGGACGATTCCAGTTTTCACTTGAAAATGCAAAAACGGTAAGTGCCTGAATGTGTTTGCTGCGACAATAGTCAACAATCGGATCTAGAATATTTTTACCTTCACGGTGACCGTCGCCTTTTTGCAATTGATTTTTCTTGGCAAAACGGTTGTTGCCATCCATGATGATGGCAACATGTTTTGGAAGCGTCTGACAGTCTTCAGATGTGGTCATCGACAATTAGACCTTCATCAACTCAGCTTCTTTAGCAGCCAAACGCTTGTCGACTTCAGCAACATATTTGTCGGTGATTTTCTGGATATCATCGCCTGCACGACGTTCATCATCTTCAGAAATTTCTTTTTCTTTCAATAATGCTTTGATATCGCCCAAGACATCACGACGGATGTTACGAATCGCTACTTTGGCATTTTCCGCTTCAGAACGCGCAACTTTCTGCATGTCTTTACGGGTTTCTTCGGTTAAAGCTGGTAGCGGCACACGAATCGAATCAGCAGTAATCGGGTTCAGACCGAGGTCAGATTCACGAATCGCCTTGTCAATTGCAGACACCATAGTACGTTCAAATGGCTGTACGATAAGAGTACGTGAATCTTCAACACCCACGTTTGCCACCTGGTTTAACGGCACATCTGAGCCATAGTAAGGAACCATCACACCGTTCAAGATTGATGGATGGGCACGGCCGGTACGAACTTTGGCAAAACCTTGCTCCAAAGACTCCAGAGTCTTTTGCATACGCTGTTCGCTGTCTTTTTTAAGATCGTTAATCATATGATCTTCCTTACTTAATTCTTAAAGATGTAATTACTAAAATAGCGTGTAGTATAAAGAGCTTTCAGGCCCACGTACATTAGTTCGTAACGTGAGTTCCTTCTTTTTCACCCATAACCACTGAAAGTAAAGCACCGGCTTTATTCATATCGAATACCTGTAACGGTACATTGTGGTCACGGCATAAGCAGATTGCGGTTAAATCCATCACGCCGAGCTTTTCATCTAACACCTGATCGAACGTCAGGGTGTCATATTTCACCGCATCTTCGTATTTGCTTGGATCTTTGTTATAAACGCCATCTACCTTGGTGGCTTTCAGAATCAGATTGGCTTCAATTTCAATACCACGCAAGCAGGCAGCTGTATCTGTGGTAAAGAACGGGTTACCTGTACCGGCAACGAATACGCACACTTCACCTTGGGTTAAGTGGCGAATTGCATCACGGCTTGAATAAGATTCTACAACGGTACCAATTGGCAGTGCTGAAAGCAGACGTGTTTTAATGTTACGGCGTACTAAAGCATCACGCATGGCCAGACCGTTCATCACAGTCGCCAGCATACCCATCTGGTCACCAGTCACACGACCGACCAGACCGTCTTTTTGTAACTGGCTGCCACGGTACAGGTTACCGCCACCAACCACGATACCCACTTGCACACCCAGACCGACCAGGTGCGCAATTGCCAAAGACATCTGATCAAGGATTTGGGCATCAATCCCCATATCCTTGTTACCCGCCAGTGCCTCGCCTGAAAGCTTCAGCAAAATACGTTCATAACGTGGCTTTTTAGAATCCAACATCATCAAACTCCAAAGTATTTAATTTAAATTTTTTCTGTATATCAGTACTTAAGCAGATTTGATCGCAATCAGCTTGGCAAATAAATCGTATTCATCTGCATCGGTAATTTCGACTTCAAGCAAATCGCCTGCTTTAATTTTTGACTTGTCGATATCTTCAACAAACACGTTACCATCAATTTCAGGTGCATCTGCATAAGAACGCGCAACGGCAACCGGGAATTCTTCTTCCAGATCATCCACCAGCACAGTCATGGTCTGACCAATGCGTTTTTGCAGTTTTGCAGCTGAAATTTCCTGCTGCACCTGCATGAAACGTTCATAACGTTCCTGCTTGATTTCTTCCGGCACATGATCTGGTAGATCATTCGCGGTTGCACCTTCAACCGGTGAATAGGTGAAGCAACCGACACGATCCAGCTGCGCTTCTTTCAACCAGTCCAGCAACATCTGGAAGTCTTCTTCAGTTTCACCCGGGAAGCCAACCACGAAGGTGGAACGAATCACCAGATCCGGACATTTTTCACGCCATACGTTTAAGCGCTCTAGCGTATTTTCACTGTGCGCCGGACGTTTCATCAGCTTGAGGATTTTCGGACTGGCATGCTGGAATGGAATATCCAGGTACGGCAAGATTTTGCCTTGCGCCATCAGGTCAATCACGGCATCGACATGCGGATAAGGATAGACATAGTGCAAACGGACCCAGATGCCCAACTGGCCCAGGGCTTCACACATGTCATAGAATTTGGTTTTAACCGGCTGGCCGTTCCAGAAATCTAGCTTGTATTTGGTATCCACACCATAAGCTGAAGTATCTTGAGAAATGACCAGAACTTCTTTTACACCAGCACGTTTCAGCGCTGCGGCTTCTTCCAGAACAGAACCGACCGGACGGGAAACTAAATCACCACGCATGCTCGGGATGATACAAAAAGTACAACGGTGGTTACAGCCTTCTGATATTTTCAGGTAAGCATAATGTTTCGGGGTTAAACGGATCCCCTGTTCTGGCACCAGATCAATAAACGGATTGTGCTTTGGTGGCTCCGGCACATACTGATGCACGGCATCCATAACTTCTTCATAGGCTGCTGCACCAGTCACTTTTAAGACATTCGGATGCATTTGACGAATCTTGTCTTCGTCTTTACCTAAACAGCCAGTCACAATGACGCGACCATTGGCATTCATGGCTTCGCCAATGGCGTCTAAAGACTCTTGTACTGCAGATTCAATAAAACCACAGGTGTTAACCACGACTAAATCAGCACCGTCATAATCCGATGCGACATCATAACCTTCAGTCTTTAACTGAGTTAAAATTCGTTCAGAATCTACCAATGCCTTAGGACAACCTAAAGAAACAAAACCGACTTTGGGGGACTTCATGAATCTGCGCTCCACTAGAATGCGCGTATTGTATGACTTTTCTGGCCATAAAAATAGAGAAATAGCCCACTCTTTGCATAATGCACCAAAATACAACCACTAAAGCCGGCTTATACACAATATTGCACCATTTTGATTCACTTTTGGTTTACAGCACTGGCGTTATCCGCTATACCTGAATCAACCCGTCCATTTCAGCGCATTTTTCTCATAAATTGGCTTGATTTACAGGAATTTGAACAAAGTTGGCGTGCATTTTGCTTAATTTGCATCATTAACGTTCTTAATTCAGAAACCTATTGCTTTATGAAGATACCATTGCGCTATTTTAATACAGGATGCCACCGCTAATGGATCAAAGCCCGGCTATCGACTATCGCCTTTTAGTGGACAATTTGACCACTGCCATTTTACTGGTTGACAGCAACCTGAATATTTTTTACCTCAATTCCTCTTGTGAGGCGCTGTTTGATATCAGTTTATTACGTGCTGCCGGACAGCCGGTAATGAATTTACTGCATCTCCCGACCGATGAATTTAATACCTACGAAGCACTACAGAATACTTTAAGCACCGGACAGCCTTATACCCGCCGTGAAGCTACCATTAATGTCAACTTTAAAGACATTCATGTCGATTACACCGCTTCGCAGCTGAATGCGGGCAAAAGCTATCATCCTTTATTGCTAATTGAACTGAATCCGATTGACCGGATGCTGAAAATTTCCAAAGAAGAAAACCTGATTCAGCAGCATCAGGTGGCGCGGCAGCTGGTGCGCGGCGTGGCGCATGAAATTAAAAACCCGCTGGCCGGCATTCGCGGTGCAACCCAGCTACTGGCGCGCAGTCTGAATGACTCTCAATATGCAGAGTTTACCGACATTATTATTAATGAAGTCGATCGGCTCAGAAATCTGGCCGACACCATGCTCGGTTCACGTCAGTTACCGAGTTACGAACTGGTCAATATTCATGAACCATTGGAACGCGTGCGCTCGCTAATTGCCAACCAGACCAAGAAAAAAGTCAAAATCATCCGGGATTATGACCTGTCGTTACCGGAAGTGATGGCGGATCGTGACCAGCTGATTCAGGTCATGCTGAATATTAGCGTCAATGCGGTACAGGCCATGATGGAAAACAAGGAGTTCTTTGTAGAACATCAGCCCGAACTGATTTTAAGAACTCGTATTCAGCGCCTGGTCACCATTAATGGCGTGATTCATCGCTCGGTGGTACGGGTCGATATTGAAGACAACGGCCCCGGTGTGCCGGAAGAAATTATTGAATCGGTGTTCTATCCGCTGGTTACGGCACGCGCCAAAGGCACCGGACTGGGCCTGAGCATCGCACAGAATATTATGCATCAACACAACGGAATGATTGAGTGCCAATCTGTTCCAGGAAAAACAATATTTAGCTTATATATACCTTGGGAGTCTAACCATGTCGCGAAATAAAATTTGGGTAATTGATGATGATCGTGCCATGCGCTGGGTACTGGAAAAAACCTTCAAGGAAGAAGGCTTTGACGTTACCAGTTTTGAAGAAGCCCAATCTGCTCTGGAGCAACTGGGTGTCGATGCACCGGATGTAATCCTGACCGATATCCGTATGCCGGGTATTGATGGCCTAACCTTCCTCGGTAAAGTCAAAGCCAGCTATCCAGATTTACCGGTGATTATCATGACTGCACATTCAGATCTGGAATCTGCAGTGTCGAGCTATCAAACTGGTGCCTTTGAATATTTGCCAAAACCGTTTGATATTGATGAAGCGCTGGCGCTGGTGAATCGTGCCATTTTGCATATCACCAAATTACAGCAACAGGAATCAGCCAAAACCGCACAGCCCATTCAGTCGACCGAAATTATTGGTGAATCACCGGCAATGCAGGAAGTATTCCGTGCCATTGGCCGTTTATCACAATCGCATATTACCGTACTGATTAATGGTGAATCGGGGACCGGTAAAGAACTGGTGGCGCATGCCCTGCATCGCCATTCACCGCGTAGCAGCAAACCGTTTATTGCGCTCAACATGGCCGCCATTCCGAAAGACCTGATTGAAACCGAATTATTTGGTCATGAAAAAGGTGCCTTTACCGGCGCCAACACCCAGCGTCAGGGCCGTTTTGAACAGGCCAATGGCGGCACCTTGTTCCTGGATGAAATTGGTGATATGCCGTTTGAAACCCAGACCCGTTTATTACGTGTTTTAGCCGATGGTGAATTCTACCGTGTTGGTGGCCATATTCCGGTGAAGGTAGATGTGCGTATTGTTGCTGCAACGCACCAAGATCTGGAAAAGCTGGTACACGAAGGCCGTTTCCGTGAAGACTTGTATCACCGTCTGAACGTGATCCGGATTCATATTCCAAAACTGGCGCATCGTAGTGAAGATATTCCAATGCTGGCGCAGCACTTCCTGGCGCGTGCCGGTAAAGAGTTAGGCGTGAGTCCGAAAATCTTGCGTCCGGAAACCCAGGAATATATGCAGCAATTACCTTGGCAAGGGAACGTGCGTCAACTGGAAAACACCTGCCGCTGGTTAACCGTCATGATTACCGGCCGTGAAGTCTATCCGGAAGATTTACCTTCGGAACTGAAACAGATTCCAATTGAAAAATCAGGCGATGTACCGTCCAATCTGCATTTAGACCGCGTCTCGATCCATCACTGGGATGAGCTGCTGGGTCAATGGGCCGTACAGAAACTGAAAAACGGCGAAATGAAAATTCTGGACATCGCCACACCGATGTTTGAACGCACCCTGATTAATGCCGCGCTGCAACAGACCCGTGGCCGCAAACGCCATGCCGCTGAACTGCTGGGCTGGGGACGTAATACCCTGACCCGCAAGCTGAAAGAACTGGGCATGGACAGTGCTGATGATGATGTCGAGGAAGAAATTGAAGGCTAAACCAGCCTGATCTTTATGATAAAAAATAAGCTCCTTATGGAGCTTATTTTTTAATTGGATTCTGGTACAGCAATGCCGATATAACGCGATAAATCCTGCACACCCAAATCAGTGCGAATGATCAGATAATGCGGAAAGCTGGCTGTGGTCAGTTCCTGAAACATATTGAGCTGATCATCATGTGCGTGAATTTCATCGACACTACGCGCCATGGTTGCTTCAAATACATCGGCAATATATTCAAAACCCAAATCCAGCGCCACAAACAGCGTATGCTCACAGGGCTGAATATACTGCTCTTGTGACCAGTCAATAATCGCCTGCTGGCAGCAAGGACAAATCACGTTGGCATCGGCATCGGGCTGTTGAATCAGTTGATAAGACATGTATTGATCATCTCATGGACTTTATCCTTAGTGTAAAGGATTTGTAGCCATAACTTAAGCTCGCCACGCATCACAAAGGCGAAAAGAGACGCTGCAAAAACCGCACAAATCAAATTGACAGCCCAGAACAATCATAATTTAATCTGCTTATCGTTGCATAAATGGAATAACTACACATGCTTTCGGACCTCGATGATTTTTACTGCTTTGCCCAGGTGGTTGAGCATGGCGGTTTTAGCGCCGCAGAACGTGCAACCGATATCCCCAAATCCAAACTGAGCCGCCGTGTGCACAATCTGGAAGAACGTTTGGGCGTGCGCCTGATTCAGCGCAATTCCCGCCATTTTGCCGTAACCGATATTGGCATGAACGTGTATCGACATGCACAGGTGATGGCCAATGCAGCACAGGCAGCGCATGATCTGGTTGATCATCTGAGTATTCAGCCGCGCGGCCTGATTAAAGTTAGCCTGCCGGTCTCCATTGCCCAGAATGAAATGTCCAGAATTCTGCCGGAATTTTTAAAGACCTATCCGGAAATTAAAGTCCAGCTTCTGGTCAGTAACCGCCGGGTTGATCTGATTAATGAAGGGATTGATCTGGCCTTGCGTGTACGCAGCAATCTGGATGATGATCCGAATCTGGTGATTCGCACCTTTGAAACCATTGAACAGCATCTCTTTGCCAGTCAGGCCTATTTAAACCAGCACGGCGACCTGAAACAGCCGGAAGATCTGGCCAAGCATCATATTCTCAGTATGGCTGATGATCATGTCGATCAGCATATTGTGGTCTATGATGAACATCAGCGGCAGAAGAAAATTAAAGTCAACCCGACCGTAATGGGTTCGGATCTGATGCTACAGGCACAACTGGCCCGTCAGGACTGTGGGATTGCCCTGCTCCCGGACAATATTGTGGAACCCTATATTCAGTCAGGCGAACTGGTACGCGTGTTACCAAACTGGCGTGCGCCGCACGGGGTTTTTCATGCCGTGTATCCATCCCGTCGCGGCCTGTTACCGGCAGTACGGGTGTTTATTGATTTTCTGGTGGAAAAACTGTCACAGCGTTAAAGCCAACTCAAATTTCAGGCAAAAAAAAAGCTTATCCAGGGATGGATAAGCTATAAAAACTAGAAACTACAGCAAGAATCTATAAATACATAATATGTACAAAAGACAGCATTAACAAATAGCTAATTTATATCACTTAATACTTTTAAAGTATAAATAAGCCGTTTTTAGCTAGATTTCCGGGTATGCTCCAGTACCTTCCGGCCACGGCGACAGCACTTCAAAGCCGGTTTCAGTCACGGCAATCATATGTTCCCACTGTGCAGAAAGTGATTTATCGGTGGTCACGACGGTCCAGCCATCATTGAGCTCTTTGACTCTGGAGCCGCCGGCATTCACCATCGGCTCAATCGTGAACACCATACCTGGCTTGAGTTGTAGCCCCTGACCCGGCTGGCCATAGTGCAGTACACTTGGCTGTTCATGATAAATTTTACCAATACCATGCCCGCAATATTCACGCACCACTTTATAGCCGGCCTGCTGCGCGACAGTTTGAATTGCATGACCAACATCGCCTAAAGTCGCACCCGGTTTCACCGCATGAATCCCTGCGACCATTGCCGCATAGGTGGTTTCGACCAGTCTTTTCGCTTCCGGCTTGATCGTGCCGACGTAATACATGCGACTAGTATCGCCGTAGTAGCCGTCTTTAATTACCGCCACATCAATATTGATAATATCGCCATCTTTAAGCACAACCGACGCAGATGGAATACCGTGACAAACCACTTCATTCGGTGAAATACAGGTGGTTTTGGTATAGCCGCAATAGCCAACATTGGCCGGAATCACCTGCAAGGTATTGACAATATAGTCGTGGCACAGGTCATCTAGATATTCAGTGGTTACACCCGGCTTGATATGCTCCCCGATCATCGCCAAAACCTGAGCAGCCAAACGACCTGAAACACGTAATTTTTCTAAATCCTGCTCGGTTTTAATCGATACGGCAGACGCTCTCATGCTTAAAATCCCCTATGAAACATTTGCTTAGTATAGTCCTTTTCAGTGACTTTTGTTTGATCACAAGCGGTTCCATCTGCCACAAACCCACTACTGCTTAAATATTCAACAATTAAAAACCTTTATATTTATTGACTGTTTTTTCAAATTTATCTTTTGATATTTAACAGTTTTCATCTTTTAAAAATTAAATCAACAATATAGTTTCACTAATTTTTGACAACCCGATCAATTTCCCAAGCCAATATATAAAAATAATTCATAAGATTTATAAAATAAATTAGCCAAAGCAGTTGCCATGTTCTAGAATCGCTTTCTTTTGTTTAACCGATCTATCTCCCTTATGACGAGTTTACGTACACGGGATATTATTGCCTTAGGTTTAATGACCTTTGCACTATTTATCGGTGCCGGCAATATTATCTTTCCGCCTATTGTTGCACAGCAGGCAGGTGAACACGTTTGGTTAGCAGCTTTCGGCTTTTTAATTACAGCCGTGGGCTTGCCGGTGTTGACCATTATTGCCCTGTCTCGTGTAGAAGGTTCGATCCAGCTTTTAAGTTCGCCACTGGGCAAAGCAGCCAGTCTGATTTTGACCGTGGTGTGTTATTTAGCGGTAGGCCCTTTATTTGCCATTCCCCGTACCGCAACCGTTTCTTATGAAATTGGTTTCTCTTCTTATTTTGGTGCAGCTCCGAGCAGCTTGCTGATTTACAGTCTGATCTACTTTATTGTGGTGACTATTGTTGCGCTGTATCCAAACAAGATTCTGGATACGGTGGGTTATTTCCTGTCACCCCTGAAAATTTTATCATTAATTATTCTGGGTGTTGCAGCAACTTTCATTCCCGCGGGTCATATTCCGCCAGCCATTAATAACTATATCAACAGTCCAGTCTCTGAAGGTTTCGTCAATGGTTATTTAACCATGGATACCCTGGGTGCCCTGGTATTTGGTATTGTGATTATTAATGCCATGCGTTCGCGTGGGGTCAGCGATAAAAAGCTGATGACCAAATACGCCATGATTGCCGGACTGATCTCTGGTATCGGTTTAACCCTGGTGTATTTAAGCCTGTTCAAACTGGGCTTGGGCAGTCATGAAGTAGCACCGAATGCAGCCAATGGCGCAGTGATCCTACATGCCTATGTGCAACATGCTTTTGGTGACTTAGGTTCACTATTCTTAAGTGCCATGATTTTCATTGCCTGTATGGTAACCGCGATTGGCCTGACCTGTGCCTGTGCAGAATACTTCTCGCAAATTACCCGCATTAGGTATCGTACTTGGGTATTTGTATTAGTCGGTTTCTCGCTGGTGATTTCCAACCTCGGTCTGACCAAACTGATTGCACTCTCAGTGCCGGTATTAAGTGCGATTTATCCGCCTGCGATTGTAGTGATCTTACTGGGCTTTTTCTGGAAAAACTTCCATTCTCCAGCGCGTGTAATTCGTCCGGTCACCGCAGTAGCCTTATTCTTTGGCGTGATTGATGGCTTAAAAGTGGCAGGGCTAGATGGCTTTTTACCAGAAGCTTTACTGAACTTACCGTTAAGCACGCAAAACCTGGCCTGGCTGATTCCATCTGCCATTGTCCTGCTGATTTGTATTGTGATCGACAAGGTTAAACACTAAGCCTTAACCCGAGTCGTTAAAGTCCGGTTTTACCCAAACCCGATTTTAAATTGCTCAATAATGGTCAAGTTTTACCCAAACTGACTCTTATTGTGTCACTTTCTTTCAGTCCGGTTTAGCTCAATCTTGCTTAACTTCCAGGCCAATTGAAGTAAGCTCACTCACTTTCGCTTCTCCTCATCTTCTGAAACCCTTCAATTCAGCGCAATGCTGTCCTTTTCCCTCTGTTTGCATGACTTCTACCAAAGCCTAATAGCTGCCCTATTGTTAAGCTGGCATAAATAATGCTACATCTTTACTCACTTCTTTACAGTGATGCCCTAATATTCCGTAAATAAATGAACTGAATTTGAGCATTTATTTATACACACTATGTTCTTTCAAAATATTGCGATAGGCGCTTGAAATACACTGCAATTCGCAGTACAACTAAACAAACTAATCCGATCAAAATAGTCTGTTTTTGATCAAAATACAGGAGGGATGGAGATGTTATCATTACATTTCAATAAGCAAGTCTTCATTAACGCTCTGAAGGCAAATAACAATTTAGTGACTTTCCTCAGCACCACCTTTGCGCTGCTGCTGACGCTGGTCTTTCAAGGATTGATTCAGGGTAACCTGGAACCCGCATACTTTATCTACGCACTAATCGTCTGTATCGCCTTCTATATTTGGGCTGTGGTCGATGAAAAATATCGACAGCCGGCTCCCATTGATCAGCACAACTCTTAATTTTTAACCGACCCAGATGGATGAGCCTTCATCCATCTGCTCAGAATCAGAAAAATAGCTTTTTATACTGCTTGGCAACACACCCTTAAGCCCATAAATATAATCCCGCACCCACCACCAGTAGCAAGGTGGCCAGTACCTCACCCAGTACCAGCAGCAACATCGCCAGACTCATTAAACTTTTTGGCAGATGCCATTTGCCCAACTGATGCGGAGTTTTAAACTGATTGGTGGTGTCCTTTAAATAACCATGCAGTGCATAACTCAAGATTGAAAAAGCAAAGAAAAACAGGTTAATTGCCACCAGTAGCAAATTCAGTTCGGTGGACCATACCGAAAAATAAGCCATGGCTGCCAGAATCAGACTGGCCGGCGCATAGAGCAAACTGCTACGATGCGCAATATCGACATAATAATGAGCACGCGCCTGTGGTGAATGCCGAATCTGCCAGTATTTCCATACCCCGGTCAGCATGCCCACCCATAAAAATATACCGCTGGCCAGAATCGCCCCTTTCACCGCAACATCAAGATCCATTGCATTCATTTCGTTTTGTCCTTATTTGAATTGCCTTACTGCATGACCCCGAAGTCAGAGATTGCAACTGCATTCACAGCAAACTCCTTTACATTAGAGTCATTCACTTTTTTTAATGTTCATCCTATGACTTCGTTTGACCCCGTCCATATTACCTGCGCAGATGGCTATCAGCTGAGTGGGCGCTTCTACACCCATCAGGCTAAAAAGCAGCCTTACCCTGTCCTAATTTGTCCCGCGACTGGCATCACGCAAGGGTTTTATCATCCTTTTGCCGAGTGGTTAAGCCAGCAAGGTTATGACGTGGTCAGTTTTGATTTTCGCGGTATTGGCGGCTCTTTACAAGGGAAATTAAAGCACTCACAAGCCAGTATTGTCGATTGGGGCCAACTGGACATTGCAGCCGGTATCGAGCATGTATTGCAACTGAGCCAGGCCGAACAGGTGATTTTATTGGGACATAGTGCTGGCGGCCAGCTGCTGGGTATTTGCCCCAACCATGCCAAGGTGGCCAAAGTTGTAGCGGTATCGGGTTCGACCGGCCATGTCAAAGGCCTTAAAGGACGCACCAAACTACTGGCGCCACTAATGTTTCAGGTCATTTTCCCGATCGCCCGCATTACCCATGGATATGGCCCAACCCAGGCCATTGGTATGGGCGAAAATTTACCGAAAAATGTGGCCCGGCAATGGGCAGAGTTTTGTGGCAAACCCGGTTATGTAATCAATGCCATTGGCAAAAGCGTATTTGAAGATTTTCATGCTGACATCCGTAGCCCTATGAGCGTACTCTGGAGTTCCGATGATGAAATTGCCACCGAAGCCAACGTCAAAGATTTACTGCGCCTCTATCCTAATGCTGCTACCCGAATGATTGAGCTAAAACCGCAGCAGTATGGCCACAAAGCAATTGGTCATATGCTGATGTTTAAACGCTCTCACCAGAACCTGTGGCCGGTGATTGCAGCTGAACTGCGTATCTAAAACTGTAACGCTCTTGAGAAAAATGAACTTTAGATAAATACCAGACATGAAAAAGCCCCACATCAGTGAGGCTTTTTTGATTTACCAACTTTTGGCAATTAAGCGTAGGTAATCATCACGGTTTTAATGCGATTACCTTCCAGCTCGGTGACTTCAAAGTGTACGCCCTGATAGTCCAGATGCGTACCGACTTGTACATCGCCCTGGGTTTTATCCAAGATTAAGCCGGCAACACTAATATAGCCTGCATCTTCTTCCACCAGATCCAGCATACCCAGTTCCAGCTCAAGCTGATAAACGTCCAGCATACCGGTCGCTTTCCAGGTGGTCTCGTTAACACGGATTAAATCTGGCTGTTCATCGGCATCCGGGAACTCACCGGCAATCGCTTCAAACACATCCAGCGGCGAAATCAGACCTTGCACATTACCAAACTCGTCACTCACCAATACCAATGAACCTTTTGAAGTACGCAAAGTATTGATCGCATCAATGACTTTCATTTTTTCAAAAATGTAAATTGGACGGTGACGTTTCACCAGCGCCTTAAAGGCTTCTTCATCATCTAGCACATCCAGTAGCTCTTTGGCACGAACAATACTGATGACTTTGTCAAGGCTACCACGACACACCGGGAATAAACTGTGCGGTACCGACAATACCTGCTCACGAATCTGTTCTGGTGTATCTTCAATGTTCACCCAGGAAATCTGGTTACGCGGCGTCATAATCGACGCAACCGAACGTTCTGCCAGCGTTAATACGCCGCCAATCATATAACGCTCTTCATGCGCAAAGGTTTCTTGTGCTTCACTTGAATGCATGTCCGTAGTTTCAATACGGCCGCCCATTAACTTCAGAATCGAATCTGCAGTACGGTGACGCAGCGGAATTTTCGCTTCATGTTTTGCCGCATTACGCTGCCCAAACTGGTTAAAGGCTTCAATGGCAATGGCTACACCAATACCTGAATAGATATAACCTTTCGGAATGTGGAAACCAAAACCTTCTGCAATCAGGCTGATACCAATCAACAGCAGGAAGCTTAAACACAAGATTACCACGGTTGGATGACGGTTAACAAAGGCTGTTAGCGGTTTAGACGCCATTAACATGACCGCCATTGCTACAATCATGGCGGCCATCATCACATAGATGTTGTCGACCATACCAATTGCGGTAATAACAGAGTCTAAAGAGAATACGGCATCCAGGATTACGATCTGGGCAACCACTGCGGTGAAGCTGGCATAAACCACATTGGTGGTTACTTTAACTTCCGGCTTGCCTTCCATCTTCTCGTGCAATTCGGTCACGGCCTTATAGACCAAGAACAAACCACCGAACAGGAGAATCAGATCCCGCCCTGAGAATGTTAAATCAAATATCGAAATAAGCGGTTGAGTCAAGGTGACTAACCAAGAGATTGCGAATAATAACCCCAAACGCATGAGCAAAGCCAAAGACAAGCCAATCACACGGGCTTTATCACGCTGCTCAGGAGGTAATTTTTCTGCCAGAATGGCAATAAAGACTAGGTTATCAATACCTAGAACAATTTCTAAAATAATAAGTGTTATTAAACCAACCCAAATTCCCGGATCTAATAAAAACTCCATTAGTTCATCTCTCCGATAGGGTTAGCGTGTAATTCGAAATGTAGACCTGGGCCCGGCGACGGATCCATAAATTTAACCTTTTCAACTGTAGATAAAAATATTATGCATAATCTTCTATTTTTGTAATCATTTTTTCGGAATTTTTTTGGTAAATTCCTGTATTGGTTAAATTAAGCCAAGTTTTCTGCTTAAAAAAAGTACAAGTTTGTAATTAAATTTCAGGTTTTATTAAAACTTCCAAAGAGAGATAAATGACTGCAATCAGAGCAAAAATCGGGGCTAGATTTCACAACTTAAATATAACTATTTGATTTTTATTATTTTATTAAAAAATAAATTCCAAGATATTATTTTTCTATCTAAAAGACTCAAATTTCTAGTATTGAGATAAATGTAGCCCAGTTTTCAATTTGTTACTTTTACTTAAACGGTTTGAAAGTAAATCCTGAAGAAAGATAAGCAAGTCCCTAACCTCAATGCTTCACTCTTAACATCATCATCATGATCATTTTCATGCAAAAAATAACGAATAAAAATATATGACAATACAACAAATATACGTTTATCAAAGTACTGCGCGAGAGAGGTGTCACGCTCTATCAGTTGCTATTTCAAGCAGAAAAAAACAGCCAATTAAGATCAAGTGAAATTGGTTGTTTTTTTAGGAGACAAGACTTTGGGGTGTTTTAGGCTGAATGATTGCTGGATAAAACCTTCATCCTCATTACTCATCTAAACCACTTTAAAAATACGCATCTTTAAGATGAAATACTGAAGTTTACACAGAAGATTGTGACCATTTATCAGGACTAAAATAGGGATGATCTCTCCCTAACTATCCCAGTCTAAGCCAGCTGATCTCCCGATAAAAACGCTTTGACTGAGCCTTTTATTGACGAATACGATTAAAACGACTTGCTAAGCATATGACATTTCAAATAAAATGTGATGGGATTTCACACAAATACAATTAAAAATGCAAGGAATAACTAAATGACCAAGAAATATTCCAAATTTCTGCCTTCTACTGAAGACTTCAATATTGAGCAGTTTCCTTATTACTGGGTAACCCAAGTCCATGCTCAATATGTGTTAAATGTCGATCATGCACTCAAGAAATATGGTCTGGATAACTCACGCCGCCGCATTCTGATTGCGCTAAAAGCCAAACCGAATGCCAGCGTTTCCGACCTGTCAGACATGGTGGTATCAAAGATGTCGACCACCACCAAAATTGTCTATCGCCTGAAAGAAGAAGGCCTGGTGGAGACCTACTCCTGTGAAGATGATGCGCGCATCACCCGGGTTATTCTGACCGATCAGGGCCATGCCATGACCGAAAAAATCAATGACCTGACCGGTGTGGTACTGGAACAGTCCTTTGAAGGTTTAACCCCGCTACAGATTGAAAAAATGATGGACAGTTTGCGTCATATTTTTAATAACTTATCGCGTTAATCATCCAGCATTCTGCACACTGCTTATGACAAAGAATCGAAAAAGTTCAGTTGGGGACTAACTTTTTCGATTTTTATTTTTGGCACATGCGAGCATTCAAACTCTTCAACTGGAAAGCCTTCGACAAAACGCTGAATATCCGGCTGAGTTTGGCCAAGCCATTCCTGCAAACGTGCATGTGGAATCACAATCACCGAACGTTTTACATTGCCCGGTTCATGAAAGTCTTTCATCATTGGGTGGTCGATCGCGTCCATGGTAATCATGGTGCAGGAACGAATAATCTCATCCTGAATTTTGCAAATTTCATATAAAGCCGCAATATAAAACGCCTGCCCATCTTTACGGCGCACGCCCCAGCGCTGCGGTTTATTGTCAATATATTTGGATTCATAAAACTCCGTTACCGGAATGACCCCAAACTTGCGTTTCAGCACCGCTTCCTGAAAGCTGGGTTTCTGTAACAGGGTTTCATTACGGGCATTATAGGTTTTATGGGCAATGCTCTTATCTTCCGCCCACTTCGGCACCAAACCAAACATCACCTTACGCCATTCCAGCCCCTGTTCAGATTTGAACAGCAACGGTAAGTGATAACCCGGATAGACCTCATCTTCATATTCAAAAGGAATATCCGGGAGATTTAAATCCTGTCGCTGTTGTGGTGTAAGCGGTTTAAAGTTGGCACACATGACAATATGGCTGCTCAGTTTAGACAGCTCTATTATACGCCTTCAGGCGGTTAAGTTGCGTCTGTGCTTTAACTGGGTAGCGTTAACCAGTGGGTGCGACAAAACTCCTCCAACACCCATTGACCATTAAAACGTCCCAGACCTGAATTTTTCTCACCGCCAAAAGGTGCATTCGGATAATCGGCTACGGTAATGGCATTGATATGCGTCATCCCAGCGTCAATTTTTAAGGCAAAGGCTTTGGCACGTTCAATATTGGCGCTACAGACTGCACTGGATAAGCCAAAACGTGTGGCATTGGCCAGCATCAGTGCTTCGGCCTCATTTTGTGCTTTAATCACGGGCAGTACCGGCCCAAAACTTTCTTCTTGCGCCAGACTCGACGCCGGGTCAACATCAATAAAAATATGCGGTGGAATCACATGACCGCGCGTGGCACCTTGCAGTACCAGTGTCGCACCGGCCTCTTGCCCTTGCTGGATAATACGCTGAATCTTCTGCACCTGATCGCGGTTAATAATTGGGCCAATCACCGTAGCCTCATCATTTGGATCACCAAAAGGAATGCTTTTACTGCGTTCAACCAATTTACCAACAAAACTGTCATGCACTTTTGCATCGACAATAATGCGATTGGTACTCATACAAATCTGGCCCTGATGCAAAAAGCGCCCCATCACCGCCAGTTCTACTGCCAAGTCCAGATCGGCATCATCCAGCACCACCAAAGGTGCGTTTCCGCCCAGCTCCAGCGCCAGCCGTTTTAAATTCGGGCTACCCACTGCCAATTGCCCTACGCGCTTGCCCACTTCGGTAGAACCAGTAAAGGAAATCAGTTTCGGCACTTCATGTTCAACAAAATAATCACCAATTTCACTACCTGCACCTGCCAGCACACTAAGGCTGCCCATCGGAGCACCGGCTTCTTCAAACAGTTTCGCCAGTAGCAGGCCACCGGTAATTGGCGTATCACTGGCCGGTTTCAGTACCACAGTGTTGCCCAGCGCCAGTGCTGCAGCCACCGAACGCATACTTAAATGAAAAGGAAAATTCCATGGGCTAATTACCGCCACCACACCCAGCGGTTTACGTACCGCATAGCTTTGACGGGTCGGATCGGGAGATGGTAGTTCCTGAGTTAACATGCGCTCCGGGAAAGTCGAGCTTTCTTTTAAAATGCCTATTGCTGCATCGACTTCAATATTGGCTTTTAAACGGGTACTGCCCGATTCCTGAATCAGCCAGTCGATAATTTCCTCCCGACGCGCCTGAATAATCTCAATCACACGCAGCAGCAGGTTTTTTCGTGCTTCAGCTGAACTGTCTGTCCACCTTGCAGCATACTCCAAAGCCGCCGCATAGGCACTGTCGACATCGACAATACTGGCACCTTGTAATTTTAAAATGCTTTCTTGGGTATAAGGATTCAGATTGTCCAGGATTCGGGTTGAAGTGCCCTTGATCCATTCACCAGCAATAAACTGTTGATCAAGAAATTGATACGCGCCCATAACATCTTCCAGATTTTGATGATTTCCTTCACTCTAAAAGGTCTGCACAGAAAGTTCTAGTGCTATTCGGTGTGTAATTATTGCCATAAAAAAAAGCCTTCCGAAGAAGGCTTTTTTAGATCAGGCAAATTCAGGATTAGTCACCTGTATAGCCTTTTAATTTTAAACGTGCTGCATGCAATAGCGGCTCGGTATAACCTGCTGGCTGCTCACCACCTTTAAAGATTAAGTCAGACGCAGCTTGGAATGCGATGTTGTTCTCAAAGTCGTTAGACATTGGCGTATATAATGGATCGTTAGCGTTTTGCTGATCCACAATTTTAGCCATACGCTGCATTACTTCCTCAACTTGCTCACGTGTCACGATACCGTGACGTAACCAGTTGGCAACGTGTTGTGAAGAAATACGTAACGTTGCACGGTCTTCCATCAAGCCAACATCGTTGATGTCTGGAACTTTAGAACAACCTACACCTAAATCTACCCAACGTACAACGTAACCCAAGATACCTTGACAGTTGTTTTCAAGCTCTTTAGTTTTTTCTTCGTCAGACCAGTTAGTGTCTTTCGCCAATGGCGGAGTTAACAAGTCATCTAAAGATAAAGGCTCAGTTGCCAACAATTCTTGTTGACGGTCTGCTACGTTCACTTGGTGATAGTGGATAGCGTGAATCACAGCACCTGTAGGTGATGGAACCCATGCACAGCTTGCACCCGCTTCAGGATGTTCAGTTTTGGTTTTGTACATGTCTAAAAGCATGTCTGGTTTTGGCCACATGCCTTTACCAATTTGTGCTTTACCACGTAAACCTGCTTTCAAACCAATCATCACGTTACGGTTTTCATACGCTGGGAACCAAATTTGACCTTTTACTTCGCCTTTACGAACGAATGGACCTGCTTCCATGAAGGTATGGATTTCGTCACCTGTACGGTCCATGAAACCAGTGTTAATGAAGATAGTACGGTCTTTAGCTTGAGCAATACAGTTTTTCAAGTTTACAGAAGTACGACGTTCTTCATCCATGATACCGATTTTTAAAGTCTTCGCAGGCAAGCCAAGTACTTGTTCAGCACGTTCAAACAATTCAACTGCAAATGCAACTTCATCTGGACCATGCATTTTTGGCTTCACGATGTACATAGAACCTTGACGTGAGTTCTTGATCGTGTTTTCACCGCGAATGTCAGCAAAAGTCAATAATGGAGTGATCAATGCGTCCATGATCCCTTCATAGATTTCTTGACCATCAACCAAAATTGCAGGGTTAGTCATTAAGTGACCTACGTTACGTAGTAACATTAATGAACGACCATGAACTTTAGTTTCACCGCCTTCTAGGTTTTTGAAAGTACGGTCAGCGTTCAATGTACGAGTCATGGTTTTGCCATTTTTCTCGATTGACTCTGATAAAGTACCTTTCATTAGACCTAACCAGTTACGGTAGCCTTCAACTTTTTCTTCAGCATCTACAGCTGCAATTGAGTCTTCCAAGTCTTGAATTGTCGTTACAGCAGCTTCAAGAACAACGTCTTTTACACCAGCTGCATCAGTTTGGCCAATTGGGCTGTTGGCATCAATCTGGATGATGACGTGCAGGCCGTTATTTTTCAGCACAACTTCAGTTGGTGCAGCCGCTTCGCCGTTATAACCGACAAATTTAGCAGCATCTGCAACAGTCGTAGTTGAGCCATCTTTCAGGCTAACAACCAGTGCATTGCCTTCAACCGCATATTTTGTTGCATCTGCGTGTGAACCTTGCGCCAATGGGAAAGTTTCGTTTAAGAAGTTTTTCGCGAATGCAATTACTTTTTCACCACGAACTGGGTTATAGCCTTTACCTTTTTCTGCGCCATTTTCTTCAGAAATAACGTCAAAACCGTAAAGTGCGTCGTATAACGAACCCCAACGTGCGTTTGCTGCGTTCAAGCAGTAACGTGCGTTACGTACAGGTACTACGAGTTGTGGACCAGCCAATAATGAGATTTCTTCATCAACATTTTCGGTGGTAATTTGAAAATCTTCTACTTCTGGTAATAAGTAGCCAATTTCAGTCAAGAAAGCTTTGTAAGCTTCTAATTCAAATGTATTATTGCGGTGCCATTCATCAATTTTAGCCTGAAGCTCGTCACGCTTTGCAAGTAACGCTTTGTTCTTAGGGCTAAGATCGACAACGACTTGCTCAAAGTTTTTCCAGTATGCATCACTGTCTAAACCAGAACCTGGTAGTGCTTCATTTTCGATGAAATCGTAAAGTTCTTTAGCAATCGCTAACTTGCCTTTTTGAATACGTGCAGTCATTGTCTTTCCTGATATTGCTACTTTTTATACAAGAGATTCTAGTATACTGATTTATATTTAGCTGAATAGTATTATCACATTGCTAAATAGTGATCATTTTTTATTAAATAAATATTGCTATTTAAAAATAAAATAATCTTAGGATGTGACATTATCATTAAGCGAAATATATAACCTACAGTGTATAAAGTTTTTGAAATGTCGAAATTAGACTTAAGTTCAGAATTGTAAAGAAAATTCGGCACTTCAGCCCTTCCGGGTTTTATTATTAGCCAAGATTAAGCCATGAATTGAACAAAATGTCGATAAAAGCAGCAAAGATTTTTTGCTACAAAAAAAGCGCCCGGTTGGACGCTTTTTAAATATGTCGAATTCAGTATTAAGATGCTTCAGTCGATGCACCCGCAGCTGAAATCTGACGATGCGCTGCATGTAAATAATCATCTGACTGCATTTCCAGCAAACGTGAACGCGTCCGTTCAATTTCAAAGGCCAGTTTTTCACCTTGGTAAAGTTCAATAATCGAATCTTCTGAGGTTAATAGCAGCTTTACACCACGATCATAAAACTCATCGACCAGATAAATAAAACGGCGTGTGCCATCAGCCAGATAATCGGTTAAATGCGGCACATTGCTGACCAGCACGGTATTGTACAGGTTAGCAATTTCAATATAGTCAGCCGGGCTACGCGGTTTCAGGCACATTTCCGAGAATTCACACCACAGCACATCTTCAGTATGCGCCACCGTTTCAATTAAACGGTTGTTGATGGTAATGGGCTCATCCGAATGGGTTTGGGTATGGGTCAGCGCATCAAAACGCTGCGCCATCCAGACATTATGGTCATGCGTCAGTGGCGATTTAAACAGTTGCGCCTGCTTTAACACGCGTAAACGGTAATCCACTCCTGCATCGACATTTAAAATGGCACAGTTCTTTTTCACCATTTCAATGGTCGGAATAAAGCGGTCACGGTGAATACCATTTTTATACAAGCCATCTGGCGCGATGTTTGAGGTGGCCACCAAAGTAATGCCGCGATTAAACAGCTTCTGGAACAGGTCGCTGAGAATCATGGCATCGGTCACGTTAGATACAAAGAATTCATCAAAACAGATGATCACCGCATCTTTATAAATCTGGTCAGCCACTGTATCGAGCGGGTTACGCTGCCCTGACAGTTTGTTCAGTTCACGATGCACATGCTGCATAAAGTGATGGAAGTGCATACGGATTTTGCGGCGAAACGGAATTGATTCATAGAACTGGTCCATCAGCCAGGTTTTACCGCGTCCAACCCCACCCCACATATACACACCGCGCGGAGATGTCTGACGACGAAAACGGCGAAAGGCCTTTTTCGAGGCTTTATAACGCTGAATTAACTCTTGCCACACCCGATCCAGCTCGTGTACCGCTTCGGCCTGTGCTTCATCTGGCATGAACTGCCCCGACGCCAACGCCTGTGCATAGCGTTCTGCCGGAGACAATGGAGTATATGCTGTGTTGTGGGATGAGTTGAAGTCAGACATATTATTCAGTACTTTTGGGGTTAATAAATGATAACGAAGATAACCGCCGCACAATATACCACTTTGGGTTTAAAATGCTTAGGCTATTTCCCATACTGGCGCGGACTTTGTCCAAACCAGCGTTTAAAGGCATGATTAAAAGCTGCAGGTTCTGAATAACCCAGTAACTCTGCAATCATTTCAATTGAATAAGCTTGATATTCAATTAATCTCAATGCCTTGTCTTTAATTAAATCTTCACGAATCTGTTTATAACTGGTGTTCAACTGCTGCAACTGATGCCGCAAGGTACGTTCTGGAATCTGTAAGGCCTGCGCGGTTTCTGCCATAGTCGGCATCACGCCCTGCTGCAATTCCAGATAATCTTTGACCCGCTGCACCAAGGTCGGTGCCTGATCTTCCAGTTTTAAGCGCTGCAGCTCTTCAATACACTTTTCTTCAAAGGTCTTGAAGGTAATTGAATCGGCGGATGGAATTTTCACTTCCAGCACCGACTGCTCGAACCAGAACGCTGCATGGTCATGGCCAAAACACAAGTCATGACCATAATAGTCATGATAAGCCGCCAGGGCCTGTGCCTGATCTGGCCGTGCAAATGGCAGTTCAATACGGATTTGCGGCACATTCAGGCTCATCATCTTGTAAAGATCCTGAATAAACTTGAAAGTCCCGGAAATTTCACATTGCGCCCGCAGCATACCCAAATCGCTATCCAGATCATTCGGCAGATATTGCAGCGCCACCCGATCTGCTTCATGTTTCAGCTTTAGCTGCCCGGTCAGATGAGTCAGCCCCTGATACTGAATGCCTTTTTCAATCGCGGTCGCAATAGTGTCAGAGGTCACCAGTAACATCAGCAAGGGACCATAACCGGCCAGTGCATAATGCTGGCCAATAAAAATACCCTGCTCAGGTCGCACCCCGGCGCCAATAATCTTCAGAATATCCAGTTCCAGCCGCGGATGAATCACCGAACTGGCATCCAGTGCATCTGCATGCAGCCCGATACTTTGCAAACGCTCATCCACATCAATTCCGGCATTTCGCATACCTTGAATTAAGTACATGAGACCGAGAATGGATCGTTTCATAGGGGCGCTTGAGTCACGTCTGTGTATCTGTTTTACTATATCATTCACTATTTTTAAATTGCCGAAAATATCAATTTTTTTGTCAGTGCTATCATGGCATCTGCACTGACCCGCTTATATGCTAATCATAGAAATAAAAAGAAAAGGATATACAACTATGCATGATGCATTGTCAAATCATGATTTTTCTACAAATCATGCCGTTCAAAAAACTAAAATTGCCATTATTGGTGCCGGTTTTGGTGGCCTGGCGATGGCTATTCGCCTGCTGCAGCAACAGATCACCGATTTTATGATTCTGGAAAAAGCCAATGAGGTTGGTGGCACCTGGCGGGAAAACCAGTATCCGGGTGCGGCCTGTGATGTGCAATCGCATATGTATTCCCTGTCATTTTCGCCCAAAACCGACTGGTCGAAACGCTATGCCGAAGCGCCAGAGATTTTTGCCTATATTCAGGGCCTGACCGATCAGTTCCAGCTCAGAGATTATTGCCAGTTTCAGACTGAAGTTCTGTCTGCACATTATCAGGAACAGGACTGCGAATGGCATTTAGAGCTCAATCAGCAGCGCAAGCTAATTGCCCAATACGTGGTATTTGCCTCCGGACCCTTGCATGTGCCGCAAATTCCACATATTCCGGGGATCGAAAAATTTAAAGGCAAGGTCTTTCATTCATCGCAGTGGGATCATCAATACGACTTAAACGGTAAAAATGTCGCCTCAATTGGTACTGGCGGCAGTGCCATTCAATATATTCCGGAAATTGCCCCACAAACCAGACAGCTGTATGTGTTTCAGCGTACCGCCGCCTGGGTGATTCCACGCGATGAACGACTCTATAGCCAGCTTGAAAAAAAGCTGTTTAAAAAGTTTGACTGGTTTAGAAAACTGCACCGCGCCCGCCTGTACTGGTCCAATGAATCCCGCGTGGTGCCGATTGTAAAACCAGGGGTAATGAAATATACCCAGAAACTGGCCGAAGCCTTTTTAAAATATCAGGTCAAGGACAAACGCATCGCCGCCAAGCTGATTCCTGACTATATTATGGGTTGTAAACGTATTCTGGTCTCCAATAAATATTATCCGACCTTTAATCGCACCAATGTCGAACTGGTGACTGATGCCATTCAGGAGCTGACTGAACACAGCATTATCACCAAAGATGGCAAAGAACGTCCAATTGATTGTCTGATTTATGGCACCGGTTTTATTACCGATCCGCGCATTTATCTGAAATCGTTTGATTGTGTCGGTGAACATGGCGTGGAGCTGAAACAGGCCTGGAAAGATGGCGCCGAAAGTTATTATGGCATTTGCACCAAAGGCTTTCCCAACCTGTTCCAGCTGCTAGGCCCCAATACCGTGCTGGCGCATAATTCCGTAGTGTTTATGATTGAGGCACAGGTTGACTATATTTTGCAGATGATCAAGCTGGTCGAACGTACCCAGACCGATGCCATAGTCATTAAAGATCAGGTTCATGATGACTATAACCGTTATGTTCAGGAGATGCTGGCCGGGACCATCTGGCAATCCGGTTGTGTCAGCTGGTATCAGCAAGATGGCGGTAAAAACTTTGCCCTCTGGCCGACCTATACCTGGAAATACTGGTTAAAAACCCAGAAAGTGAATCCGGCTGATTATCGCTTACTGAATAAACGTGCAAAACAACAGCTGGCCAGCTAATTCAGGCATAATAAGCAGGAATTGATTTTAGGCGAGTATAGATGCAATCCTTTTGGCTTATTTTCCAGCTACTATTTTGTCTCTATCTCGGCTATGCCTTTGCAGCCCGGTTTCCCCGCTGGCTGCAACAGCTTATGCTGAAACTGTTACCTTATTTCAGCTATATTCTACTGATCGCCATTTCACTTGAATTTGCCCAGACTTTAAACCAAATCCCTCAACCGGAACGTATTTTAACCAGCGCAATGCTGATTTCATTTAGCACCAGTCTCGGCGCTTTCGCCTGCTGTTATGGCCTGTTTAAATGGGCCGGTTTTCAGCCCAGCCAAGGACGCGTATCCTTCAGTCTGGTACTACAATCCTTACTCAATATCAGTTATGCCTTCATTGCTTTAGCCGCTGGTTATCTGCTTTATCTGGGCAGTGAATATTGGCAGCTCAATTTACATATTAGTACCTGGCATTTATTACTGGTCTTTATGCTAATGATTGGTTTTGATCTCGCACGTGCGCCACTTGACCACTCCTGGTTAAACTGGAACATCCTGCTGGTGCCAGTGGGCTGTATTGTTGGCTCGATTTTAGGGGCGCTGTTCTGCTTATTCTGGCTATCACACATTTCCCTAAAAGATCTGATCATGCTGTCGCAAGGCTATGGCTTTTATTCCATGAGCGGGATTGTAATTAGTGAACTGCGTACAGCTGAACTGGGCAGTATTGCCCTGATGAATGATTTATTCCGCGAAATCTTTGCGATTGTGCTGATGTATCTGATTGGTTGGCGTTATCCGCGTGCGGCCATTTCTTCTGCCGGCGCTACAGCGATGGATGTGACCTTACCAATGGTGAAACAGGCCTGTGGCAATGACTTTATTCCTCATGCCATGGTCAGTGGTTTTGTGTTGTCAGTATTGGCACCTATCGTGGTCAGTATTCTGGCAGTGATTTAGATTTAACCTCTTCCAACCTCCCTTTACAAAGGGAGGAGTCCCCCTTTGGAAAAGGGGGGTTTAGGGAGATTACAACGTCGCTAGAATATCTTTAAGCATTTGACGAGGATGTTCCGCCTTGGTAATTGGGCGACCAATCACCAGATGTGTTGAACCATCCATCATCGCCTGTTTAGGCGTGACGATACGCTTCTGGTCATCTGCAGCTGAACCTTCAGGGCGAATCCCCGGCGTTACCAGAGCAAATTCCTGACCCAAGCTTTCACGTAGCATCTTGGCTTCTTGCGCTGAACAAACTACGCCATCCAAACCGCTGTCTTTGGTTAAGGCGGCTAAACGCTTCACCTGTTCAAATGGCTCAATATCTAAACCGATATCACGTAAATCTTCACGGCCCATTGAGGTCAGAACAGTCACCGCAATAAGCTGGGTGTTGTAATTCCCTGCTTTTAAGCGCTCTACACAGGTTTCCATCATTTTTCGGCCGCCAGAGGCATGCACATTCACCATCCACACCCCTAAGTCTGCTGCCGCACATACAGCCTGAGCCGTGGTATTAGGAATATCGTGGAATTTCAAATCCAGAAAAACTTCAAAGCCTTTATCTTGCAGTGCTTTGACCACTGCTGGCCCTTCATGGGTAAACAGCTCTTTACCGACCTTAACCCGACATAAGGCTGGGTCTAGCTGCTCGGCAATTGTCATTGCGTCGTAATGACTTTTTGCATCTAAAGCAACGATAATACTCATGAGAAGACCCTTAAAACTGACAAAATTAAAGCATTATACGAATTTCAAATCTGGCAACCAAGTGAATTTTATTGAATATAAGCAAAGCAGTTAAATTAAGCTGCTTATTTATAAAACCTTATAGATCAAACTAAGCATTTCAAAACATGACTGTATAAAAAAACGCTTAAGAGATCAGCTCTTAAGCGTTAAATATTTCAAGTTGCAGACCCTGAATAAAGCCATTCAACTTTATTCAAGCGCCCACTATAAAGGTGTAGATGAACGATCATTCGGATGAATATCTACCACTGTTTTTTCATGGCGTGTATTTGCAGCCGCCTCAGCCGCTGCCAACTGTGCCGTATGAATTTGCTCTTTGCGCAGATGGTCAATATCTTTACGCAGTCGCTTGATTTCCCAGCTGGTCTGGAATACGCGGAAAATCTGCACACCCAGTAAAAGTCCAACAACAACACCCAGTGCCAGGGTCAGTAATAACAATAACCCCAAACGCATGGCTGGAACTTGAGTGAACAAAAGGTCAACCGACAGCTCGGTCCCATTTTGTAAAACCAGAGCCAATGAATAGCCAAACAGTACAATCAATAATGCGACTAAGACGTAACGCATAAACACACCTCAGGATATAAATTAATTATTTCTCTGCAGATGCGTTCACTGCATCGCGCAATGCTTTACCTGGTTTGAAATGAGGTACCGCTTTTGCCGCCACTTTAACCGACTTGCCCGTTTTCGGGTTACGACCTACACGTGGCTCACGATGATGCAATGCAAAGCTACCAAATCCACGAATTTCAATTCGGTTATCTGCAGACAGTGATTCAATCATTTGATCAATCATAATCTTAACAGCTTCTTCAACTAAAGGTTCCGCTAAATGTGGATTTTTTAGGGAAATTCGCTCTATTAAGTCAGACTTATTAAGTGCTTCAGTAGTCATCTGCGACCTCTTTAATTATCAAGCTACTTTAACTTAAAACCGATAATAACCTGTTTAAATACAAAACGGTAGCGCAATAAGTTAATACTACGCTACCGTTTACAGTATTTGTGTAAAAAGTAAGAGTTAAATTACATTAATCATACTTTTCCACGGCTACTTAGTGGTTCATCTGAGCTTTGATCAGATCACCAATAGTCTTAGGACCATTGTCTTGAGAAGCTGTTGCTTGACGTAAGTTAGCTACTGCTTCTTTCTCTTCAGCTTCGTCTTTCGCTTTGATAGACAAGTTGATAGAGCGAGACTTACGGTCAACGTTGATGATTTTCGCTTCAACTTCTTGACCAACTTCTAAGAACTTAGTTGCATCTTCAACGCGATCACGGTTGATTTCAGATGCTTTCAGAGTTGCTTCAACTTCGTCAGCTAACTTAACAGTCGCGCCTTTCGCGTCAACTGCAGTTACAGTACCTTTAACCAGCGCACCGCGTTCGTTAGCAGCTAAGAAATCGTTGAATGGATCGTTGTTCAATTGCTTGATACCAAGGCTGATACGGTTGCCTTCAGCGTCTACAGACAGGATAACCGCTTCAACAGTGTCACCTTTCTTGTAACGACGAATCGCTTCTTCGCCTTGTTCGTTCCAAGAGATGTCAGACAAGTGAACTAGACCATCGATACCGCCTGGTAAACCGATGAAGATACCGAAGTCAGTGATTGACTTGATTGTACCTGAAACTTTTTCACCTTTGTCGTGGTTCTTAGCAAACTCTTCCCATGGGTTAGCACGAGTTTGTTTGATACCAAGAGAAATACGACGACGCTCTTCATCAACTTCAAGAACCATAACGTCAACTTCGTCACCGATCTGAACAACTTTAGATGGGTGGATGTTTTTGTTTGTGTGGTCCATTTCTGAAACGTGTACTAAGCCTTCAACGCCTTCAGCGATTTCAGCGAAGCAACCGTAGTCAGTTAAGTTAGTTACGCGAGCTTTAACGATAGAACCTTTAGGATAACGGCTCATGATCGCTAACCATGGATCTTCGCCTAATTGTTTCAGGCCTAAAGATACGCGGTTACGTTCTTTGTCAAACTTAAGTACTTTAACAGTAACTTCTTGACCAACTTCAACAACTTCTGATGGGTGCTTGATACGTTTCCAAGCCATGTCAGTGATGTGAAGAAGACCATCGATACCACCAAGGTCAACGAACGCGCCGTAATCAGTAAGGTTCTTGATCGTACCTGTAACTGTTTGACCTTCTTCAAGCTGAGCAAGAAGCGCTTCACGGTCAGCTGAAGATTCAGCTTCCATAACAGCACGACGAGAAACAACAACGTTGTTACGTTTAGCGTCAAGCTTGATAACTTTGAATTCTAACTCTTTACCTTCAAGGTGAGTGGTGTCACGGATAGGACGAGTGTCTACCAAAGAACCTGGTAAGAACGCACGAACTGGACCGATGTCAACAGTGAAACCGCCTTTAACTTTACCAGAGATAACACCAGTAACGATTTCGCCGTCTTCAAAGATTTTTTCAAGTTTAGTCCAAGTTTCAGCACGTTTCGCTTTTTCACGTGATAAAACTGTTTGACCCATACCGTTGTCGAGAGCTTCAACAACAACATCAACAGTATCACCAACTTGAACTTCAAGTTCACGTTGTTCATTTAAGAATTCAGCACGGTCAACAATACCTTCAGATTTAAGGCCAGTGTCAACTGTTACCCAATCAGAGTCGATGCTTACTACAACGCCTTGGATGACAGCACCCTTTTCAACGTTGAGGTTTAATTCGCTTTCTTCAAAGAGGGCTGCAAAAGATTCGGTCATGATATTTCCGATAAAGTCAGCGGTCTTGGATCAGACAAGGCCGGTTTAGTTAAGCGTTTACATAGTCCGTATAAAACTGATCAAGCTATGCATTCGCTGAATAAATTTAGTTTGCTAATTGCTGATCGACATAACGTGTCATCAGTTGAAAGACTTCATCGATGTTCAAATCTGAACTGTCAATGATGTAAGCATCAACCGCTGGCTTGAGTGGAGCAACTTCGCGCTCCATATCCCGTTTGTCGCGAGCTTCGATATTAGCTAAAATGTCGTTTATTTTAGCATCCAGCCCCATACCCTGCAACTGTTTTACACGTCTTTGCGCGCGCGACTCTGCCGATGCAGTCAGATAAATTTTGGCTTGTGCTTCAGGAAAAATGGAGGTGGCCATGTCACGACCATCGGCTACCAGCCCCGGCGCCTGGGCAAAAGCACGCTGACGGGCCAACAATGCCGTTCTAAGTTCCGGAATTGCTGCTACTTTTGAAGCATATTCTCCGACACGTTCGGTACGGATGGTCTGGCTGACATCTTCGCCATCCAGCATGACCTGAGTGCCGGTTGCTGTGCTCTGAAATTTGATGTCTAAATTTGTTGCAATTTCGATGCATTTGCTTAGTTCGTTACTCAGACTTTCCAGCAAATCTGCCTTATGCAATGACAGCCCAAGCAGACGATACAGCGCGCCTGAATCCAGCAAGTGAAATTGATAATGTGCAGCCAGTTTGGCGGCAAGCGTACCTTTACCTGAGCCACTTGGCCCATCAATGGTAATAATTTGAACTGTCATTGCGTTTCCAGACATATTTACAGATTTTTATACAGATTTAGCCAGTTTACTTAAACCGATTTTAATTGCAGTTTTCAACTGGGCAAGAATGAGTTTACTGACAAAAGGCGCGCGTGCCTGCAGCTCAATCCGGTAGGTCACCAGGGTTTTATCTTCTGCCACAGGCTCAAATTCAATCACGCCCAAATGATGTTTCACCAACGGATTTTTAATAATTTTATATTCAATCCTTTGATTTGGCTCGAGCACCGTAATCTGCTCCTGCAAAGGCTTAACCGGGCCAAAACCCATCCGGCGCACCGAACCCACACCATCCGGGCGTTCAGGATCAGCGGAATCCTTGACACGCTTAACCTGCAAAGGTGCAAAAGCGGTGTTATAGGTGGCATGTTTCGACATTAATTCAAATACCTGTGCTACAGGCGCATTAAATTCTTTTTTAATTTGAATAGCGTTCATTTTATTGTTCCTAAAGGGATTCAATCACGTACACGGCTTAGTGTAGAGGAAAATGCTTTAAAGATTCTGATCATTTAAGGACTTTTGTTGTAATTTTTGCTGTCTTTTCTGCTCACGACGCAGCTTGAAAAAATCTCTCAACTGGGCTGCACACTGGGTTTGTAAACAGCCCGATTCAAACTCAAACAGATGGTTATAATAGCCACTGTCCAGCAATTGGCGTGCACTAACCAGAGAACCGGCTTTCGGCTCGGTGGTACCAAATACTACCCGTTTTACCCGGGCATGAATCAGCGCACCCACACACATGGTACACGGCTCTAGCGTGACATAGAGCGTGGTATCTTCCGGCAAACGGTAATTTGCAATGTGGCTACAGGCCTGACGAATCGCCAGAATTTCAGCATGCGCAGTAGGATCATTCAGGGAAATGGGCGCATTATAGCCTGACCCAATAATCTGGTTCCGACTGACTAAAATTGCCCCGACAGGAATTTCTCCCTGCGAGGCCGCTAATGCAGCCTGCTCAAAAGCATGCTGCATCCAGTATTCATCAGAATAAGCTTCTACATCAGACATAAATCAGCTGATAACACCATGACGTTTCAGTAGATCATTCCAGCTTTGAATTGAAGTCACTGGTGGATCATCAGCCAGAATACCTTTCAGACTGCGATCAGCGCCCTGCTTCCACTCTGGAGATAAATCCTTATCGACCAGACGGGCACGCACACCCTCAACAAAGTCAGGATGATTGATTTTCCAGGCCGAAATCTGGGTTTCCAGTTCAAACACTTCATTCCATGAATGCACCTGCTTGCCCCATTGCCATAATAACCAGCTTAGGGCTGCAGTTGTCAGTGAACCTTTTTGCAGGTTTTCACTGGCCTGACGCAACCAGTCGCTACGCGCATCACTTAAACCGACAATTGCTTCATAGTCATGTTCAAAGTTGACGCCACGACATACGCTATGAATCACATCTAACGAGTTTTGTAATGGCCCTGGTCCAACTGGACGGTGCATACTGTTCAAGGTGTCATCAATAGCACGGAAATCACCGGCCGGATAATGATCCCAGTCAATATTAATCATTCGGTCCAACACCACATCACGTGCGACATCGCAGATATGCGTGGCCCAACCAATTCCGTAAGCACCGGCCGCGGTCATAATCGAACCGGTTAAACCAGTGAATAAGCCAATAGCACCCCGATCTGCCAGGAAGCGCGATGCACCTACATCTGGATAAAGACCAATATTAATTTCCGGCATCGCCAGACGTGAATGTGGGGTTACCAGACGGAATGGTGCTGCCATAAACAGACCAAGACCACCACCCATCACATAACCTTCACCCCAAACCAGCACCGGCTTGGCATAGTTATGCAGCAACAAATCCAGCGCATATTCCTGTTCAAAGAATTTATTGGCGGCCTCAACTTCGTCATTAATCACCAGTTGACGCAGTTTGCGCACATCACCACCGGCACAGAAGGCTTTTGGTGTAGTGGAATCGAGCCAAATGGCTTTCACCTGCTCATCCGTATGAAAGTCCTGAAAGACTTCCAGTAAAGCAGTCACGATAGATTCATCCAGTGCATGCAACGACTTTGGGCGATTCAAACGAACAATACGCCAGCCATTTTGTGCTTCTTCAACAATTAAATCGGGATGATACTGTTTCAATACGGGAGTTTGTGTCATGCGTCCAGCTGCCAGTCTATAGGCTCAATGCCATGTTGTTTCAGGTAATTATTTGTTTTTGAAAACACTTTACATCCAAAAAAACCACCACGGTTTGCCGCCAGCGGCGACGGATGTGCGGCTTTCAAGATTAAGTGTTTATTCGGATCAATGCGTTGTCCCTTACGCTGTGCATAGGCACCCCATAAAATGAACACAATATGCTCACGCTGTTCATTTAGGACATCAATCACATGATCTGTAAATTCTTCCCAGCCCCGCTTCTGATGCGATGTTGGCTGTGCAGCCTCAACAGTCAGGACACTGTTTAACAGCAGCACACCCTGTTCCGCCCAACGGGTTAAATCGCCATGCTTGGGAATATCTAGCCCCAAGTCGGTATGTAACTCATGGAAAATATTACGTAAAGATGGCGGTAATGCAACCCCTCTCTGCACAGAAAAGCTCAGGCCATGTGCCTGATTCGGACCATGATAAGGATCTTGGCCCAGAATAACGACTTTGACCTGCTCTAGCGGCGTGGTATTTAGTGCATTAAAAATTAAGCCACTTGGTGGATAAATCACTTTATTGGCTTGTTTTTCTTCGAGTAGGAATGCTTTTAAGGCATCCATTTTCTCACCCAGCAAAAAATCGCTCAGGGCATATTTCCAGCTCGCATCTAACTGAACCTTCTCCAGTTTCGCGTGTTGCTGTTCAGTTAAAGACATACCTGTATTAAATCCTTTATATCCATGTCAGGATGTGTGTATTAGAGTTTAACCTGTAAATCTACGCTTGGGTTTTGGAATTTAATACCCTGTTTCAATTTTTCATACATCTCGGGATCTGACCATTCCGCGCGCACCTGCGCTGAAAACTCGATCTGATCCAGGGCAAGCCGTCCCATTTGTTCGTTTTCAATATCTTCTAAAAAGCTTTGCGCATAACCGGTATCGGTTTCATGCACAATTACCGAATAGACTTCAACATCACCTTCACCATTCTGGGTGATGGTTGAGGCCAGCACCTGCTGCGCCAGAAAGAAGAAAATACGGGAAAACTGCTCGGCAGATGGCGATACTGGTAAAGAGACCCAGCGTGCACTGAAGTTTTGGCAGGCCTGAATATAATCCGGATTGTCCTGTTGCCAGAAACAGATCGCATGATCGAAAGAATCAAAAATTTCTTTAATCACACCTTTTAGCAAGCCAAAATCATAGACCATTTGACCATGATCTAATTTCGTTGCCTTAAGTAACAGCTCAACTTTATAGCTATGGCCGTGTATTGAACGTTTACAGCGGTCTGAAGTGCAGTTACGCACAATATGAGCATTTTCAAACTTAAATAACTTACGAATTAACATGTGTCCCGATCAGGCCAGATTATTTGTGAATCGACTATTAATTATAAAGCAAAATTAAAGGAATAAGCATTAAATTTGCTGTTTAACTTGATAGCTAAAACCTATCTCGCTTTATGCATAGTGAAAATTGCGCTGAAAGGCTGTGTTTTAAAATGGTGCCATGCTGCGATAGGCCACATAAACCGTTTTTTTATCGCGCACCAGATCACTACTAAACTGGCGTTTGCGTTCACTCAGCATCACTTCAATTTTTGCCTTAAAGTAATTGGACTGTACCCCCAGTAAAGCACCGACCTGAGCTTTCAGGGCGGCATCCACCTGTTTAAAGGCATCCAGCTCCCACAGTTCCTGCGTATTGGCAAAATGCTCCAGATTGGCCTGACGCTGTTCCAGCACCTTCTGAATCTGGTTCACATCCAGCTTGTCATCAATACTGGCCAGCACCAAAGCCGGTGCCGTATTGATGTTGATACTGGTACTGCGGTTCGGTAAAGCACTGACATAAGGCAGCAACAGCTGATATCGGCCTTCTTCAAAGCCGCGTACCTGTTTCAGTTCTTCGACACTATAAAACAGGGAATTTGAAGGTAAATAACCATTAGGTAGGCCCTGATAATAGCTACTCTCGGCACCCATCGGCCCGATGGGTAAATCATCGGCATCTTGCCAGTCAATTACCGCTTCACTGATTTGGGCAGGCAAGCCAACACGCACCAGCAGCCGTTCAAAATACAGTTTGGCATTTTCATTAACATTGCCATTGTCATTCAGCAAGGCATTTAAATTGAACTTCCCCGATTCATCACTCAACACACCCGCCACAAAACCATCTTCGACAGGAAAGGCTGGCATCGGCTGGGCCCAGTTTTCTTGCAGATGATCGACCTCGGCAGCATTTTCAGCATAATCTTTGAGCAATTCAGCGAAGAAGGCTTCGGCACTTTTGGCATAGAGCAAGGATTGGTTCTGTCGCATTAAATAAGCAGTACTTTCTGCGGTATAGGCCTGACGTTTGGCAATGGTCGCCGCCAAAATGGTGGCCAATACCACCATCATTAAAATGGTGATTAGCGCAATACCCTGTTGCTGCTTCATGTTCTGTCCCATTGCCCCATTCACTGCCTATCTTTAGTGCCTGTTTTATGATGTGGTTTTATTGTCTGATTTCAGGAAGTCAGTATTTAACAGGCTAAAAATCCATTCATATTGTACATCTTGTACGGTTAAATTTATTTTAATGCCTTTTGGCAGTTTGCGTTTTTGTTGATTATCATTTAAGTCAATACTGCTGTCTGGCCAGTTACTCAGTTCCTGCGGATTCAGCACACTAACCTGAAACTGGCTAACATTGTCCAATAATACGCTGGAAACCGGCTGATCCTGCCCGGACTGATGCAAATTGGCATATTTCAGACGATACAGTTTTTGTTCGTCGGCCCGGTACTGATATTCAATCCGTTCAGTGGGCGCAATGCCCTGCTGCAAAGGATCGGTCACACCGGTCTTGCTAAAATTAAAACGGCCGTTTTGTAATACCAAAGCTGGCTGAATATCATTATTGATGTTGGCGGTCAGCGGCACAATCTGAATGCTATCACGTAAAATTTGCTGATAGGCACCCTGCAATCCTTCTAACTGCTGTTCATGCCACTGGTTACGGTCTTTGACCTTGACCAGATAATCAAATACTTTCCAACCCAAGGCAGACAGCACCGCAAAGATGGCAATGGCCACCAGCAGCTCGACCAGGGTAAATCCGCGTTTAGCCTTAATCATTGCGCCACCCGATGATTAAAAAACACCAAATGGGTGATGCCGGCTTCAACCTGACCGGTATCGGGGTTAAATAAGCTGACCTGCACTTCTACCCGCTGCACATTCGGGCTAATGGTCGGCTGTGCGCTTTTATCAATTTGCCAGCTTTCACCTTGCAGGGTGACCTGTTTTGATTGCGTACCCGTCAGCCAGTCCTGCTGGATTTCCATTAGAGCCTGTTCATTTAAGGCCACAAACTGTGCTTTGGTTCTTAAAATGGCATGAGAGGTGGACTGGGTATATTGCATGGCCACTTGAGTCAGCGCCATGGCAGCTGTAGCGAAAATCGCCAGTGCCACCATCACTTCTAATAAGGTAAAACCGGCAATACGTTTGAATCGGTTCTGATGCTGATGTGCTCGTAATCGGTACGCGGATGTTGAACAGTTGGAGAAAAGCCGGCTCAGTTTTTGCAGATCAGGCGACAAGAACGCTGAAAATAATCTATTCTTCATTCACGATCTTACCCAGATGATCAATTTCGATTTCAGCCCCAACCGGACGCTGCTCGAAATAAAACTGAATCCGCACTGGTTTAACTTCGCCATTACCGAGCCAGATCAGTTTCGGGGCATCGCCTTGCAGCAAGGCGGCATTCTGCGCATTCTCAAATCCGTGTTGTAAAGGCTGGATCTGAAAGCTCACTCCATCGGGCAAACTTTGCATCTCAAATTCGGCATATTTTTGCCAGCGGGTCGCGGTTTGACTGAGCATGACGCTTGAACTGTCGGTAGCGGTGGTTGCTGGCAAATATTCCAGAACTTCATAACGAAATGGTGACACATCGGTGGCATTTTGAACATTTAGAGCCAGCACACGCGACTGATCGTCTGCTTCGCGTTGCAGCTTCTTCACATCCATCAAAAACACTTCACGTGCCTGCATGGCGCTGCGCTGGTCCACCCCGCCAATATTCATCAGCACCAGTGAGGCGGCAATGGCCATGACCACAATCACCACCATCAATTCAATGAGTGTAAAACCACGAACAGATGAGAAGTGATGCGATCTAGTCATGAGGTTTAAGCGATCTGTTCGAGATGTTGAACTTGTTTCGGCAAGGCCAGTGCCTGGTCAATATAGGCCACGCGCAAGGTGTCACGTGAACCCAGGTAACGCTGATAGAAACTGGAGTTTAGAATGGCCGCCGCGCCGTGCGTCAAGGACCAGATCGAAGCCAGATAGTCACGCACCGACATTTTGCTCTGAATTGATTCCAGATAATGCTCAGTCATGCGAATAATCAGACGCAGGCGCTGTTTACGCACCTGATACAGCTCGTTAAACAGATGGTTGATGCCCATACCGGTAGTCGACAGGCGCTCTTCAATCTGATGAAACAGTACCGTGCGCTCTGGATGATGCAAGTGATGCAGCATAAAGAAGGCCAAATGTTCAGGAAACTTTTTCTCAGCATCCTTGATCATTTCGAGCAGCATGTTCTCATTACGAATAATCAGCAACATGTACAGCTCGTCTTTACTCTGAAAATGTTTATAAAGCGTGCCTTTGGCCAGGTCCAATTCTGCGGCCAAGGCATCAAGCGTCATCCCTGCTTCACCATTTTCTAATAGCAATTGCTCTGCCACTTGAAAAATTAAGGTTTCTCTTGCTCGAAATTGAGCCTGACGATCCATCTTCACCCTATAAACTCTCTCTTATGCACTTATCGGTCAGTTTTAAAAATTTCTAGATTTTTACTTTTGGTTCAAGAGGTTTTCAAAATTCTGCATGGTTATGAAAGCCATCTCTTCCAGTGACTTATCATATACATCACTCAGGGCTTTGGCTACATATGGGACATATTTTGGTTCATTTGATTTACCACGATATGGCATTGGCGCCAAATACGGCGAATCGGTTTCAATCAGGACACGATCTAGCGGCACCTGCTTGGCCACATCCCGTAAATCCTGGGCATTTTTAAACGACACAATACCCGAGAAAGAGACATAGTAACCGCAGTCCAGTACCGCTTTGGCGGTTTCCCAGTCTTCGGTAAAACAGTGCAAAATCCCATGGGTTGATTTTTCTGCGCGGATAATATCAACCGTATCATGCTTGGCTGAACGGGTATGCACCACCACCGGTTTTTTTACGATTTGCGAGGCATGGATATGGCGGGCAAAACAGTCTTTCTGCTCGGCAATAAAATCGGTACTGTGATAATAATCCAGCCCGGTTTCCCCCAGCGCCCAGACTTTTTCCGGTTGTGCCAGCTCGACCAGATAGTCAGTGGTGGCACGCGCCATGGTGGCCGCATCTTCACAAGGATGCACACCCACGGTATAACCGACATCTGCATGACGTGCGGCAATTTTTGCCAGTTCGATATGGTCATCCAGATCGACCGAAATACTCATAAATTTAGATACGCCGGCTTCTCGCGCCTGCGCCAATGCCAGATCCAGATTTCCATCATACGGAGTTAAATCGAGCATGGTTAAATGACAATGCGTATCTACAAACACAGGCGTTTCCTACAACAACTTAGAACAGACTACATAGTGTAACTGTTTCGATTTGAAGACTTAAGTCCTGCCAGTAGTCTTTCTGCTTCTGCTTTGTAATACAGACCCTTTTCACCACTGAGTTGAATACCAAAGCCCTGTAATTTCACCCCATTCTGTTTTTGTGAAATCCAGATTACTTTACCGGTCAGTGGAATTTTTTGTGATTGTTCCGGCAAGGTCGCCAGTACAAAGATTTCTTCGCCCATCTGCACCGGTTGCTTGGAAGGAATAAACAGTCCGCCATCGACCACATAGGGCATATAACTTAAATAGAGCGTTTCTAGATCTGGAATATTGGCCTGGATAATTCCGCCCATACGTGGCTGCATACTGTTTCCCCTTAAAGATTCATCAATTTTATACACAGCTGATCAAGAATCAGATTGCTTTGAACATTCTGCTCTGTCATCTGTTTTGATTGTTGTATATCACTATAAATATCAAATAATGCTTCCAGCGAATACTGCTCGGCCAGCGCGCTTAGTGTCAGGTCGATGTTTTTCACCGGTTGATTTAGCTTGACACAAATCAAATCTGACAACAAGTATTCAAACATCTGACCAAATTCACTAAAACTCAGCTCTTTATTCCACTTGGTCGCAATTGCCATCGGCATATTTTTTTGACTGACCAATTTTTGCCAGTCTTGCACAAAGTCAGCGCGCTTAAAGAACCAGTCCTGCTCGGCCACCTGAATGGCTTGCAGCGGCATCTGATTGGACAGGTTCATCAGCAGCTGTTTTTGCTGCTCGCTGCTTTCCGGCAAGTGCTGGCTTAAAAAATCATGGGCCAGTTCCGGAGCAATCCGGTCAAGGGCAAAATGCTGTAAACGACTGCGAATAGTCGCGGGCAGCTTTAGGTAATGATCGGCCAGCAGGATAATCACCACCCGCTCGCCCGGCTCTTCCAGTGTTTTTAGCAAGGCATTGGCAGAAGCAATATTCAAGGCTTCTGCCGGCTCAATCACAATGACCCGCCAGCCATCTACGGTTTGTTGCACAAATGGTAATAAATCACGGATCTTCTCGATCTTAATTTTCGCGTTTTGTTTTTTATTCTCTTCATCGATCGTGATATAAACATAATTCGGATGCGTATCTGATTTTAACCATTGACAACTGCCGCACTCGCCACAGGGCAGATTGCGCTCATGACGATGCTGGCACAAAATCCAGGCCAGAAACTGCTGCGCAAAAGCTTCTTTGCCACAGCCTTTTTTGCCATAGAACAGCAGTCCATGGCCCAACTGGGGAAATCTGCCCGTTAGTGTATCCCAAACTGTTTGCTGCCAGGGATAAATCTGCGCAGTCACTTCATTCTGCATGGCCAGCTCTACGATTCAAAATGTGCAAGATCAAGCGCATTCAGACGATCCAGATCTTCCTGGGTATCGACACCCGGTGGTAAATTGGCTTCAGCCACGGCAATCGCAATCAGATGACCATTTTCCAGCACCCGCAGCTGCTCCAGACTTTCCAGACGCTCCAGCAGACCCATCTCCCAGGTCACATATTCCTGTAACAGTTTTACCCGATAGGCATACAGGCCCAAATGACGATAAGCCTGATCATGCAATTGCGGCACGGCATTTTTCGCCCCGTCACGATCATAAGGAATGGTCGCGCGGCTAAAATACAAAGCCTGATTGTGCTTGGACATCACCACTTTGACAATGCTGTCACGCTGGAACTCATCCAGTGCATGAATCGGTTCACACAGTGTCGACATCGAACAGCCAGGCTGATCGACCAAGAGCTGCGCCACCTGTTTCACCAGCTGCGCGGGCAACAAAGGTTCATCACCTTGCACATTGACAATAATGTCATCACTGGCCCAGCCTTTAATCCGCGCTACTTCACTTAAACGGTCAGTCCCAGAAGGATGATCCGCTGAAGTCAAGACCACATCCACCCCTTCAGCGCGGCAGACATCGGCAATACGCACATCATCTGTCGCCACACATAAGTTATCAAAACCTTCAACTTTTTTGGCCTGATCCACCACCCGTAAAATCATGGGACGGCCATGAATTTCAAGTAAGGGCTTACCCGGTAAGCGTGAACTGGCAAAACGTGCAGGAATAACGATGTGTTTCATAACTGTCCTTCATTCAGGGTCAAACCCACTTGCGCTAACTGTTGATGCAAAACCTGATAACAAGCAGGTGACAATACCGCTTCAACCGGCACCACCCAGATTTCCCGGTTAAAATCAGGATACTGTTTCAGCAAGGGCAAAATTTTCACCGCATCTTTTTCGGTGGTAATAATCGGTTGATGATCTTCAAACTGCAAGTCATCAATTTCATAATCATGATGATCTGGAAATTCGTGGCACTGGAATTGCTGGATGCCCATCGACTCTAAGGTGCGATAAAAACGCTGCGGAAAACCAATCCCAACCACGGCATAAAAAGCATCTTGCGGATTAAACACCTTACCCTCTATGGCATTAAGTAAATAAGGCTCAGCCACTTCCAGATGCATATTCAGCGCTGAACTTGGCTGTGCCGCATGTTCAATCACGGTTGCTGTATTCAGGCGGCTTTTCGGCTCTCGCAAATAACCTTCAGGCAGAATTTTTTCATTGCCCAGACCGCGATTATTATCCAGCACAATCCATTCCAATTGGCGATTGAGCGCCAGATGTTGCAAACCATCATCACTGATAATCAGGTCCAGTTCATGTCTGGACAGCAGCAATTCAATACTCTGCTGACGATTGGCACCGACCGCCATTGGCGCACCGGTAGATTGTACAATCAGACAGGGTTCATCGCCGACCATGTCCGGCGTCGATTCAAAATCAACATAGGCCGGGAATGGGCCTTTGCCGCCATAGCCGCGGCTAATTACGCCAACACGCACATTCAGGCTATGCAGATAATTAACCAGATGAATCAGCAGCGGCGTTTTGCCGCTACCGCCTACGGTAATGTTGCCAATCACCATCACCGGCACTGGTGCGGTATAGGCTGCTTTCATCCCCGAAGCATACAGCTTCTGATTCAGCACACTGCCACCACGATATAACAGCGCCAACGGCCGTAGCACAACCAACCATTTGGCTTGCTTGTTCCAAGCGTCCTGAATGAATTGTGCAAATGACATGGCTGATTATTCCTCGAAATTGCGCTGATGCAACTGATAATAAGCACCCTGCTGGTTTAACAGTTCCTGATGGGTACCCTGTTCAATAATACGCCCTTGATCCATCACAACAATACGGTCGGCATTTTCAATGGTAGATAAACGGTGTGCAATGACAATGGTGGTACGATTCTGCATCGCTGCATCAAAGGCACGTTGAATAAAGTATTCAGATTCATTGTCTAATGCACTGGTCGCCTCATCCAAAATCAGGATCGGCGCATTTTTCAAAATGGCACGGGCAATCGCGATACGCTGACGCTGACCACCGGACAGGTTTAAACCCTGCGCACCGAGTGGTGTGTCATAACCTTGTGGTAAGGCCATAATAAAATCATGCGCATACGCCGCTTTGGCCGCCGCGATGATCTCTTCATCCGACGCACCTTCCAGCTGACCATACGCAATATTTTCACGCACGGTACGGTTAAACAGCACCACCTGCTGATTCACCATGGCAATTTGGGTACGCAGACTATTCAGTTCAATCTCATGAATATCCAACCCATCCAGCTTGATCTGGCCTGAAGATAATTCCTGAAAACGCACCAGCAAATTAACCAGTGAGCTTTTGCCCGCCCCTGAACGTCCGACCAGTGCCACGGTTTCACCGGCTTTAACATTCAGGCTAAAGTCATGAATGGCATGATGGCCATCGGCATAGACCAGATTGGCCTGATCAAATTCAATATTGCCTTTTAAGGCTGGAGTTAAGGTACCAGTATTTTTTTCTTCCGGCATATCCAGCAGTTCAAATACTGAATGCGCCGCCGCCATACCGCGTTGCAGTTTTTCGTTGATATCGGTTAGCGCTTTAATTGGCTTGCTCAGCATCCCGGCAGCAGTAATATAGGCCACAAATTCACCAGCTGAGGTGTCACGTAAAATTTCCGGGCGCAGCGCAATCCAGATCACGATGGAGAGTGCAATCGACATGATCAACTGTACCACCGGGCTGTTTAGCTGCTGCACAGCTACCATTTTCAGGCCACGGCGCAAGTTTTCCAGTGAGTTCTGTTTAAAGCGTTCCTGCTCGTATTGATGACCGGCAAAACCTTTCACCACCAGATTGCCGTTTACAGTTTCCTGCACCACGTGGTTCACATCACCCATGGTATCCTGCACCTGAATTGACAGCTTACGCATACGCTTGGCGGCTTTCCGGATTAACAGGCCAATCAGCGGGGCAAAAATCAGGATACAGATGGTCAAACGCCAGTTGCTATAAAACAGGTAACCAAGCAAGGCGATGGTAATTAAACCCTGTTGCAGCAAGGTACGTAAAGATTCGGTGGAGGCCGCTGTCAGTTGCTCCACGTTATACATGATTTTGGCAGTAATGTGGCCACTGGTATTGTCCAGATAATACTGCGACGGTAAGCGCAGCAATTTGGCAAATACTTCCTGGCGCACATTAAACACCAGATTACGTGAAATGACCGCGGTATAGTAGCCGCCCAGAAACAGGCCGACACCACGGAAAAACATCAGCAACACCACCAGAAAAGGAAACAGGTGGGTGAAGGTGTAGTCTTTTTCCTGAATTGCCGTAATAATTTTTTCCAGCAACTTGGCCACTGAAACTTCAGTCGCCGCATTGATGGCAAAACCCACCACAACCAGAATCGCGATTCCCCAGAAAGGTTTTAAATAACCGAGTAGACGCAGGTAGACTTTATAATCCGGATTCACTAATAGCCTCGAGTTGGTACTTTCGTACTGATGTTAATGTTGACGAAACCCAGTTGTCCCGCAACATCCATGACACGAATCACATCCTGATGAGAAGCTTTCGCGTCTGCCGCAATGATAAACATTAAATCACGTCGATCATTGGAAATTTGTTTAATTGCTGTATTTAAATCAGCAACTTCCTTGCTGGAAAGCGCCTGCCCGTTGACCGAATAATGCCCGGAAGCATCGACCACCACCTCGACTTTCTGGTCATAGGCTTTCGGTGGCACCCCTTGCGCTTCCGGCAAGGTCAGGTTCATCCGGCTAAACTGGTTAAAACTGGTGGACAGTAACAGGAACACCAGAATAAACAGCAAACAGTCAATCATCGGTGTCAGGTTAATATGAATATCTTCCACTTGCGAGCGTTTGAATTTCATAGGTCACCTTAGCCTGCTTTTTTAATGTCTTCATCAACAATCTGGGTTTGATGAAACAGCGCAGCATGAAACAATGTCGCCTGCTGTTCCAGCTCGGCCACATATTCCTGTACCAGACGCTGGAAATAACGGTAAGCAAATAAAGCCGGCACTGCAATCAGCATACCCGCTGCGGTGGTAATCAGTGCTTTGGAAATCCCCGGAATCATTAAAGTCGGATTGCTTGAACTGATATCAATCATCAGGAAAGATTCAATAATCCCCAGAACGGTCCCCAATAAGCCCAGCAACGGCGCCACAGCACTTAAAGTCCCGAGGAAATTAATATTTTTTTCCAGATAGCCAATTTCCTGAGAGGCTGTCGCTTCCATCTGCGCACGCGCAAACTGTTCAGACTGGTGTTTATTTTGCGCACCAGCCATAAAGATTCGGCCCAAAGTACTGTGCTGTAAATTTTCCGATTGCTGCAACTGCTGTAACACGCCTTGCACCGGCTGTCCGGTTTGTAATTGCAAGGCTTTCGGCACCACACCGGCACGCTTAAGACGTAAAAAACGCTCAATACTGATGGCCAGCGTAAACACAGAGCACAACAGTAACGGCAGCATCAGCCAGCCGCCTGCTTTTACCAATTCCCACATTCGATTTTCCCCAATAAATCTACAATAAAAATTAATCAGCCAAGCAGATATTTAAAATACCATCTAGTTCTTCTAAGGAGTGATAGCTGATCACCAGCTTCCCCTTACCCTGCTTGTTATGATCAATTTTGACATTGGCACTGAAACGCTCTGACAGACGTTGTGTCAGTTGCTGAATATCCGGTGCCGGTTCTGCTTTTGGTTTTTCTGTTTTTGGTGCGCTCCAGTCACGCACCAGCTGTTCGGTCTGACGGACCGACAAACTCTTTTCAATCACCAGTTCAGCCACTTTCAGCTGATCTTTGGCTTTTAAGGTCAAAATGGCGCGCGCATGGCCCATATCCAGCAGCCCTTGCTGCATCAGGTCTTTAACTTCTTCAGTTAAAGTCAACAAACGCAACAGGTTACTGACCGTAGTTCGTGCCTTACCGACGGTGTCGGCAATTTCCTGATGGCTCAGACCAAACTCGTCATGGAAGCGCTGCAAGGCCATGGCCTGATCAATCGGATTCAGATCCTGACGCTGAATATTTTCAATTAAAGCCAGTGCAATCGCCACCTGATCGGTCAGGTCACGGACAATTGCCGGAACTTCGGTGAGTCCCGCCAGCTGTGCGGCACGCCAGCGACGTTCACCAGCAATAATTTCATACGGATGCTGTTCGTCATCAATCGGACGAATCACAATCGGTTGCATGACCCCGTGTTTTTCAATCGAGGCGGCAAGTTCCTGTAAGTCCTGTTCATGGATAAAACGGCGTGGCTGATATTCACCCCGTTTTAATAAATGCACATCAATCTGTTTTAGCTGACCATGATCCAAAGACTGGGCTTCAAGTTGTAATTTTTCTTTCTGGATCGACCCAAGTAAGGCATCCAAACCACGACCTTTGGCGAGTCCGCGTTTTTTTATGGTCATGCTTTACTTCCTTTTTTCACTTTGCTTTTCTTTAACATTTCAGCTGCCAGATTCAGGTAAGCAACTGCACCCTTTGAACTTTTCTCAAAATAAATTACAGGCAAACCATGCGCCGGTGCTTCGGCCAGACGCACATTACGTGGAATCACGGTGTCATACAGCTTTTTGCCAAAATACTGTTGCAGCTCTTCAGACACATCACGGGTTAATGCATTACGCGCATCGTACATGGTTCGCAGCACACCAATAATTTCCAGCTCTGGATTTAAAGCCTGCTGAATCCGGTCGATGGTCTGGGTTAAATCGGCCAGACCTTCCAGCGCATAGTATTCACATTGCATTGGAATCATCACGCCCTGTACCGCAGCCAGCGCATTCACGGTAATTAAGCTTAAGCTTGGCGCACAATCGACAATAATGTAGTCAAAACTTTTTTCAATTTCGCCCAGTGCATCACGCAGAATAAACTCGCGCCCTTCCTGCTCGGCAATAGCCAGTTCCACACCGGACAAATCACGGTTTGCACCTAAAACCTTATAACCCACTTCCGATTTGGTAATGGCCGTTTCAATTGGCACTTCGCCCAGCAACACATCGGTAATGGAATATAGAAGGTCGTTTTTTTGGATACCAGAACCCATCGTGGCATTTCCCTGTGAATCCATATCCACAAGTAAAACGCGCTTTTTCAAAACAGCTAACGATGCTGCCAAATTTACTGCGGTTGTAGTTTTACCGACACCACCTTTCTGGTTCGCAATCGCAATAATTTGTGCCATGGTAACCCCAATCCTTAGAATGAATTAAATATGTTTTAATAAAAGTAGATGACGCTGTTCGTCCAGACGTGGAACTTTTAGCTCGATAATTTCACAGCTGAACTCATCTTTCAATGCTTCAACCTCATCGGCCGGAATCAGACCTTTCATGGAAGCAATAATACTCTGTCCATGCATAAACGGTTTTGATGCCGCCACAAAATCGGTCAGAGATGCAAAGGCACGGCTGGTGATGACATCAAACTGGCCTAACTCACGGATACTGTCTTCATTTTCGACTCGGGTTTGGACCGCCACCACGTTTTGCAGTTTCAGATCGGCAATAAACTGCTTCAAGAAACGGATTTTTTTGCCATTCGAGTCCAGCAACACGCACTGACGTTCCGGCTGACATAAGGCAATGATCATGCCCGGCATACCGCCACCGGTACCAATGTCCAGCAAACGGCCGGCAGGTAAATCGTTGAGAATACTCAGGCTGTCGAGCAAATGCTTGACCAGCATTTCTTTCGGATCACGAATTGCGGTCAAGTTATACGCTTTGTTCCATAGCACCAAAGCATCTTGATATTGGAGTAATAAATTTAAAGTCTCATCGCTGAGCTCTAAACCCAAGGCCTGACTACCCTGCTTGAGTTCCTGAAAAAACGTATGCATAAACAATGAACGTCTCGAAAAAGTTAGCTGAAAGTATACCGATTTATCTGCCAAGTCACAGCAGCGAGTGCTTAGTGAATATGCACTTAAGCGTACACACCTTGCTGAATTTGTTGATCCAGTGCATTTAATCGCTCAGGAGTGCCAACATCAACCCAGACACCCTGCAATTTGCTGGCGGCAATTTTTTCATCCTGCATGGCCTGTTTCAATAACGGCGCCAATGGACGCTTGCCACCTTCCAGGCCTTGGAACATCTGCGGATCAATCACGGCAATACCGCTATAGGTCAGATTTTCACCCGATTTACCCTGATCAAAGGTATAAGCTTTTTGTTCCGATAAGGTGAAATCGCCTTGCGGATGCTGCGCCGGATTCTCCACCAGCACCAGATGCACCAGCTGTTCCTGTAGTTGTACCGACAATAATGGCGCAAAATCCATGGTGGTCCAGACATCGCCATTGACCAGAATAAAGGGCTCATTGCCGAGCAGCGGCAGCGCGTTAATAATCCCGCCTGCGGTTTCCAGACCTTCGCCTTCATGCGACCAGAGAATATTAACGCCAAACTGGCTGCCATCCCCCAAAGCCTGAGCCAGTTTTTCACCCAGCCAGGCGGTATTGATCACAATTTCGGTTACGCCAATGCGCTGCAGTTTTTCGATATGCCAAACAATCAGCGGCTTACCGCCCACTTCCAGCAAGGGTTTAGGCGTATGCAAGGTTAAAGGACGCATCCGGTTACCTAAACCGGCAGCAAGAATCATGGCTTTCATCAGGCAGCTACCTCATAACGGCCATATTTGGCTTCAAATGCCGGCATAACTTTTTCACGAATAAACTGCATAAAAGGCTGCAATTCGGCATAAGGCTGCGATTCTTCCAGTAGATACCACATCACGCGCGGCAAATCTTTTAAGTAACCCGATTTGCCATCACGCTCGAACAGGCGCACAAAAATACCCAGAATCTTGATATGACGCTGAATCGCCATCAGGTCGGCGTCTTTCTTGAACTGCTCAAAATCACGCTCCTGCTTGGCGCTTTCTGGCAACAAATCATAAAAGGTTTTAAACCAGCGATAGACACGATCTGCATTCCACTGCACATAGGCATCGCGGGTAATTGAAATCAGATCATAGGTATCGGCGCCAATTACCGCATCCTGAAAATCAATCACCCCAAGTTCGGTTTCACCTGCAATTTTCATCAGGTTCCGGCTGTGAAAATCACGATGTACAATCACTTGTGGCTGAGCCAAAGCCGCATTGGCCAGAATGGCAAAGGTACGCTTGATTAACGCGCTCTCTTCTGCGGTTGGCTGAATCTGTAATGAGGGCAACATCCAGTCGGTGAGCAGCTCCATTTCACTGATCAGTTTTTCATAGGAATAGTCCGGGAAATGGCCTTCGCCAGCAATGGACTGCAATTGGATCAGCTGCTTAAAGCTTTGTGCATAGTAGTCATCGACAGTCTGTTCATTTAACAGGGTCGAGAGCAATACATCACCAAAATCTTCCAGTAGCAAAAAGCCCTGCTGCAGATCTTTGGCGATGATATGCGGCACGCGTACACCATGCGCATCAAAAAATTCATCAATCGTCACAAAAGGACCACAATCTTCTTTTTCTGGTGGTGCATCCATCAGCATAAATGTTTTATTATTCAATTTGATTCGTGCATAACGACGGAAGCTTGCATCGCCTGCTAAAAAATGAGTTTCAAATTGATCTGAACCGAGTACAGATGTAATCCATGTTTGTATCAATTGTTCACGTTGTGTATTCATTTGCAATAAATTCTAATACAGGCTGAGTTTTTAAAGTGCTAAGTGTAGCTACTTCTGCGCTTTTTCTCTATGATGCGACAATAATTAATTGCGATTAAGCACTCTTGGTTAATGAGACAAATGAAGCATCAGTTTAAATTTAATCCTTTAGCGACTGCGATCTTGACCCTGTTATGTGGACACGCGATGAGCAGTCATGCAGAGACCACAGAGCCCGCTTCATCCATCACCAATCAACAACTCAAACAGAGCATTCAGGATGCTTATCCGGGCCAGTCGTTTTTTGAACAGTATTATGTCGATAAAACCGCGCCGGAAGCCCAGCAGCGTTTTGGCCAAGAGCTGAGTTCAGCCTATTGTCAAGGCGCCTGGGTCACGCCAATTAGCCCGGACACCGTGGCCGTTGCTGCTGAAGAAGCCACCTCGACCGTTACCGCTGATTATGGTCACTATAATCCTAATGGGGATTCGGTTTTAGAAGGCAATGTGGTAATTGACCAGCAAGGCCGCCAGATTCGTGCCGATAAAATTACCATTGACCAGACCCAGACCTATGCCAGTGCCGAAGGCCGGGTACAAATGGCGCAAGCCGGTTTACTGGCGCAAAGCGACCAGATCAATTACAACCTGAAAACCCAGCAAGGCGATTTACACAACAGCTTCTATATTGCAGAAGAACAGCACGCACATGGCATGGCGGAAAAGATTGCCCGCACTTCAACCAATACCTTGGTATTGAACAATGCCACCTATAGCACCTGCCCGCCTGAACAGGCACCGACTTGGAAAATTCAGGCCGATGAAATCAAGCTAAATCAGGAAACCGGTCGCGGTGAAACCCGTGGCACCAAACTGTATGTAAAAGATGTGCCGGTGCTGGCAGTGCCATATTTTAACTTCCCGATTGATGACCGTCGTACTACCGGTATTTTGACCCCGAGTTTTGGCTTTACCAATGATGGTGGAGTTGAACTGGCGGTACCGGTCTACCTGAACCTGGCTCCAAACTATGATGCCACCGTGACACCACGCTATATTGGTGACCGTGGCCCGATGCTGGAAGGTGAATTCCGCTATCTGACCGAGAATTTTGGTCAGGGTCAGATCTGGGGCGGCTACCTGGCCTCTGACAATAAATACAATGATGAAGATCGTAAGGATTTTCACTTTCTGCATAACTGGCAGATTAACGAGCAGTTCAATACCAATCTGGAATATAACTACGCTTCAGATAAAGACTATTTTGCTGACTTAAACAACAACCCGAACTCCAGAACCGACCTGAACTTACGCCGCGCCTGGGAACTAAATTATCGCAATGGCATTCCGGGTTTAAGAGCGCAGCTAAAAGTTGAAGATTTCCAGACGCTGGACCCAACTATTCCAGATGAAGACCGTCCGTATGCGCGTTTACCACAGTTCTTATTGAACTATAAAACCGGGAATCCTCAAGGTTTCCAGATCGAGTTTAACCACGACACGGCTTACTTCAAGAAAGATATTAACAATCTGGAAGCCAGTACCACCGACCTGAACAGCTATGAGCCAAGTGGTACCCGTATCTATAACGATTTTAAAGTACGTTATAACTACCGCAACCCATGGTCTTTTGTGATTCCAGAAGTATCACTTCGCAACGTCAACACCTTCTTTGACAAAGACACCCAAAACGCGCTGAATCAGTTTGATTCATCTAGCGAAACCAAATCGGTGACGGTACCGCAGTTTACCCTGGACGCCGGTCTGACCTTTGAAAAAGAAGGTCGCTTCCTGCAAACCATTACCCCGCGTGCCTTCTATGCCTACGCGCCGTATCAGAAGCAGGATGGCCATCCAAATTTTGATTCAGCCACTGCTTCCATTAATTATGACCAGCTGTTTAGCCCATACCGTTTCTACGGCCATGACCGCCTGGAAGACAACAACTTCCTGTCACTCGGTTTAAGCTACAGCCTGTTTGATGAAGTAGGTTTAGAGCGGATTCGTGCCAGCCTGGGTCAAAGCTTCTTCTTTGAAGATCGCCTTGTGACCCTGGAAAATACTGCAGACAGCTTTGATACCGAAAGCCGCACCGGCCCGGTAGTGAGTCTGGCCAGCCAGTTAACCGAAAACCTGAATATTGGTGCCAATGCCGCCTGGATGTCAAACGGTGACAATGCCCAGCGCGATCTGCACCTGTTCTATACCGGTGAACAAGGCAATTTATACAATGTCGGCTATATTAACCGTCGTCATATTCCAAACCGTCAGGATCATTATGATCAGGTGGTGGCCTCGTTCATTCAACCGGTCTACAACAACTGGCGTATTCTGGGTCATGCCCAATACGATTTGGACAATAGCGTCGCCCGTGAATATTTACTCGGTGTGAACTATGAATCCTGCTGCTGGGGCATCTCGGTCTACGGCCGCTCTTATTATAATGATCTGGATGATGTCTCCGATCACAACGTCAAGCCGAAACGCGCCATCATGGCCGAATTAAACCTGAAAGGCCTCGGCAGTTTCAACAATAAACTTGCATCTTTACTTGAAAACCGTATTTTAGGGTTTAATAGAACTAATCAAACTTGGACACAACGTTAATGAAGACACCACAGTTAAAACAATTTTTTAAAGCCACTGCCTTAGCTTTATGTATTTCTTCAGCTGCACCTGCTTTTGCACAAACTGTAGATCAGGTCGTGGCCGTGGTGGATAACAGTGTCATCCTACAAAGTGATTTAGCGCAAACCGCTGCTGAAATGCAGCAACAATTACAGGCACAGAACAAAACCGTGCCACCGGCTCAATATCTACAACAACAGGCCTTAGAACAACTGATCGTGCGTCAGGCACAGCTGGAACAGGTCAAACGCTATAACATCAAGCCTGATGAAAAAGCCTTAAATGAAGCGGTGATGCGTGTGGCCCAACAAAATGGCAGCAAAAGTCTGGAAGATTTCCAGCAGAAAGTCGACCGTATTGCACCGGGGACCTATGCCTCTTTACGCAACCGTATTGCTGAAGATTTGGCAATTAACCGTCTGCGTCAGCAAGTCGTGATGTCGCGAATTAAAATTAGCGATCAGGATGTCGATAACTTCCTGAAAACCCCGCAAGGTCAGGCCGCTTTAGGCAGTCAGGCGCATGTGTTGCATGTGCGCGTATCCGGTGAAAATGCACAGGCCACCGCGGAACAGGTTAAAACTGCACTGAATAACAGCAATGACCTCAATGCCATTAACAAGCAGTTCAGCACAGCTGCCACCAAAGTTGAATCGGCTGATATGGGTTTCCGCAGCCTTTCTGAAATTCCGGCTGAACTGGCTGCACGTGTAAGTGCACTTGACGTCGGTCAGACCACTGAGCTGATTGCAGTCAATGATGGTATTCATGTGCTGAAACTGGTCGATCGTAAAGCCGGTGAACAGCGCGCGCTGGTCCCACAATATCAAACCCGTCATATTCTGATTCAGCCAACAGAAGTGGTGAGCCCAGAAAATGCCAAGCACATGATTGACAGTTTGTATAACCGCCTCAAAGCCGGTGAAGATTTTGCAGTGTTGGCCGGTACTTTCTCAACCGATACCAGTTCTGCCCGTGATGGCGGTAGCCTGGGCTGGGTTAGCCCTGGAGTGATGGTGCCTGAATTTGAACAGCAAATGAAAAGCACCCCGGTAGGTGAAATCAGCCTGCCATTTCAAACCCAGTTTGGCTGGCATATTCTACAGGTGACAGATACCCGCCAGCAGGACATGACCCGCGAATACCAGGAACGTATGGCACGCCAGATTCTAGGTGAACGTCAGTTTGATACCGAACTGGACAGCTGGTTACGTGAAATTCGCAGCAATGCCTTTGTCGATATTAAAGATCCAAACCTGGACCGTAAAAATAACTAGGTCTTAAAAAATGAAAAACCAGTGCCTGCACTGGTTTTTTTAATTCTGGCTTTTCACCTCGCCATCAATAGCAATAAAAAAACCGCTGAATTCAGCGGTTTTTTATAAGAGGACTTAAGCCATTAATATTGATTAACGGTTGTTGTCATCTTCTTGAGAATCTTCAAATTTAGAGTCGTTGTCAAAACCAGAAGCTTGACCACCGAAGCCAGCGCCTTGACCACCGAAGCCACCTTGACCGCCGAAGCCGCCGCCTTGACCGCCGAAGCCGCCGCCTTGACCACCGAAGCCGCCTTGACCACCGAAGCCACCTTGACCACCGAAGCCGCCGCCTTGACCACCGAAGCCGCCTTGACCACCAAAGCCACCACCTTGTCCGCCGCCGAAGCCACCACCTTGACCACCGAAGCCACCAGCACCTTGAGCACCAGCAGGTGCACCAGCAGGACGTGGATTACGTGCAGGTACAACTGTAGAAATCGCGTGTTTGTAAACCATTTGGCTTACTGTATTTTTTAATAGCACCACATACTGGTCAAAAGATTCGATATGACCCTGTAATTTAATACCGTTTACAAGGAAAATAGAAACTGGAATACGTTCTTTACGGAGAGAATTCAAGAACGGATCTTGTAAAGTTTGACCTTTAGACATGTTATAACTCCAAAAATAATTAAAAATCAGCGCAAAAACTATCTTTATTTTTCAATTAAAATTTATAAAAAAGACAGTTCATAAATTTTGCTTTATCCGTAACAGTTTCGCAAGTCTTCTTGAGCCTGCTTTATCGTAAAATATGTTTGAATTTTATGCGATTCCTGCAACGATCTGAGCCAAGTATATTGACGTTTTGCAAGTTGTCGTGTTGCAAATAGGGCCTTATCCTCCATTTCCTGCTTTTTATTGAGACTTTTATCACTTTTCTTTAGAAATTCTAAAGCTTGTCGGTATCCAACAGAGCGCATAGAGGGTAAATTCTCATCTAAATCGTATTTTTCAATAAGCCTTTCTACTTCATTCAAAAAACCCATTGACCACATTATTTCTAATCGTTTTTCTATACGTTGATGTAATTCTACCCGATCTGGCAGCAAGGCGTGATTATGAAAAGTGTAACGATATGGTACATTTTTGGGCTGTTCTGCTTGTAGTTTGGTAATAGGTTGACCGGTTAACTTGAACACTTCCAAGGCCCGGATAATCCGTTGCTTATCGCTGACTTTAAATTTCTGTCCGGCTAAAGCATCTACCGTGCACAATTCGGCATACACCGCTTCCCAGCCTTCACGTGCAGCCTTATCTTCAATTTCAGCGCGCACCGCATAATCTGCACTTGGCAAATTACTGGACAACCCTTCCAGCAAGGCCTTGAAATACAGCATAGTTCCGCCCACCAGAATCGGGGTTTTGCCACGCGCATGCATATCATCAATTAAAGCACAGGCATCTTCTACAAACTGCGCAGCAGAATACACCTCTAAAGGGGTAATAATATCAATCAGATGATGCGGATAACGCGCCTGCTCGGCTTTGCTTGGTTTGGCGGTGCCAATGTCCATATCCTGATACACCAAAGCGGAATCGACTGAAATCAGCTCAAAATGCCCCAGTTCATAGAGTTCACACGCCAAAGCAGTTTTACCGCTTGCAGTAGGTCCCATTAAATTGATGACCGGCAATTGATTTGACATGTACCACTACTCTCCTCGAGCAAAAAGTTTATCTAATTGAGCCAATGGAAAGGCACGCCAGGTCGGGCGGCCATGATTACATTGGCTGGCAAATTCGGTTTGTTCCATCTGGCGCAGCAAGGCGTTCATTTCAGACAGGCTCAGCATACGATGCGCACGCACGGCACCATGACAGGCCATGCCAGCCAGAATCTGGTCACGTTTTTGCAGCAGTGCTTGTGCTTCATCAGCCGGGTCCAGATCATTCAGTAGTTCAGGAATCAGCGCATCAAAATTGGCCTTATGCAAAATCGCCGGCACGCCACGCACAATCACCTGCTCATCACCATATTGATCCAGATCCAGCCCTAAACGCGCCAGCTGCGGTTTCAGCTCATCAATCCGCATCGCCTGCATCCGGCTAATGCTAATCACTTTAGGAATTAGCAGCTGCTGCGAGGTCCAGAATTCCGGCTTATCCCAGGCCGATTTCATTTGCTGTAATAAAATCCGCTCATGCGCCGCGTGCATATCGACAATAATCAAGCCTTCGGTATTTTGCGCCAGAATATAAATTCCGTGTAACTGGGCAATGGCAATCCCGAGTGGATGTTCATCTACCGGAGCTGGCTGCGTATCACCTGCGGCCGACTGTGGGCTGGATAATGCAGATTCATCCAGCTCACGTAACGGTGCCAGATAGCTTTTCAGCGCATTGTTCAGCTGCTGTGAACCGGTATAGGCATTGCTATAACCGGTATTCTGGCCACTGGCCATTTTCTGGCCTTGTGGTAGTGCATAATCCACACTTTGCGGGCGGGCATCGCTAAAATCTGTCAGTAATTCTGGTGCCGCCTGATTAGATACTGGCACGATGGCTTCGGCTGCTTTATGCAGCTGGAACTGTTCCTGATAACGTGGCTGCGCCGCAAACACCGGCTCCGGGGTTTCAGTTTTCATGGCCGTGGCCAAGTCGGCACTGGCGGTTTGGAACTGTGCTAGGGTTTCTTTGCCATAATGACGCACAAACTCATGCACTTCACGCTGGTTTAAAAAGCGGATTTCATGCTTGGTTGGATGCACATTGACATCAATATTTTCAGGTTCAACTTCCAGAAACAGCAAATACGCCGCATGCTGATGACCATGCAAAATACCATCATAGGCCATGCGCAGCGCATGTGAGATGGTCTTGTCTTTAACAATCCGGCCATTTACATAGACATATTGTAAATCGGCCTGTGCCCGCGCATCGGAAGGATGGCCCAACCAGCCCGACAGACGCATGCTGATACTATCGGCATCAATCCAGTAAGCATTTTCGGTAAACTGTCGTCCCAGCAATTGCTGTACACGCTGAAAACGCAGCTCGCCGCTGTCAGCAACCGGCAGGTTCAGCTTGATGCTGTTATTATGTTCCAGCACAAAACGGATATCAAAATGCGTCAGTGCCAGACGGCGCACAATTTCTTCAATATGGCCAAATTCGGTACCCGGCTTTTTTAAAAATTTACGGCGTGCCGGCACATTAAAAAACAGATCCTGCACCCGAATATGGGTTCCTTTCGACGCAGCCACCGGCACAATCTCCTGATGATCAAAAGCCGTGCCATTCACTTCAACCTGATAGCCCACCCCTTCATCTGTCTGGCTGCTGATCAGGCTTAAACGCGATACTGCGGCAATGGACGCCAGCGCTTCACCGCGAAAACCGAGGCTGACAATGGCATGCAAGTCATCGGCAGTTTGAATTTTACTGGTGGCATGACGCATCACTGCCAAGGGCAGATCTTCAGGATGAATGCCGCGCCCATTGTCAATAATTTCAATCAGGGTACTGCCGCCCTGTTCCACCCGGATAATCAGTTCGGTCGCACCGGCATCAATCGCATTTTCTAATAATTCTTTGACCACAGAAGCCGGACGCTCAATAACTTCTCCGGCGGCAATCTGGTTGGCCAGTGCCGGATCAAGCGCGCGGATACGACGTGTACTTAAATCAGCCGACATGGGTAAAATTCTGCTCCAGAGCGTGTTGCAAAGCGGCAGAAGACGAGTTGAGAGTTGCGGTGCGGCTCAGTTCATCTTCAGACTTTAGAATATTAATAATCAGGTCCGGTGCTGGAATTTCATCCCCACCTTTTGATGGCCATTCAAATAAAAATAAGGCGTTTGCTGTATCCAGATAATCACGGATGCCCATCAGCTCCAGTTCATACGGGTCATTCAGGCGATACAGGTCAAAGTGGAAAATATCCTGACCATTGACCTGATACGGCTCCACCAGGGTATAGGTGGGACTTTTTACCGATCCCTGATGACCTAAGCTTTGTAACAGATAACGGGTCAGCGTGGTTTTCCCTGCGCCCAAATCCCCAATCAGATAAATCACCCCGCGCGGGAAATGCGCCGCCAAAACCTGAGCCAGATTTTGGGTCTCTTGTTCATTGTTCAGGTTCAGACAAAATGAATACTGCATAATACTCGCGACATGATTCAAAACAGCAATTATGATAGCATCGCAGCCGTTTAAAAGCCTATTCGACTGCGTCAGAATCTGTATTTTTTCACAGCATTTGTTACCTAATTTGAGATGTGCACCCGTTCATGAGCTCCACTGCCAATTTTATTCCCCCGATGATTAATGGTGTTAGCGCCAGCAAAGTTTACTTGCAGCCATCATCGGCAAGTACAGTGTATGCCTACCTGTGCCAGCAGTTTCCGCATATTTCTGCAGCTGAATGGCTGTCGCGCTTTCAGGATGGTCTGGTCTATGATGCACATGGTCAGCGTCTAAACACAGTCAGTCCCTTTCAGGCACATACACACTGTTTTTACTATCGTTTTTTAGCCCATGAAGTAACAGTACCGTTTCAACACCAGATTTTATTTGAAAATGAAGATTTGCTGGTGGTAGATAAACCGCATTTTCTGACCATGAGCCCAACCGGACAATATGTGCAGCAAACCTTACTGGTGCGTTTGAAACAGCAAACTGGCAATGAACAGCTGACCCCGATTCACCGTTTAGACCGGGAAACTGCCGGCGTGGTGCTATTTTCCAAACAGCCGGCCAGTCGTGGTCTTTATCAGCAAATGTTTGCCGAACGTCAGGTCCGCAAGACCTATCATGCGATTGCACCTTTTCGTGCCGATTTAAGTTTTCCTTGCACCACCCGTTACCGCATGGAAAAAGGTCAGCCGTTTTATACCATGCAGGTGGTGGATGGAGTACCCAACAGCGAAACCGATATTGAGCTGTTAGCGCATAACGGTCATTTGGCAAAGTATTTGCTTAAACCTGTCACCGGTAAGCAGCATCAATTGCGGGTGCATTTAAATCAGCTTGGAATTGCCATTTTAAACGATCCATTTTATCCGCAGGTGCAGCATAAAACGGAAGATGATTTTTCTGCGCCTTTACAGCTTCTGGCCAAAGATATTTGCTTTCAGGACCCAATCAGCAAAGCAGCAATGGCGTTTAGCTCCCAATTTGACCTGACACTGTAATCTAATTGTCATTACATTTATTTCAATTTTTCCTGTGTATGAATATTGAAATTACAAATGGTTAGATTAAAATGTGTCTACACAGTTAAGTGCACTTAAATTAATTAAAATCATGAGAAAAACTGAAGTTTATCAAATTCGCCTGGATTCTCAGGAAAAGAAACAGGCTTTTGCCGTGTTTAAACAGTTGGGGATTACACCGGCACAAGCGGTTCGTCTGTTCTTTAAACAGGTCGTTCTGACCAAATCTATTCCTTTTTCTATCGAAAACCAGAATATTAATCTGGAGCAGCTGATCAAGTTAAGAAAGCTCAAGCAAGAACAGCAAAATACTCAGGCCACACCAACACCTGCGCCCGTCAGCACCGACACTTCCCCACTGGACGATGAAGATCTGGACCTGTTTGCCGAATTAAATGCCCTCTTGGGTGAAACTGACAAAAGTTAACAGTGTTGTATTTATAAACAATATTTTAATTTAATCTGCTAAAAACTTGGTTATGCTGCATAGACAACAATAAGATATGCAGGGAGTCATGGATGATTGTCAGACGCGCAACCGTAGCAGATCTCGAGCAGCTGGCCGTATTATTTGATGAATATCGTCAATTTTATGGTGCATCTTCTAACCTGAAGCTTTCACACCAGTTTTTACAACAGCGTTTTGAAAATCATGAAAGCGTGATTTTTATTCATGTGAAAGATGAGATGATTACCGGTTTTATCCTGCTGTATTTAGGCTTTTCTTCGGTGGCCTGTACCACCTATTATATTCTGGATGATGTCTATGTGACGCCGGTCTATCGTCGTCAAGGCTCGGCCAAACAGCTGATTGATACCGCAATTCATTTTGCCCGTCATAACAATGCACTACGGATTAGTCTGCAAACCCAGAACAACAACTATCAATCGCATCAACTGTATGAACAGATGGGCTTTATTAAAGACAATGAGTTTCAGACCTACCACTGTTTCTTAAAATAGCCCAATCTATTAAAAGCCGGTTTAATCCTGCATCCGGGTACGCGCCTGCTGTACCTGGGCGTCATCTAAATAGATCCACTGCCCCAACTCGAGTTCTGGCAGGTTTAAAGCGCCAATTTGCTGACGATGCAGCTTTTCCACCTTATTGCCAACTGCTGCCAGCATCCGCTTTACCTGATGATAGACACCCTGATGAATGGTCATTTCCAGCTCGTGCTCGGCCAGACGGCAAATATCGGTGGCAGCAAAAATGCCGCTTTCATTGCGCAGTTCGACTCCATCTGCCAGTTGCTGGATTTGCGCATCTGTGACCGGATCTGCGGTGTACATGCGATAGACTTTGGCCACATGCTTTTTCGGATGGGTCAGCGCCTGTAAAAACTGGCCATCATCAGTTAGCAATAACAAACCGGTGGTGTCCTGATCTAAACGTCCCACACATTGCAGGCCACGGTTCAGCAAAATATCGTCAAACAGATCAAACACACTAAAATGATGGGTGGCCTGATGTGAACACTCATAACCTTGCGGTTTGTTTAACGCGATATAGACCTTCTCCCGATAGGTATAGTCCTGCCCATAGACCGAAAATTTTAAACCCTGCAACTGCAGTTTCTGTTTGGGTTGGGTGATGACTTCACCCTCAATGGCAATCGCACCATTTTGAATCAGCTGCTGGCAGTGTTTGCGTGAACCAAAGCCTTGCGATTGCAACATTTTTTCTAAAGTCATCGAATTACCTGTGGAGTGAAAGCTGTATCAATATGGAAGATGGCGTATTTTATACTGAAACCGCGCTGGAGTTGGAATCTATCAGCAGGCCCCGCTGAAAAAGGCTACAATAATGGCCTCTTTTTCTCCCATGCCACCGTGTTCAGCCTGTATGTCACACCTCGATTTAAACCTGATTGTTCTGCTTATTTTATTGGCCTGCGGTATTTTTAGTCACAATACTGCCGTCACCATTGCCGCCGCGGTGTTAATCGTGTTTCGCATCACACCACTGGAAGTATATTTTCCGCTCTTGCAACAGCATGGTTTAAATATTGGCATTATCATTTTGACCATTGGCGTACTAACGCCCATTGCCAGCGGTAAAATCCCCGGTGATGAAATCCTGAAATCATTTATGCACTGGAAATCCATACTCGCGATTGGCATAGGCCTGTTTGTGGCCTGGCTCGGTGCACGTGGGGTACAGCTGATGAGCCATCAACCGAATATTGTCGCTGGCCTGCTGATTGGTACGGTTGCCGGTGTGGCCTTGCTGCGCGGTGTGCCGGTCGGACCATTAATTGCCGCCGGCATTTTATCGTTATTGATTGGTTCTAAATAGCCGCTTCATACAGACACGGCTTTAAAGAGATACGGATACACGATTAGGCACGTACATCGGCCTGAAACAGCTTTTGGCATAATAGCCAGCCCATTGCCGAGAACGCAGCCATCACAATACCGACCCAGAACCAGTCTCCGGTGGCAGAAACAATCGCAGCAATTGCTGGTGGCAACAGAAACTGCGATGTCGCTGAGCACTGTAAAATCATGCCAATGGTCGCACTAATGGCCACCGGACTAGGCGCAAAACGCAAGGCTTGAGCAAAGACCACCGCGGCGACCAGACCACCAAATAACGAAAAGCTAAACACGCAGGCAAACTGCAGTAAAAATGGTAACTGGGCCTGAAAGATATAGAAACTTAAGGCACACAGCATCAAGATGATAAAACCGGTTTGGACTAAAGTTTTAGGCAGCAAACCGCGCTGCAACATGATGCCGCAGGCAAAGGTCCCGACTGCATTGGCAATCGCCACCGAGGCAGTTAATGCGCCTGCCAGCGTCAAGGAAATCTCGTTTTGCTGATAAATCGTCGGTAAGAAACCGACCAGACTAAACCATTGTCCGGCATAGGTGCCGAACATCAATGCCAGCATCCACGCTGGTGGATGTTTGAGCGTGGTTTTGATCAGCTGAAACACTTCAATTTTCTGGGTTGATTGTTGCGGTTTCGGCACTCGGGTGGCGACCAGCGCAAACAGGTTTAAGGTCAGTAGTGTTAGCGTCAGCCATACCCCTTGCCAGCCCATCATGGTGATTAGCCACGGCGTCAGTAATAAGGAAATCCCCATGCCGCCGCCCATATAGGCACTCCACAAGCCCATTTTGGCGGAAATTTCTTCTGCCGGCACCAGCTGGCGAATATAGGCCGGACCACTTAAGGTCACCAGTAAAAAGCCAAATCCTTCCACTACCCGCAGCAGCAGCAAACTGCTGACGCTTTGGCTAAACCCACCGAGCAAACTGGCTGCGCTTAGTAAGCCCAGTCCAAGCAAGACACAGCGTTTCAGTCCAATTTTTTCGACATAACTGCCCAAGGTCAGTGCAAACAGCATACCAGCCCCTTGCACCAGCGACAGCAACAAACCAGCTTGTACCAGCCCGATCCCCAGTTCCTGCTGTAATACCGGCACCGCTGGCGGTAATTTACCGACATGCATCGCCGCGACAAAACCTGCACAAATAATCCAAATATCCCTGCTGAACCATTGTACTTTGGACATACCCTTACTCACTTCAATCTTGTGACTTGAGCTTATCAAGTTCAGTAACTGCCATTTATTAAAAAAACATCTCATCTTATGTTTTTCCTGAATAAATGGCGTAGCTGGCAGATGATTCAACGACCTGAATCCTCACCATTATTTACTCAAAAATTACGCTATTTGTGCGGATGTTATTGTGCATAGTAATGACTACGCTTTTGCGAAAATTTTTCCAGCTGTTTCAGGAAGCCTTCAAAATAGCTTTTTTCTTTTTCTTCACTGCGATAACCAGCATACAGCGTGCGGCGTAGTCCTTCTGCCGAAACACAATGCAGACGGCGTGAAGTGACCCAACCTTTTTGTTCATATTCATTTACCACCCAGTCCGGTAAGGCCGCCACACCCCGACCGCTGGCCACCAGCTGGATTAACATCTGGGTTAAATCTGTGGTGCGAATGGCTTTCGGATAGATATTGGCCGGAATAAACAGCTTGGCCATAATATCCAGGCGGTGTTTATCCACCGGATAGGTAATTAAAGTTTCTTCGGCCAGGTCCTGCACCGAAATGTCCGCAGCACGTACCAATGGATGGGTATTGGACAGCACCAGACGCGACTCATATTCAAAAATCGGGAAATACTCGATGCCTTTTAAGGCAATCGGGTCGGCGGTAATCAGCAAATCAAATTCGGCATGTTGTAATAATTCATGCGGATTGGCTTCAAAGCCGGAAGCAAAATCCAAATCAACATCGGGATATTGCTGGCGGTACTGATTTAACAGCGGCATCAGCCAGTCAAAACAGCTATGACATTCCGAAGAAAAAATAATCCGGCCGGTTTGCCCATGCACAATCCGGGTAATATCGGTTTGGGCAATCTGGATCTGCGGCAAAATATCATCTGCCAGTTTCAGTAAACGCTGCCCCACATTGGAAAACGTCACCGGACGCGAGCGACGATTAACCACTTCCACCCCATACCAGTGATCCAGCTCTTTCAACTGATGGGAAATGGCAGATGGGGTCAGGCATAAATCATTGGCCGCGGCCACCAGTGAACCATGTTCGCGTAAGGCCAATAAGGTTTTTAAATGACGAATTTCAAGCATGGGAAATGAAGTATCTCAAAATCAGGAGATGCACTGCGCTGAATGCAATGTCGCCTTAAAAATAAAAATATGAATTAAATTCATCTTAGCATAAATTCCATGAGTTGGTTTCATTATTCTAAATAAGGCAGCTGTTAAGAGATGGCGCTGTTTTTAAGCAAGATGAAGATGAGTTGAAATACGTCTAAATAACGAATAAGCATAAAAAAGAGCATCTTTAAGATGCTCTTTTATTACGGAAGGATGAAAAGTTTATTCTACATATAGCAAGGCCAGACGCACCTGATCATAGCCCATGCGCGGACTGGTCAGCTCGACAATCGGGCGCAGCTTGATCGTGCCATCATCATTAAAATGATCACTTTGCTGACGTTTTTGCAGGCGTTTATAAATTTTGCGGATTTGCTCCACCACTTCCTCACCCGGATGCGCCACCGAAATATCTAGTCCCTGTTCCTTATGCAAACGCGCCAGATGATTAATAATCGTCGCTGGAGTCAGGCCACGTTCATGGGCAATATCTTCAATCTCATAACCTTCTTCAAACAAGGCCCGGGTTTCATCTAGCGTTGCTGAGGCATAATTCTGCTTGCCGCCACTGCGTACGATTTTCCGTTCATTGCGTTCAATTTCAACCTCATTCAAGGTACCGCCACAATGCCGGATAAAGGCTTTATGCTGTGCGGTCAGGTCAATCTCGGCGAAATTCTGTTCTGCTTCATCTGACAGTTCCTGAAAACGGCGATCGGCTTTAATTGCCAGACTGTCCAGCTCCAGTGCCTGCTCGTTAAAGCCCAATAAACGCAGGCCATCTAGAGTTTTTAAACGTGACAGTGCCACATAGCCCTGACCTTTTTCAAAGGTATGGCTCAGGTTAATTTCTGCCGCTTCTAAAGTCATGCCTTGTGATTTATGAATGGTAATTGCCCAGGCCAGACGCAACGGAATTTGCTGGAAACTGGCAATGGTTTTTCCGGCTTCATTGTCAATCGACCAGGTTTCCGGTTCGACCAGCAGCACCGTGCCATCGGTTAATTTGACTTTCGGCAGGCAGCCATATTCATCATCTTCTTCTTCAAAGCCAATCACCTCGCCCAGACTGCCGTTGATATAACCCATATCAAAGTTGTTTTTAACAAACATCACTTTGGCATGTTTTTTCAGGGTCAAGGTTTCAGGCGCACGCACCGAAGATTTTAAGGTTTCAATCAGTTTGTCATTCCCATCACAGCTGGCATCGAACTGGCGACTTTCAGCATCAATTTCATTTAAATGCTTAAAGTTGATGGTATCGACATCCATATTGTGAGTATATAAACGGGTAAAGGTGTCGCCAATATCCTGCTGACGGGTATTTTGCAGCGCCTGCAGATGCTGCGGGCCAATATCCTGACGACGAATCGCATTGAGAATATCGTTTAAAAAGTCATTGCCCTGACGATGCTGCTCGGTCAAATAGCAGACCCGGAATTTGGCCTCGACCCAGGCCTCCGACATAAAGCAGAATTTATCGCGATTACGTTCATCATTTCTGCCCACTGGCGGCAACTGGAAGAAATCACCAGCGACAATCACCTGAATACCACCAAAGGCTTCATCGCTTTCCTTAAAATATTTCAGCACCTGATTGACCAGATTCAACTGCTTGGCATGCAGCATCGAAATTTCGTCAATAATCAAGACCTGCGCATTTTCCAGATGTTCTTTCAGATATTTGCGCTCTTTCATATTTTTCAGGTCGGCATCAGACAAGACATCTTTAATACCAATGCCGGCCCAGGTGTGAATGGTCATACCATTCATATGTGTGGCGGCAATTCCGGTCGAGGCCGTAATCGCCACCGGCACTTTACGTGCTTTTAAATAGTTGATGTACTGATTGAGCGTATAGGTTTTCCCTGCACCGGCCGAGCCTGTTAAAAATACATTTTCGCCCGCTTTTAAGAGTTTGAGTGCAGTTTCCTGTTTCATAAGACCTATACCGTAGATGAACGGCTATAGCCTACCCATTTTTCAGCAAAAAGTTAAGGCAAAAACCACATCTGGCGACATCACTTGTCATAAAGTTCCAGCAGATGGGTCCGGTTTTAAGCGGCTGTTCAGCCATTGAATAAACTGTTCCGCAATATTGACCAGCAACTGCTCCGCTTTATGATTGTTCGGATATTCCAGCTGATCAAAGCGCAGCTGTCCATCAAGCAGATGACAACCCAGCGTTAAGGACTGGCGATAACACGGCGATGACATATGAAAAGCCACATATTCGCCTTCAATAATTTTCTGGCTATAACTCACTGCCAGACAATGATGAAAACTGCGCGACTCCTGAATAATCCGGTCCAGACTGTTCAGTTCCTCAAAGCACCAGCCCAGATACTGGGTTCTGCCTTGTAGCGATACGGGCGGCCAGTGGCGGACGTTTAACTGTTTTTTCAGCTTAGCCAGAATTTCGGCTTTATGCACCTCATGATGCCAGCGCACCGCACGCTGAAAAATACTGCTCCAGCTGACATTTTTCGGGGTGTAATTTTTTTCATTAAAATAATCGACCAGATAATCGCGCACATAAGCATCAAACACCGATTCACGCACCGGCCCGGCCTTTAAATAAAACAGCTGCCGGAATTGCTCCAGCGTCAACTGATGACGGCGTAAACAGTGCATAAAGTCACGCGATTGCTGACTCTCCGGATGAATAAACTGCATTAATTCAGCCGGCAGTTCTGCCGTGACCTTATGCAGATGCAGCATATAGGCCTGCATCACCCGGCTTAAACGTGCATAAACCTGTTTCACCTGCAGTTCATCCTGTGCCGCAACAATCGCCAGCAAATTCATCCATTCATCTAAATACAAAATAGACGGGCTGATGCTAATTCGCGGGTCTTCCAGTGACTGGCGCTGGCCTTTTTGCACCACCCGGGAATTATGCTGATGTTCAAACCATTGATGTTGCAGCGCAAAATGATCACAGCTCTGAATAAACAGCCGCGCCGAGGCATACTGGAAATACTGCAAGGTGGCCAGAATAATGCGTGGATGAATCTGGCTGCAATCAACAAAACTTAGCGCCACCACCGCCACACGGACACTGGAATGATGAATATTGTCACTGAGCCAGTCCAGCACCAATTTCGATTGCCGAAACAGCCAGTTGACTGCACGTGGATAATCAAACAGTGGCAAGCGCGCAACTTTGGTCTGCCAGATGCGGGTATTTTTTTCCAGAAAATGCCGTTTGGCCAGAATATTATCTTCGGCCCAGACCGCGCGGTTCATAATCCGGACAAAGCCTAATAAATGACTCTGCTCTATCGCATGTCGATAGAGTAGCTGTAAATCGTCATGTGAATCTTCAATTTCATGCAGACTGACCCGCTCTGGGAATCTCAGTTCTAAAATCCGGTAAATGCCGGCTGGCACAAAACGCGACAGGCTAAAACAGAATTCATCATAACTGTGCATCAAGGCTTGCACAGGCAAAAAGGTATCACCCTCAATAAATTCTAAAGCACACAATGCAGATAAGGCCGTTAATGTTTCATCTGGAATGACCGCACCATGCTGTACAGCACCTGTAAAAACAGCATGCTGGGCATAATCAGACTGAATCAAGGCTTGATCTAAAATCTGAGCCTGTACACCATCTAAATGCAGCAGCAACTGTTGAACACGTGCTGCACCATCTACCCACAGGTAAACTTGCTGCAGAATCAATTGTCGCAATTGCTGCGCCTGATTACGCAAAAATAAAGAATGCTGCGGTTTTAAATCCCCAGTCAAAAAATGCAGATCATGTAAGAAAAAATCTTCAAATGCTTCTTGCTGTTTCCCCGCAAATTCAAAGTGAGTTTCTATTAAATTTGTATGCGATTTTGGCGGATAAAATTCAAGACTAAACAGACCATTCAGCAATTCGACCCGATGCTGCAAAGGATCGATCCGAAACAAATTTTGTGCTGTAAAATGTCCAACCAAATCCATTTGATCTTGATAGATTTCTGCGGCCACACTGGAAATACGAACCAATTGCTGTGCAACGGCATGCAACTGGCTATGCTGGCAAATTGGCTGCATATACGCTCCTCATGCTTAAGTGCGGTCTATCTAAGTGTCATCTTATTTTTATTTGATTGCACCGACTAGACCCATCACGTGATACATCCCTATTTTTTGTTTTTTATTTCCATCTGCAAAAAGTGGACAATTCTTCAATCGAGCTTAAGCCACTTATTAATTGAATTACACCTGAAATTTATGTGAACGGTATCTACACCTTAAAATTAGAGATACAAAAAATACTATAAACAAGATTTGTGCTCTTGCCTATAGACTGCGCACTACTTCAGATAATAAAACAAATTAAAAACCCATAATTTTCAAGTAATTGTTTTACACTCTTTGATCAGCAAATAGGGTTGGTATTTGGTAGGTAGGATTTCACAACAAAGCATTGGATACTCAAATTACGGTTCAACACCGCGATAACAACACATTATTCCAATATCCAATGCAAGAAGGAATCTGAGCATGGCTTTTAAAAATATTGCAGATCAAACCAACGGTTTTTATATTCCTTGTGTGTCACTCTTCGGCCCTGGTTGTGCCAAAGAAATTGGCGTAAGAGCACAAAATTTAGGCGCTAAAAAAGCCCTAATTGTGACTGATGAAGGACTGTTTAAATTTGGCGTTGCCGATACCATTGCAGGCTACCTCACCGAAGCAGGCGTTGCCAGCCATATATTTGCTGGTGCAGAGCCAAATCCGACCGATATTAACGTGCATAACGGTGTCGATGCCTACAATGCCAATCACTGCGACTTCATTGTGTCCTTAGGTGGTGGTTCTTCCCACGACTGTGCCAAAGGCATTGGCTTAGTGACCGCAGGTGGTGGGCATATTCGTGATTATGAAGGCATTGATAAAAGTACCGTGCCAATGACCCCACTTATTGCCATTAACACCACTGCAGGTACAGCTTCGGAAATGACCCGTTTCTGTATTATTACCAATACAGACACGCACGTTAAAATGGCAATTGTCGATTGGCGCTGTACACCACTCATCGCCATTGATGATCCAAAACTCATGATTGCCAAACCTGCAGGTTTAACCGCAGCAACAGGCATGGATGCCTTAACCCATGCTGTAGAAGCCTACGTTTCAACCGCAGCCAATCCTATTACCGATGCCTGTGCTGAAAAAGCTATCCGTATGATTAGTCAGTGGCTCAGCCCTGCCGTGGCAAATGGTGAAAATATTGAAGCGCGTGATGCCATGAGCTATGCGCAATATTTGGCAGGTATGGCATTTAACAATGCCTCATTGGGCTATGTGCATGCCATGGCGCATCAACTCGGTGGTTTCTACAACTTGCCGCACGGCGTCTGTAATGCAATTTTATTGCCGCATGTTTGCGAATTTAACCTGATTGCCTGCCCTGAGCGTTATGCAGATATTGCAGAATTGATGGGAGTCAATACTGACGGATTAACCACCACAGAAGCCGCCTATGCCGCGATTGATGCAATTCGTGAACTATCTAGCTCGATTGGTATTCCAACAGGTTTAGCAGAGTTAGGCGTGAAAGAAAATGACTTGGCTATTATGGCTGAAAATGCACAAAAAGATGCCTGCATGCTCACCAACCCACGTAAAGCCAATCATGCACAAGTGGTCGAAATTTTTAAAGCCGCGATGTAATTTGAATCTCCTGCTGAGTGAATCACAATTTGCTCAGCATCTCCCATCTTTTTTTCAATTTTCCTCTTTTGCTGTTTTATTTTTATCCTTCCCTTTGGCAGAACCATCTCAGATGCGTTCTGCTTTTTTTTTGCTGTTTAGAACAAAATGAACTCGCAGCATAAAACTAAAGCGATGTAGATGCAGAGGGTTTGCATAATTCAATTTGACAAATGCGCACAGCGCATCAAGGATATAGTCAAAATAAAATGGATGACGAACACCTTATGCTGTTAAGCAAAAAACAAAAAACAACACCAAGCTATCAACCCGATATTTTGGGTGCCGATTACCAACAAATGACGCTGGATTTTCCTTCGGATTATGAAGGCAAAGTCATTTCTACCTTGGTACGCAAAAAAGCCGAACAGGAAACCCGTAAAGCCGTACTTTATATTCATGGTTTTATTGACTATTTTTTTCAAACAGAAATGGCAGACCAGTTTAATCAGCACGGTTATGACTTTTATGCCCTAGATTTACGTAAATATGGGCGTTCGCATTTGTCACATCAACATTGGTACAATGTGCGCAGCTTGTCTGAATATGATGCAGAAATTTCCGCTGCACTTGAGCAAATTGCCACAGAAGAACATGACTCGGTAATTTTGGCGGGACATTCAACAGGTGGATTAATCACCACGTTATATGTGGCACATCATCCCAATCATCCACTGATTCGTGGTTTATGGTGCAACAGCCCTTTTTATGATTTCAATATGAGCGAGATTGAGAAAAAATTCGGCATTCCTCGTTTGAGCCAATTGGGCAAATTGCTGCCAGAAATGAAATTTCCAAGCCGCCTTAATCCATTTTATGTACCAAGTCTACACAAACAATATCATGGTGAATGGTTATTTAATTTGGAATGGAAGAAACCGCGTTATCCAAAAGTGCGATTAAGTTTTGTACGTGCAATTCATGAAGCGCAAAAAGAAATTCATGCCAGTGTGCATTTAGGTGTACCCACCTTAATTATGCATGCGAGTCAAAGTAGTTATCCACGCCAATGGAATGAGATTGCGCAACGCACTGACGTAATTTTAAATGTTGCAGATATGCAAAAATATGGACATCACATGCATGGCGATATTCAGCTTTGCCAAATTGAAAATGGCGTGCATGATTTGGTACTTTCTGCGCCCGAAGTCCGTGCGGAAGTGTATCAGTCCTTGTTTGACTGGTTAAACCGCAAGGGGCTATAAAACTAAAAACTTGAACTAAAGGAAGTGAATTAACGGCTAAATGACTTGATGCATCCCTTAAGCTGTGTATTTTAATAAAATTTGATGTGCAGGATGCCCCTTGGGCATCAATTCAATTAAACGCTCCACTGCGTCAATCGCTTCAGGGCTGCGTGCCAAATGTTTTAGCAATACATCGGTATCTTGTGCATTAAAAATGGCATCACTCAGGCGAGATTCTAAGCAATCTCGCCATGCACATAAAAATGGACTTTCAGTTTTCGCCAAAAATACTCCTGCACACGTTTGTAAGGCAGACTGCACATAACCAGCATCTAAAGCCTGCTCAGCTTGTAAAAAATCGGCTTCTATATGCGCCAAAATTCGGTAAGGACGCGAACCAAGCATCCCGCCTAGAATATCACGTAATTGAGACATCTCAGCTTTAAGCGTGCCCATACTGACTTTACGCTCACCATATAGAGCTTGGTGTAAAGTATCTAAACTCATGCCTTGTGGACAAAGTGCTAAAATCACCAATATTTCAATTTGACGCGGTGTCATCACCACCACTTTGCCATTAAATAACACCTGTGGCACGCGAAACGCGCGAATATAAAGCTGCTGTTTTTGCTGATCAAGCAGTGCATTTTGAATCAAAGAAGCACAGCGTTCTGCTGCCAACATCCCCAAACTGTTATGGTTTTTCCAAGTAGTCGATAAATCAATTACACCCAATACTTGTTTGGAATAAGGGTCTAAAATAGGCGCTGCATAACAAACCCAGTCATGTAACGATGACATAAAGTGTTCACTGGAAAACACACAACTTGCTTGCTGAGTTTTAAGTGACAAAGCCAAAGCATTGGTACCCACCAACTCTTCACGCCACTGCCCGCCTTCTACAAAATGCACCTGTTCCGCCACATTACGCATTTGCGCGCTCGCTGCCGTCCAAATAATTGTACTGCCCACATCGCCCACGGCTGCCACCATGTCGGACTGCTGTGCGATATGTCTTAAATCTTCTGCACAGTTTTGCACAGCACGTTGTAAGGCCGAACCACCATGTGTATGCGTTAGACTATAATTTAACGGGGCTGCCAACCGATCAACAGGAATTTCAGCAATTTGAGAGCGTTGCCAAGATTTTAAAATACTCTGCTGAATTTGCTGCGCATGCAGCGGCGATAAACTGCTGCTTTGTCTAAACTGTTCAATATGCTGCCTTTTTTCCAATAGGTCTTGTTTTTTCATCATTATTGATTCTCACAATCCTGTGGGCATTACATCCATTGTACCGCTTACTTTTGTAAGGATTTGTTCGCTGCTTGTAAACCTGCAACTTTCCAACCTTTTTCCAACCTTATATTGGTATGCTAAACAAATAACGTACTAAAGTACCTTATACCTTAGCCGTAAATTTAACCTGATTTTAGACACAGGATTGTGCTAAACGGTAAAGATGACGGCAGATTATAAAAAACCATCAAAGGAAGAGAATTATGCGTTACGTAGATCCCAATCAACCCGGTTCAAAAGTTCAATTTAAAGCACAATACGAAAACTTTATTGGTGGCGAGTGGGTCGCCCCTGTAAAAGGCGAATACTTTGAAAATATCTCTCCTGTAGATGGCAAAGTATTTACCAAAGTCCCACGCTCATCGGCAGAAGACATTGAACTGGCTTTAGACGCAGCCCATAAAGCCAAAGCACAATGGAACAGCTCATCTCCTACAACACGTTCTAACATTTTGTTAAAAATTGCAGATCGTTTAGAACAAAATCTAGAATTATTGGCAGTGGCAGAAACATGGGATAATGGTAAGCCTGTTCGGGAAACATTGGCTGCCGACATTCCATTGGCGATTGACCATTTCCGTTATTTTGCAGGCTGTATTCGTGCCCAAGAAGGCGGAATTTCTGAAATTGATGAAGATACCATTGCCTATCACTTTCATGAGCCGTTGGGCGTTGTGGGGCAAATTATTCCATGGAACTTCCCAATTTTAATGGCAACATGGAAACTTGCACCTGCTTTGGCTGCGGGTAACTGTATTGTACTTAAACCTGCAGAACAAACCCCTGCCAGCATTTTAGTTTTGGTTGAACTGATTCAAGATTTATTGCCAGCAGGCGTATTAAACGTAGTCAATGGTTACGGTGTAGAAGTGGGTCGCCCATTGGCAACCAATCCACGTATTGCCAAAATTGCATTCACAGGTTCGACCCAGGTCGGTCAATTGATCATGCAATACGCCACTGAAAACATCATTCCAGTGACTTTGGAGCTTGGTGGTAAATCTCCAAATATTTTCTTTGAAGATATTATGGCGCAAGATGACGACTACTTAGACAAAGCACTCGAAGGCTTTGCTATGTTTGCGCTGAATCAGGGTGAAATTTGTACTTGTCCATCACGTGCGCTCGTACAGGAAAGTATTGCTGACCGTTTCCTTGAAAAAGCCATCGAACGTGTTAAACGTATTAAAACAGGTCACCCGCTTGATACTGAAACCATGATTGGTGCGCAGGCGTCACAAGAACAACAAGACAAAATCTTGGGTTGTATTGCGACAGGTCGTGCCGAAGGCGCGCAAGTTTTAACAGGTGGCGGTGAACGTCATGAAGTTGGCAGTGGTTTCTATATTGAGCCGACAATTTTCAAAGGCACCAATGACATGAAAATTTTCCAAGAAGAAATTTTCGGCCCAGTGCTTTCTGTGACTACATTTAAAGACTTCGATGAAGCCATTAAAATTGCCAATGACACCATTTACGGTTTAGGTGCAGGTGTTTGGTCACGTTCTGCGCATACTTCTTACCGTGCGGGTCGTGCTATTCAAGCGGGTCGCGTTTGGACGAACTGTTACCACATTTACCCTGCGCATGCAGCTTTCGGTGGTTATAAAAAGTCAGGTATTGGCCGTGAAAACCACAAGATGATGTTAGAACATTATCAACAAACCAAAAACCTGCTGGTCAGCTATTCAACCAAACCAGCCGGCTTCTTCTAAAGACTCGTCTTTAGGATTCCAACAGCGTTGAAGTTACCGTTTCAACCTGCGCCCGATGTATTTGCATCGGGCGTTTTTATTGCGACATAAAATGCTATGACTTTCGAAGCACGCTCTTTCAGCGTGGTATAAACCGGAAGATCAAATTAAAAATCTATCCTTTATTTAAGTATTACACTTTAGTTCAGGATTATTTCACGTTACATTAAATCTCCCTTTCAGCCTGAAGTATCTGCCATGTTCGATTTACCCGACACTGTCTATGCCATTCAACATCTTGCATTTGAAGACCTCGGCGCGTGGGAAGATGTCCTGTATGAACAAGGTTTACGGGTACGGTATTTTGAAGCTGGTGTGGAAAATCTAGAAAAGGCGTTTGCACATGAAGGATTAGTGATTATTTTGGGTGGCCCAATTGGCGTTTATGAAATCACAGACTATCCTTTCTTACAACAAGAAATAGACTTACTAAAAGTACGTTTAGAAAAGAATTTACCCACTATTGGTATTTGTTTGGGTGCACAGCTCATTGCTTATGCCTTGGGTGCCAAAGTCTATGCCGGCCATACCAAAGAAATTGGCTGGAGTACGCTCAGTCTGGCAGATGCCGTCCATCATCCACTGGCAGCATTAGCCGATACACCGGTGTTGCATTGGCACGGCGATACTTTTGATTTACCAGCACAGGCTGAATTACTGGCCAGCTCCGACCTGTATCCGAATCAGGCCTTTCGGGTCGGACCACATATTCTGGCGTTACAATTTCACGCTGAAGTTGCTGCAGACAGTTTAGAAAAATGGCTGATTGGCCATACCTGTGAATTACGTCAGGCCCAGATTAATATTCCCGCCTTACGCGCCAATCATCAGCAATACGCGCCGCAACTGCAACAGGTCAGCGCGACGGTTCTGAGCCAGTTTCTGGCCGGCTTAAAATCTCAAAGCTGACCGGAAAGCTTTAAATTGTCCTTACATTTATCATCGTCATAAAAAAAGCACCCTGAAGCGGGTGCTTTTTGTGCTGTTCTTGCGATTATTTTTTCGCAGCAACAGAAGCTTCAGTGGTGATGTTTACAGTAATTTTATCACCTACATTTGGTACAAAACCGGCGATACCAAATGCTGAACGGTCAAATGACGTGGTGGCATTAAAACCAACAGTTGCCGCTTTGGTCATTGGATGTGGACCTTGTTTGTTCAGTACCGCATCCAGAACTACAGGTTTCGTTACACCTTTCACAGTTAAATCACCTGTGATTTTAAAGTTCTTTTTGTCCTGAGTTTCAACTTTGGTACTTTTGAAAGTAATAGTTGGATATTTTGCTGCATCAAACCAGTCTGCTGCCATTAAGTGCTCATCCAGCGCTTTGACGTTGGTGTTCAGGCTGTTTAATGGAATAGTCACGTTGACAGATGATTTTTCTGGCTGTTTCTCATCAACATTAATGGTACCTTGAATGTTAGAGAAGTTACCTGATGGCGTAGAGAAACCGAAGTGATCCCAGCTAAATACAGTTGCCGTATGGGTCGGGTCAATTTGATACGCCACTGGTTTTGCCAACGCAGCTGTTGCTACTGAAGTGACCGCCAAACCAAGTACAAGTGCTTTAAAGTTCATGCTTTTATCTCGCTTTTTGAATGCTTATTAGTGTATAGATTTCTTGTTAGAGTTCATTGCTACAGATAAAACGTTCTGTTGCAGCAATGAAACGATTAACGCATGGATGCCGTTACAGACTTTGTTTATATTGAATAAATCCGGTCTTGTATGCCACTTTATCATACAATATTTGTGCAGTTTGATTGGCTTCTTGTGTCAGCCAGTAAACCCGGTCGCACTGGCGTTTTTTGGCTTCCATATAGACCTGTTCAATCAGTAATCTGGCCACACCCTGCCCGCGATAATCGGGGTGGGTAAATAAATCCTGCAAATAGGCATAAGGCTTGAATGTCCAGCAGCTGTCATGTTCAATCACATGTACAAAGCCGACCATCTGCTGTTCAAGCAGGGCTGCAAAACCATACATATGCGCAGACTCGGCTGATGTCAGACGCTGCCAGGTATGGGCACTCAGTTCATCTGATAACTTGGTTTGATAAAAGGCCTGATAACCGACCCAAAGTGCTTGCCATTGCGGCTGACTGGTCTGTGCCAAAGGCACAATACTGATTGCTGTCATGTGGGTCTTCTTTTATATCATTCAGCCTTTTAAACTACCATAAAAAAACGCCCCATTCGGAGCGTCTTTTTTGAAATTTCTGAGCGATTAAGCCGTCAGTTCTTTCACCGCAGCAACTACTGCTTCCGTGGTAATACCAAAGTGCTGGAACAAATCTTTGGCTGGTGCAGATTCGCCGTAAGTGGTCATACCAATCACGCGACCGTCCAGACCCACAAATTTCCACCAGTAATCGACATGCGCTGCTTCAACCGCAACACGGGCACGGATATTCGATGGCAGAACCGCTTCACGATACGCCGCATCTTGCTGCATGAATTCTTCAGCACATGGCATAGATACTACACGTACACCTTCAAGCTGTGCATGTGCTTCCATCGCCAAGGCCACTTCAGAACCAGTCGCAATGATGATTGCTTTCAATTCACCTTTTTCTTCAGCCAGCACATAACCACCTTTGGCCGCGTTTTCAATTTGCGCTTGAGTACGCGCCTGGAATGGCAGGTTTTGACGAGAGAAGATTAACGCAGATGGACCTTCCGCACGGCTTAAAGCAGATTTCCAGGAAATCGCAGCTTCAACCGTGTCACATGGACGCCATGTGTTCAGGTTTGGCGTACCACGTAACGATGCGATCTGCTCAATTGGCTGGTGCGTAGGACCATCTTCACCCAGACCGATCGAATCATGGGTATAAACATGAATTACGCGTTGCTTCATTAACGCAGACATACGCACGGCATTACGCGCATATTCCATGAACATTAAGAATGTTGCTACATAAGGAATGAAACCGCCGTGCAGCGCCACACCGTTGGCAATCGCGGTCATACCAAATTCACGTACGCCGTAGTGCACATAGTTACCTGCGGCATTGTCTTGTACGCCCTGGCAACCTTTCCAAAGCGTCAGGTTTGAACCAGCCAGGTCCGCAGAACCACCCAATAATTCAGGTAATAATGGACCAAAAGCCTGTAGCGTATTCTGGCTGGCTTTACGGGTCGCAATGGTTTCTGCTTTCGCGTTCACTTCAGCAATATAGGCATCGGCCTGTGCCAGGAATTCTGCTGGTAATTCACCGCTTAAACGGCGTTTTAATTCAGCTGCTTCTGCAGGATATTTTGCTGCATAGGCAGCAAAAGTAGCATTCCAGGCAACTTCAGTTTCAGCACCTTTGGTTTTCGCATCCCAAGCAGCATACACATCTTCAGGAATTACAAACGCTTCATCGGTCCAGCCCAGCGCTTCGCGGGTTAACACGATTTCATCATTACCCAGCGGTGCACCGTGGCAATCTTCTTTACCCTGTTTGTTTGGTGAACCTAAACCGATAATGGTTTTACAGATAATAATGGTTGGTTTAGCGGTTTCAGCTTTGGCAGCCACAGTTGCTTCGCGAATAGCATCTGCATCATGACCATCAACTTTCAGCACTTGCCAGCCATAAGATAGGAAGCGCTGTTCAGTGTCATCAGAGAACCAGCCTTCAACTTCACCATCAATTGAAATACCGTTGTCATCATAGTAAACCACCAGTTTACCCAGACCTAAAGTACCGGCCAGTGAACATACTTCGTGAGAAATACCTTCCATCAGGCAGCCATCACCCAGGAAACAGTAGGTGTAATGGTCAACCACTTGCATATCATCTTTATTGAACTGCGCTGCCAGTGTCTTTTCAGCCAGAGCAAAACCAACCGCATTGGCAATACCCTGACCAAGTGGACCAGTGGTGGTTTCAACCCCTGGTGCATAGCCGTATTCCGGGTGACCTGGTGTTTTAGAGTGTAGTTGACGGAATGCTTTTAAATCTTCAATTGAAAGATCATAACCGGTTAAATGTAACAGCGCATAATGCAGCATAGAACCATGACCATTGGATAAAACAAAACGGTCGCGGTTAGCCCATTGCGGGTTCGTCGGGTTATGATTTAAAAATTCACGCCACACCACGTCAGCGATGTCTGCCATCCCCATCGGCGCACCTGGATGTCCGGAATTTGCTTTTTGCACGGCATCCATAGCCAATACACGAATTGCGTTTGCAATACGACGTTCATTAAGCGGGGTCGTCATAGGTCAGAGTCCAAATAAATCGTTTAATAAAGGAAGATGAATAGGAATTCAAAACACGTCTATTGTCTTAAAAAAAGCGTATGGGGTAAAGCCTCAGCGGTAATTTTTCGGTATTTATTCGTTTGCCTGCGCATTTTCGTACAATTCCTGGCTAGAGGCATGAGAAAATTGAATTTCTGGCGAATAACCGGGTAGCTCATCCGGATTTTCCCGTTACATAACTGACCTGTTTGGATGGTTTTTTATACAAAAAAGCGCTCATTGTGAAATTCATTCAATTTAATTCAAAACTGCACAATCCTGCTCAACAGTAACAGACTTCATTTTAGAGCATGATGACGACCAAAAGATGACAGGCAGAATACACCTTACACGTTTAAAATAATATAATTAATTGATTCCTAATATAAATTAGAAGAATACAGCCGCTTTTAAAATAGTGATTTATTGAATTAAAACTCAAGTTTATCCGGATGATGAATCTATACCGTTTTGGATTTTATATCAGTTTTTTAAATGCCTATATCAGATAAAAAGTCATTGAATTGAAATAAATTCAGCCAATTTGGTCGTATTGAGCTAGTCCTAAAGTCTAACTCGATGTAACATATTGCGTCTTTTGAAATAACTGTGATAGGACTTATGCGCGAGTACGCTGTATTTACCTCGGAATCTGTAAGCGAAGGCCATCCAGATAAAATGGCTGACCAAATCAGTGATGCCATTTTGGATGCAATCTTAAAAGAAGACCCATATGCGCGGGTTGCTTGTGAAACGCTTGTAAAAACCGGTGCGGTCGTACTTGCGGGTGAAATCACAACCACAGCCAATGTGGATTTTGAAGCGATTGTACGTCAAACCGTAAATGGTATTGGCTATCATCATTCTGACCTCGGCTTTGATGGTTCAACCTGTGCCGTGATTAACATGATTGGTAAGCAGTCACCAGAAATTGCCCAAGGTGTAGACCGTCAAAAACCTGAAGATCAGGGTGCCGGCGACCAGGGCTTGATGTTTGGTTATGCCAGCCGTGAAACGGATGTGCTGATGCCTGCGCCAATTTCTTATGCGCATCGCTTAATGGAAAAACAGGCTGAACTGCGTCGTAGCGGTGCCCTGCCTTGGTTACGTCCAGATGCGAAAAGCCAGGTGACTTTTGCCTATGAAAATGGCAAACCAGTACGTTTAGATGCGGTGGTGCTGTCAACCCAGCATGATCCTGAAATTAGTCAAGCACAGCTGAAAGAAGCTGTGATTGAAGAAATCGTGAAAAAGATCATCCCTGCGGACATGTTCCATGCTGACACCAAATTCCACATCAACCCGACCGGGATGTTTGTGATTGGTGGCCCAGTGGGTGACTGTGGTCTGACTGGCCGTAAAATTATTGTAGATACCTACGGTGGTATGGCGCGTCATGGTGGTGGTGCCTTCTCTGGTAAAGACCCATCGAAAGTAGACCGCTCTGCTGCTTATGCGGGTCGTTATGTGGCGAAAAATATTGTCGCTGCTGGCCTGGCAGACAAATGTGAAATTCAGGTGTCTTATGCAATTGGTGTGGCGGAGCCAACTTCAATTTCAATTAACACCTTTAACACCGGTAAAGTGGCTGATGAACTGATTGTTCAGCTAGTTCGTGAACACTTTGACCTGCGTCCATACGGCATTACCCGTATGCTGGACCTGTTACAACCAATGTACAAGCAGACTGCTGCCTACGGTCACTTTGGCCGCGAAGGTTCAGACACTGCCTTTACCTGGGAAAAAACCGACAAAGTCGATATCTTAAAAGCCGCTGCTGGCCTTTAAGCTCTGAAGATATTAAAAGACCCATCCACGTGATGGGTCTTTTATTGTCTGCTTTATCGCAATTCTGGGCAGAAATATCATTTTATAAAAACATAAACTGTTTACAATAAGATGGAACATTTAAAACAGGATGAACATGATGGCGGTAATTCTTCAGGTTGATTTCCCTTCAAATGGCCCTTTTGGCGCAGAAATGGCCACGGCCTATCGCGAGCTGGCAGCCAGTATTAATCAGGAACCGGGTCTCATCTGGAAAATCTGGACCGAAAATAGCGACACCCAGCAAGCTGGCGGGATTTACCTGTTTGATACAAAGCATCATGCAGAACAATATTTACAGATGCACACGGCGCGTCTGCAAAGTTTTGGCATCGACAAGATTCACGGGAAAATTTTTGACATTAATACTGAACTGTCGGCACTGAATCAGGCCACTTTTCTGGCGTCATCCCGCTAAACAAAAGTTGAGCTAAGCTCATCAGATTCAAGGAATCCAGTTAGCTGGATTCCTGTTTTAAGACTTCCAATAAAGTCGGCTGTGTCGGGGTTTCCTGATGGTCCTGCAAATAGACATGCACGACTTTAAAAATAACCGCAAAGGCCAGACAACTTAAAATACAGAACATCCAGAAACCATAAGGACTACGAATATTGTGTGAACCGCAATTTGGACATTCTTTTTCTGTTGACGCCACCACTTGATTGCAACATGAGCAATGGTATTGATGGTACAGCATAGGCAGTTCTCCTAATTTACTGTAATTCTTGTTTTTATTTTTACATCATGCGAAAAACGCTTTTTGTAATATTGTTTTATCTTATGTGAGCCTGTGTAGCATAGCAAGCTCTATTACTGGTGAGTCTATGTAAGCTTAAGTAAACCCTGCCTGCTTTTGTTGACTTTATTTATCTTTTTATGCACGCTTTCAGACACTTAAGCTGCTGCTTTAACACCGTATTCTCTGCCAATAATTTTATCGGACTACTCTTAAGTCAGATGCATCCGGCTGCCCTTTTGTTTAAACTAGCGGACTGAAATACAGGAGGATGAAGATGGTACAACTGATCAAAAAAGGCGGATTACGCGAACGCGCCAACCGCAGCCGCCGTTTTCATGGCTCTGAAAATACCGAAACCACTCTGGCACCAAACCGTTATTCATCTGCCCATAAAAAAGCAGAAACGGCTGTTTCTGCTTTGGTTAGTGAACAGGATCAACCAGATTCTGAATCAGAACATACCGATGGCGTCATAGCCCAGCCACAGGGCAAAAATCAGGAATAAGGCGCCCGATAAAATATCAATATAACTGCCTGAACGCTGGTACACCGCCTTAATTTTCGGCTGTGACAATAACAGCATCAGCAACACAAAGGTCAGGAAGGTTTGCAGCGGAATAATCACTGCCAGCTGTGCTTTTAAATAATCACTGGCCGATGAACTGAGCGCCAATGAAAATACACTGCTAAAATAAATCAGGGTTTTAGGATTAGATAAATTGGTGAACAGGCCCAGTAAAAAATAGTTTTTCTGTGCAGAGCTCTGTGCCTGCACATCCTCCAATGCACTAGACTGTTTTAAACTGCGTAGTCCGCCACTGAGCATGGCCCAGCCCATTTTCGCCAGAAACAAACCGCCTATCAGCATCAATACCTGCTGAATCCATGGAAACTGCTCGACCAGAACGGTAAAGCCCAGCAGGGTTAAAACCACCCACAGCACAATGCCCAATGAAATTCCGGCAATAATATGAATGGTATTGCGACGTGTGGTCGATGCCGAGCTTTTGGCAATCAGAATAATATCGGGGCCGGGACTAAGCTGTGCCACAAAATGTAAGGCACAAATGGTCAACAGTAAGGACATAACACAGGGAGAAGCTTAAAAAGTCATTTATTATATCGCCCGTTCAAAAATATACGAGCACTGCAAGCATAAAAAAACCGAATCCTTGCAGATCCGGTTTTTCAAATAAAGATGGCTTAGTGTTTATTCACATCTTTCATTTCAATTTTTTTTGCTTCTGGCGTCACTTCGCGCGCTTCACCATCAATAATAGTCGAGTCGCGGCCCGCCTGCTGGTTTTGCATGTCCTGCATCTGACGCATCAGATCGGCGAACGGATTCTGGCCTTGTGCACCACCACCCATGCCATTCATATCGCCCATCATGCCCCCCATCATCTGGTTCATCATGGCTTGCTGACGTTTCATCATCGCTTTCATCATGGCCGCTTTAAAGGCATTTTGTACGCCCGGAATCATAATCAGCACAGCCAGCACATCGGTGATCAGACCTGGAATCAACAGCAGGAAACCTGCAAAGATTTTAGGCAAGTTATTGCTTAATGCCGGATCTGCACTCATTTGTCCCATCTGCATCTGCTGCATTTGTGGCATGATGCCCGCAGAATACTTACGGATCAGATTCATACCAATAAAGAAGGCGGCAATAAACCAGAAGAACACGTACCACATGCTACCGACCAGGTCACCCACGCCGATCCAGACGAATACTTCCAGAATTAAACCAGCCAGAATAATAAGAAATAATTTCATGAAAATTAATCTAATCTCAACAAAATAAATAGAGTGCAGGCATCAACTGCTTAATCAGCATCAAGCTTTTTTTGACACGCTTATGTAACAATATGGGCATTATTCTATTTTTAAAGTGCAGGCCTGTCATTAATATTTTCAATGACAGACCTGAGCTTTATGCTGTAGCACGATAAAAATAAACATAAGCCGCATACACGAGCAGCAGCCACAGCCCGATAAACACTGCCGCGGCCACTGTACTGCACGGCTTTTGACTGTAGATGTACAGTATAAACCCCGAAACTTAAGCCAAAATGAAGATGCAGCCTTTTTTACCAAGATAACCTATATATTGTCCCTGCTATTTTTAATAGCAGCTCCAGCGAGTTTGAAGCATTGTTGATAGTCTTGAGTATCCGCACCGGTTGCTGCAAATTCCCTCACACAATACCGCTGTAAAATCATATAATTCATTTTGATGTAATTTTTTAAGGCTTGGCATGTCACTGATTATTGGTATCGATCCCGGTTCCCGGCTTACCGGTTACGGCATTATTGAGCGTGATGGCTCAAAATTGCGTTTTGTAGATGCCGGCACCATTCGGACCGAAACCACGGAAATGCCTGAACGCCTGAAACGTATTTTTGGTGGTATTGACCGGATTGTAAAATTTCATGGCCCGACTGAGGCCGCAGTTGAACAGGTTTTTATGGCGCAAAACCCGGACTCGGCACTGAAACTGGGTCAAGCGCGTGGTGCTGCCATTGCCGCACTGACCAATCTGGATTTACAGGTGGCGGAATATACCGCCCGCCAAATCAAGCAGTCTGTGGTCGGCTATGGGGCAGCCGATAAAGAACAGGTGCAGATGATGGTGATGAAGCTGTTAAATTTAAGCATTAAACCGCAAGCTGATGCAGCTGATGCGCTGGCCGCTGCCATCTGCCATGCCCACGCCTCCGGCAGTATGAGCAAAATGGCGGTACTGAATGCCCTGGGTGGTATGGCGCGCGGCCGTAGCCGTTCTAGCAGCAGACGGCGCTAACTGGAAGCCATCTTGATCCCGGTGAGGGGATGTCCAAATCGGGAGTTTCTACTTAACGGATCATCTGGAAATGGGTGTATTCACGTTCTGCCGGATCAAACGGGATGCGCTCAATTTTAGTGACCTGTGCCCGCAATGGTCCAACCAGACTGCGTTTCAGAATTTCCTGAATCTGCATTTCCTCGCCAATAATTTCTGCTTCGACATCACCATTGTCCAGATTTTTGACATAGCCGGTTAGCTGCAGTTCTTGCGCCTGCTGTTCAAACCAGCGGCGATACCCCACGCCCTGCACATTTCCCTGAATAATAATTTTAAGTGCTTGCATCTCTCACCTGTTCACGACCTGATAAATGGCCTGATTCATCTGCTGTGCCTGAAGTCCGCGCATACCGGATTCCGCCAGTACATCTCCAGCTTGCGCATGTAAAGTGACAATCTCATGTAAACTGAGTTCAGTATGATATTGCGCTTTTAAACTGGCGATCATGCCGGACAGGACATCGCCCATGCCACCTGTGCCCATTCCGGCATTGCCGGCAGTACATAGCCAGAGCTGATCTTCCAGAATCAGGCTGCCCGCGCCTTTAAGCACCCACTGGCCGCCATAACGAGCCTGTAATTCCTGAATAGCCTGTAAGCGGTTCTGCTCAACTTCCATTGTCGTTAGGCCTAAAAGTTTCGCCGCCTCACCCGGATGTGGCGTTAAATAACTACCTTCAGGTAACTGCTGCGGATGTGCGGCCAGAAACCATAAGGCATCGGCATCGAGTACCCGTTCCAGTTCAGCCTGTAACAGTTTCGGCAACCACATCGCATATTGACAAGCCGCCCAGTCATCACGTCCAAGTCCCATACCAAAACAGATGGCATCGACCTGCTGTAGCAGCTGTTCAATGGCATCATCCTGCAAGCTGTTAATATCACGCAGCATGATATTCGGAGCGCGACTTAAAATAGCCGTATGATGTTTGGCATCACAAACCACGGTCACTTTGCCACAACCGGCCGCAAACGCTGCTTCCGCCGCCATTATTACCGCGCCACCCATATCAGCATGACCGCCGACCACTAGCACATGCCCATAACTGCCTTTATGACCAAAAGCCTGTCGTGGTGGCAACTGAATCTGGGTGGGTGCCAGCTGGGCGATGGCGTGTAATTCGGCATCGGGAGGAATGGCGGCAATCAGCTCCACCTGTCCAGCGTAGGCTTTGCCCTTACCGGTAAAGAGTCCAGCTTTTAAACCCAATACGCTATAGGTCAAATCGGCCTGAATCGCACAGGGTAAAGGCTGACCGCAATTGGCATCCAGGCCACTTGGAATATCAATCGCCACTTTCAAGCCGCGCTGCTGATTCATCTGATGAATAATCTGTTGCCACTCAACGCTCAGTTCACGATTCAGGCCAATCCCAAACAGCGCATCGATATAGACCTCATACGACTGCTGAAACTGAAAGCCAGATTGAATATCCAGGCCAGCCGCTCGAGCCTCGTGTTCAGCCTGCTGCAAATCAGGCGAAGGTCCGGGTTCAGCCGCATAAATATGCACCTGAAAACCAGCCTGCTGTAAATATTTGGCCAGCAGATAGCCATCTCCGGCATTATTGCCCTGCCCGCAGCAAACCGCCACTGTCTGATATTTATGTTGCTGTAAAACGGGAATGACACGCTGGGCAATTGACCAGGCCACCTGCTGCATCAGACCATAAGACGAGTTTTGCCGAGCAAACCAGCGCTGCTCCCATGCTTGAATATCACGGCTATGATAAACTTGTGGATGCATTGTTTTTCCCTTGTTTTGTCATTATGAACTCATCGCCTGCCATGCAGAATATTCCGGTCAGTCAACTTGATCCCGTCCAGTTAAAAGCATGGATTAAAGCGCAGGCTTTAGCACTGGGCTTTGCTGATTGTGTCATTGCCCGGCCCGATGCTCAAGCAGAATTACCCCGTTTGGAAGCCTATTTAGCACAAGGTTATCAGGCAGATATGCATTTTCTGGGCGAAAATCTGGAGAAACGTGCCAACCCGGCCTTACTGGTGCCGGACACCAAAAGCATTATTTGTGTGCGCATGAATTATCTGGTCGATCGGCCTACACCACGACACGTGCCAGATGCACCCAATAGCGCCATTATTGCGCGTTATGCCCGCGGCCGCGATTATCATAAAGTCATGCGCGGTCGTCTTAAAACTCTGGCCAGCCGAATTCGGGACAAAGTTGGTGATTTTGAATCGCGCCCTTTTGCCGATTCAGCCCCGATCTTTGAAAAATCGCTGGCCGAAAGTGCCGGCATGGGCTGGACCGGTAAACATACCCTGCTGATTCATAAAAAATCCGGCTCATTCTTTGTATTAGGTGAGCTGTTTAGCTCGCTTGAGTTGCCGTTTGATGAACCGGCCACGGCGCACTGCGGTTCCTGTAGCACCTGTATCGACATCTGCCCGACCAAAGCCATTGTCGAGCCCTACGTGCTGGATGCTGGTAAATGTATTGCCTATTTAACCATTGAATATAAGGGAATTATTCCTGAAGAGTTGCGCCGGCCGATTGGCAACCGGGTTTTTGGCTGTGATGACTGCCAGTTAATTTGCCCCTGGAACAGTTTTGCCCAGCTGACTCCGCTGGATGATTTTGCCCCGCGTCATGGGCTAGACCGGATGAGCCTGCTGGAACTCTGGCAATGGGATGAAGCCACCTTCCTGGCCTGCACCGAAGGCAGTCCACTCAGACGGACCGGTTATCAGAGTTTTAAACGCAATATTGCGATTGGTCTGGGCAATGCGCCTTATTCCGCAGATATTATTGCCCAGCTGCAACAGGCCAAAACGCTGCATGATGAGGTGGTGAATGTGCATATCGACTGGGCCATTCAGGAGCAGTTGACCAAATCTGCATAATTTTTCATTTCTTTACCTGAGCTCACAGATCCCCACACAAGCCCTACAGCGCGTGGTACTGAATTGTGGCTCAATAGAGGAATCCAACAGAAAAGATGTTGTCATCAGGAGGAATTTATTATGCAAACGCATCATAAAAACCAACAGCAGCAGAAACAACAGCAAAAGCAGGAACTTGAACAGCAGACTGAACATTTAAAACAGCAACAGCAGCAACCCCAAGGGCCTATTGATAGCCCTAAAAATAACCAGCATGAACAGGATGACCGGATGCTGAATAAACAGCATCGCGCCGATCTGCAAAACCAGAACATGCACGGCAATCATCGTGAATAATGCTGAAGTTCATGTTCCCTCGCTCAACAAAGTCCACTTCAGGTGGACTTTGTTTTTGGATTACGTCATATTTTGCTAATGAAGCGTCTGCCGCTTTTGCTTAATATGCAGTATGCAAAATATGGATAATTAGGGACAGACTTATGAGCAGTATGCGTCCGGTACGTAATGATTGGTCTCGTGAAGAAATTGAGGCACTTTATCAGCAACCGTTTTTAGATTTGGTTTTTGAGGCGCAGCGTGTACATCGTGAGCATTTTGCTGCCAATACCATTCAGGTGAGTACCTTACTCTCGATTAAAACCGGTAAATGCCCGGAAGACTGCAAATACTGCTCTCAATCGGCTCATTATGATTCACAGCTGGAAGCTGAAAAACGTATTGCCGTTGAAAAAGTGATTCAGGAAGCCAAGGAAGCGCTGGAATCAGGTTCTTCACGTTTTTGTATGGGCGCAGCGTGGCGCAATCCGCATGAACGCGATATGCCTTATGTGCTGGAAATGGTGCGTGAAGTAAAAGCGCTGGGTCTGGAAACCTGTATGACACTGGGTATGCTGAACCAGTCTCAGGCAGAACGCCTGAAAGATGCCGGCCTGGATTATTACAACCATAACCTCGATACTTCGCGCGAATACTATGCCAATATTATTAGTACCCGCAGCTTCGATGACCGTTTAAATACCCTAGAGCATGTGCGTAATGCCGGCATGAAAGTCTGTAGCGGCGGTATTGTCGGTTTAGGTGAAGATACTCAGGACCGGATTGGCCTGTTACATGAACTGGCCACCTTGCCGATTCATCCGGAATCTGTACCGATTAACATGCTGGTGCCAATTGAAGGTACACCACTGGCCGATGTAGAAAAACTCGATGTCACCGAATGGATTCGTACCATTGCCGTGGCGCGCATTATCATGCCAACCAGTTATATCCGCCTGTCTGCCGGTCGTGAATCTTTATCTGATTCAGATCAGGCCCTGGCTTTTATGGCCGGTGCCAACTCGCTGTTCTCGGGTGAAAAACTGCTAACCACCCCAAATGCCGGTGAAGGTAAAGACCGTCAACTGTTCCAGAAACTGGGACTGGTGGCGGAAAAAGCCAAACCGACCGTTCAGGAACTGTCGGTAGATGCGATGGCGGTTTAATCCGCATCACACGAAAAAGCCCATCTTCTGGATGGGCTTTTTTTATGAGGTAATTAACAGGCCATAATTGGCATTCAGATACATGCCCGGTTTAATCAGATCGGCACCATTGGCATGATACACCGTGAGCTCCTGCTTGATGACATCAAAATGAAAGGCATCAAAACAGTCCTGATGCTGACACAGCCAGGCCAAGGTATCGCTGAGCTGATCATCTACAATATAGGTCGGGGCATTAAAATCTTTGGCCATGTGCACATTCAGTTATAGAGAGATGACAGGATTTTAGCCTGAAACGGCAGTAAATAAAGCAGCTTGGAATGAGATTTAAATATTTAAAGGCGGAGATGAGCCTGCGCGAATGTTGATGCAGTGTATAAACAAAAAGAAGTGAGTCTAGCCCACTTCTTTGTTGAATCTGGTTTGATCCCCTCTATGATTTATTGGCCCCACACTTACGACACTCAATATGCGCACCAATTTCCTCCATTTGCTCATATTCATAAATATGTAAGCAGAAAAAGTTTTTTAATAATTGAAGCATCCTAACACTCCTATTTTTGATTATTTTTTCATTCAGCTTCTTGCCGCTTATTTCATCCTGAAACAAGCATAACCAAAATTGGTTATACTCATTTTTTAACACATTTTTTAAAAAGATCAAGTGTTATTTCAAGGACTTCTTTTGAACGTCATTCATCATACTTATTGAAGCTTTTACTCTATATTCAACTAGCTAGCGCATTTTTCGGTTTAAGTCTGCACAAAACAGATTTTTTGTAATCCCCTCTTGATTTCATCACGCAAGTGTTTAGGATGAAAAAAACAGCCTTTTTCGGCAATGATGCCTCGGAAAAGTAGTCAAGAAACAAGACATTATTTAAACAACAAAAAAATGGAATAAGGATATCAACATGCTTGGACGTATGATGTATCAACCGTTATTAATTAGCTCGCTGATTGAACATGCAGCACGCTATCATGGCGATACACCCATCATTTCAAAAAATACCGATGGCAGCATGAGCAGCACTGACTGGGCCGCTGTGGCAGAGAATGCCAAACGCTTTGCCAATGCCCTGCAAGCCTTAGGGCTAGAGCAGAGTGACCGTGTGGCGACCATTGCCTGGAACAATCATCGTCACCTGGAAAGCTGGTATGCGATTTCCGGGAGTGGTCTGGTCTGCCACACCATTAACCCGCGTCTGTTTCCTGAACAGCTGATTTTTATTATTAATGATGCTCAAGACCGGGTGGTGATTTTTGATAAAACCTTCCTGCCGCTAATTGTCGGGGTAAAACAGCATTTGCCGCAGGTGGAGCATTTTATCTGTCTGGATGCACCGGATGATGCGGTCCGGGAAAAATTGCCTGAAGTTCAGTTTTATGATGATTTGATTGCCGCCCAGTCCAAGACATTTGACTGGCCAGAACTGGATGAGAATATGGCCAGTTCCCTGTGCTACACCTCAGGCACCACCGGTAATCCAAAAGGCGTGCTCTACAGCCACCGTTCCACCTTGCTGCACAGTTATGGCATCAGCCTGCCCGACTCCCTGAATTTATCGGCCAAAGATGTAATGCTGCCGGTAGTGCCGATGTTCCATGTCAATGCCTGGGGCACGCCATATGCTGCGGCGATGGTTGGCTCAACCCTGGTGTTGCCGGGACCGGGGCTGGATGGTGCCAGTCTGGTACAGCTCATTGATAATTATAAAGTGACGGTGGCCTTGGGTGTGCCGACCATCTGGCAAGGTTTACTGGCCGCAGCCAAACAGGCTGGCAGCACGCTGGAAAGCATGAACCGCAATGTGGTTGGTGGCTCGGCCTGCCCGCCGGCGATGCTAAAAACCTTTAAAGAGCAGTATAACTGCGACACCATTCATGCCTGGGGTATGACCGAAACCAGTCCGCTAGGTTCTGCCAACCAGCTCAAAGCCAAGCATGAACTGCTCAGCCCTGAAGAGAAAACCCAGTTACGACTGTCTCAAGGTCGTCCACCATTTGGGGTAGATTTACGTCTGGCTTCGGCAGAAAAAGGCACCGACTTGCTACCACGTGATGGCCAGACCACCGGCAATTTACAGATTAAAGGCCACTGGATTATTGAGCGTTACTTTGGCAAAGAGGAATCTGCCCTGACCAGTGATGGCTGGTTCGATACCGGCGATATTGCCAGTCTGAACAGTGATGGTTTCCTGCACATTAGTGACCGTTCTAAAGACCTGATTAAATCGGGTGGTGAATGGATTTCATCGGTAGAACTGGAAAATCTGGCCATGTGCCATCCGGAAATTGCCATGGCTGCAGTGATTGCCGCCAGCCATCCAAAATGGGATGAACGTCCGGTAGTGATTGCCATGAAAGTGCCGGACAGCCAGATTACCGAAAGCGAACTACTAGATTATTATGCCGATAAGGTGGCCAAATGGCAGATTCCCGATAAGGTTATTTTTGTTGACAGTATTCCGCTCAGCGGGACCGGCAAAATGCTGAAAAAAGATTTACGCGAACAATATGGTCAGGTGCTGATGGAAGCGCCCGTGTAAATATTGGTCTATGTAGAGATAAGATAGAAAAAGCGCTGATAGATTCAGCGCTTTTTTATGGGATCAACAATGCGATATACCTAAGGATCACTGCTATTTATATTCACTTAAGCGTGTTTTTTAATTACATGCTCGGCAGAAAAATCACGATAGCTACGGCGTGAAGCGGTTTGTTCAGGTAATGGCTCGACCTCGTGCATGCTCTGCAGACAGCGTGCAGTCAGTTCAATATATTGCTGGGTGCCATGACGTTTCCAGGCAATTTCCTTGTCTTCCAGTGGCCGCACCACCTTAGCCGGACTGCCAAGTGCCAGGACATTGGCCGGAATCTGGGCTTTGGCTTTCACGGTACTGTTGGCGCCAATAATGGTATTTTCACCAATTTCCGCTTCATCCAAAATCACGCTATTCATGCCAACCAGTACGTTTTTACGAATGATGCAGCCATGCAAAATTGCCTCATGTCCGATATGGCCATATTCTTCTACCAGCGTCACGCTGTCTGGAAAACCATGCACGGTACAGGAATCCTGCACATTGGCATTTTGCTGAATATGAATCCGGCCAAAGTCGGCACGTAAGGCAGCAAATGGGCCAATATAAGCCCCGGCTTCAATAATCACATCGCCAATAAGTACAGCAGTTGGATGCACATAAGCCTGTGGATGCACCACAGGAATCACACCATCAATGGAGTAACACGGCATATTTTATTCCTTTAAAATAAGCGGAGTAGATGCTTCCCCGCCACGAAGCAAGGAAGCTCTATGAATAGACTCAAGCCAATGAGCTGGGTTCTTCTATTTTAATACCGCCAAAACGCTTCAAGAATTGCGGATGCGCCGGTGGCATTGAACCTTCCGACGTGCGCGCCAGTTCCATAAAGAATTCTTCTCCGGCACTGACCACACGCTGATACAGGTTGCTACTTAAGTTGCGTGCATTCAGCGATAACCAGTCCGATGGTAGCAGCTCAAACGGCAGGTTCGGATCTTTCAGCAAAATCCGGCGATACTGATGAATCAGCAAAATCCGGATCTGGAAGGCCTGTACCGGGTCCAGTTCATCTTCGGCATCAACCAGATTCAGAAATTCACGGAAATCACCCATGAATTTTTCATAACGCTGATGCAGTTCAGGCACCGGCCAGTTGGTTGCCACCATGCGTTTAATGGTTGGATACGACTCCTGCCATAACTGCAAGGTTTCAGCTTTAAAGATCACCACCTGATCGGTCATTTGCAGATTCAGTAGCAGATTTTGCAGTTTCAGATGATCACAACCCGGATAAGCCATCACGTTGGTGGCAATATTGGCAAAACCGAGCCATTCCAGTTCTTTCTTTAAAATGGCTTTATTTTCCAGCTCGACCGAACTGAGCAGTACCAGATCCCATTTCTGATCCCATTCCTTGTGCTGGAAGCTGTAAATTTTCTGGTCCGCCATAATAAAACGCTGACGGCTGTTTTCGGTAATACGGTAATAACTGGTGCGGCCAATTTTTTCCGACACCAGCCAGCCGTTTTGTACCAGACGAAATACGGCGGTACGTACCGAACGTTCATTCAGGCCAAACACATCCATCAGCTGGATCAGGCTGGCCAGACTGATAATCCCACCGCGATGAAAAATACAGTCACCAAATACGGTCATAATCAGCGATGTGCCACTTAAGGCTTCATGCTGAATAAAATCATCAATACTTTGTTTTAATTTTGGATTCATTGCGATGTATTCACACCCTGTTTGTGAGGGCAATTGACCGCAGTCAATCGCCCACTGAACCTATGCAGACTTTCGGATATCAAATACCCGCTGCGCCTTACCTTCTGAGCGTGGCAGGCTGCCTTCCGGCAACACATCCACCGTCACGCTAATGCCCACCATGGTTTTAATCTGGGCTTTTAACTGCCCGGCCAACTGGTGCGCCATAACATCATTGGTATCTTTACGCATTTCTGCCTGAATATGCAATGTGTCGAGGTGTCCCTGTTTACAAATATGAATCTGATAATTCTGTTTTTAGCACGTTTAAGTGTCGGCGCCGGTGAAGCGGCCCTGTCACCTGCCTTCTACTCGATTGTGGCTGACCTGTTCCCGAAAGAAAAACTTGGCCGTGCTTTAGGTGTTTATGCGATTGGTGCCTTTATTGGTTCTGGTCTGGCCTTCCTGATTGGCGGCTACGTGATTGGCTTATTAAAAGAAGTCGATTTTGTGGTATTGCCAATAATTGGTGAATTAAAAACCTGGCAACTGACTTTCTTTATTGTCGGTTTACCAGGTGTTTTATTGGCCCTGGTGATGATTCTGACCGTACGTGAACCCAGCCGTAAAGGTGTGAAAGTCGGTCAGGATGGTGAAGTCGTTAAAGCCTCATTTAAGAACTCGGTGGCTTTTATTAAATTGCACAAGAAAACCTTCTTCTGTCATTTTATTGGCTTCTCTTTCTACACCATGATGCTGTATTCGTTATTAGGCTGGGCACCGGCCTATTACATGCGTCATTTTGGTCTCGATGCCAGTCAGACCGGTTATGTCCTGGGCTGTATTATTCTGGTGGCGAATACGGCGGGGGCGCTGTTCTGCGGCTGGCTCATCGACTTTTTCTCCAAACGTGGCTATAGCGATGCTGCCATTCGTGCCGGTGCTTTGGGCTGTGCAGCGCTGATTATTCCAAGTGTGCTGTTTACCCAGGTAGATAATCTGTACTTATCGTTTGCACTGATTTTTGTGGCGATGTTCTTCTCGACCTTCCCGATTCCAGCCTCGGCTGCCGCGACACAAATGCTGACCCCCAACCAGCTCCGTGCTCAGGTTTCTGCCAAATTCCTGCTGATCTCCAACCTGATTGCCTTGGGTGTGGGTACTACGGCTGTGGCTTTAATTACCGATAACTATTTTGAAAACACACTGATGGTTGGCAACTCGATTTCAATTGTCAATGCAGTGGCCGGTGTGATTGGCGTATTCCTGCTGTATAAAGGTTGTCGCTATTATCGTGACAGTATCCAGCATGAAAAATTGAACTAAGTGCTCCATCCCTGATGAAGAATGAGCCGGCCTCATTCTTCATTTATTTCTGGCAGATCATCCATCCTATCTCATCTTCCCTGTTCAAATTGACTTTTCTATCTCCTGATCTGCGCGTTTTCAGCATCTTCAAAATTCATCTGATTTCTGGTGATGATGCTTATACAGTATTACTACCATCTGCAATCTTTTTGCAGCCGCAACTGTGCTACATTCATGTATGTTGATCATCTGATTCCTTATAACGACAAGCTTTGGGAGCGACTCATGGCGAAAATGAAAAAAGCATCGATGCATATTGATATTGGTATTTCTGAAGATAATCGGGCCAAAATTGTTGAAGGACTTTCCCGACTTCTGGCCGACAGTTATACCCTGTATTTAATGACCCATAATTTCCACTGGAACGTGACCGGGCCGCAGTTTAACAGTCTGCACACCATGTTTATGACCCAATATACCGAGCAATGGAATGCGCTGGATGTTATTGCCGAGCGGATTCGTGCGCTGGGTTTTCCGGCACCGGGTACCTATAAAGAATTTGTGAAACTGGCATCAATTGAAGAAGTCGAAGGTGTACCAAAAGCCAATGAAATGGTGGAGTTATTGGTTCGTGCCCATGAAACAGTTGCACGGACCGCACGCAGTATTTTTGATGTGGTGGAAGAAGCCAATGACCAGCCAACTGCGGATGTACTAACCCAACGGCTGGAAGTACATGAAAAAACTGCCTGGATGTTAAGAAGTCTATTAGAAGAATAAATAGATGAAGAATAAAACCGGGGCAATGCTCCGGTTTTATTTTGGGTGATTTTAGACGCTGCTGATCTAAAGTGAGGATCAACAAACAAGGATCAGCTGCTAAGTTTGGTGTTCAAAAAAACCAAGAAGAAACCGCCCGAAGACGGCTTGTTTTAGAAATGGTATCGAATACCCGCTTTATAAGTTACTCCATTTAAATCCAGCTCATCGGCATTACCCGCTACACACTCACCCTCGAAGCACACTTTGGCATCTCGGTTGAACATCCATTGATAGCCAAATGCACCAAACATATCAACCTGTGGAGATACTTTATACCCTACCTCCAGCGCTGCCGGAATTGTGAAATATTCTAATTCAACGCTTACGCGTCCAAAATCAGGATCGGTTTCGCTTTCATCAAGCCAGCTATAGCCAAGACCTAATGATGCTGCCGAATACAACTTTGCGCTTTCCAGAAATTTGTATTTATAACCGAATGCAAATTGATTGTAGTCAATATCTGAACTTTGGAACATATACTCTGCCCAAAGGCTGGCTTTAGGATGTACCTGATAAGCAGCATTCACAAATAAGCCATCAAAAGATTCGGTTCCGAGAAATTCATCAGAGCCTAACTTTGATCCGGCATAGCCAAGCGCAATAGAAAATTGATTTGTATTATTTATTTGAGAGCTGCTTTCATGATGTACATAATCTGGACTGGTACCGATTACAGCAGGCGATCCTTTACTAAAAGTTAATGGTTTTTCAGCAACTGCAGCAGTAGAAATAACCCCGATAGCTAAAGCTAAAATTAATTTTTTCATTATATTTCCCCCATTTATGGTTGAGATAAGATACTAAGTATTTGTTAAAAAAGGAACTCTCTTAAACTAATTTTGCTTAACACCATAAATTTTCAGCATAAACTCTTCTAGCCCCCTTTCTGAATGAATCATTTTAAATATTTTTAAGCTGCCTATATGGCAGTGAACGCAGGCATCACAAAGTATTCGCGCTTTTGGGATTTCTAAGCTGCCTATATGGCAGTGAACTTGATTATGCTAAACATGGTGAAATTAACAAATTTCTAAGCTGCCTATATGGCAGTGAACTCTCACCATTGGGGATTCGCTACGAGGTCAACTTCCTAAGCTGCCTACATGGCAGTGAACCATGTTCACGTTTACCAAATAGCGGATTTGCTTTTCTAAGCTGCCTACATGGCAGTGAACATTTGCTGGATCGAAACGCGGCCTCCCTATTAAGTCAGTACCGGATGCAATCCTTTTAACTTCTGGATCAGGGTTTTGACCTGCTCAAGTGGTAATTCAAACACTACTTTGTTCTGCCCATCAACTTCAAAACGAATATAATCATTTGTATGTGCCTGATGATGAGACACAGCACAGAAAGCTTGCTGCGGTGCAACCACCGGAGAATGACGCTGGATTAAATGCTGATACTGGCGAAATATCCGCTGATTTTCCTGTTCAATAAAATTATTTAACGCCGCATAGCTATAAAAGGAACAGGTGCCTTTTTTAATATAATCAATTTTGCTTCTATGTTTTAAGCGTGCATTTTCATTTAAATACGCCAGCCATTGCCTTGCTGTTTTTATGGGTAAAACATGCGCCAGATAATCCGCGGCTTGTAGACGCGTTAAATGCGCATCTGTATTTGAGATTAATGTCACTGTGGTCATAAGCATCAAACCATCTTAAATCCTTTTAAAACTGCCGCACCCGGTATAAAACGGAGTGCGGCCAATCCTGACTTTATTTTAAAACCTAGTTTGCAAAGGCTAATCTCATATTAGTCTTCAAAAACTTTGGCCTGATTAATCAGCTGGATAAAAGCTGAACCATCCTGAATACTATTGGCACTTAAAAGTGCCAGTTTGACCAAAAACAGTTCGCGTTTTTCCGGTGCAACCCGATCAATACTTTCTGCCAGATAGTCATAGACCTGCTCTAATTCCTGAATCGCAATATCACGCATTACACACCTTCCTTGCTTGTGCTGAATTGTTCAAAAACTGCTGAAATTTGCCCTGGCTGATAGCTTAACCAGCGTCCATTAATATGATGATCCGGTCGTACCAGATAAATACTGCCGACATCGCCACAGAAACGCTCGGCGGCAAGCTGCGCATTGATGGCAACGCTCTGGTCTGCCGCGCTGGCCTCCTGTCCATCTAGTGTCAGTGCAATCAGCTGTACGGGCAGCTGCTGTTTTAACTGGGCAATTTCTTCACTTAACGCTGCACTTAACTGACCCTTTTCTGCCAGTATCAGCACAGTAAACTGACCGGTAATGACATCATATAAATACTGACCATTGTCCAATTTCAGATTCGGGAACAAGGCACCATTTTCAGTCTGTTCCGCCATCTGGGCATTATCATCCTGCTGGCTGTTCAGCGGTGAATGGGTATAGGCATGTGGTCGTGAAGTCCGCCAATGATATAAAGGTCGTACAAACTCATGCTCTAAAGACAATGACAGCACCGCATTACGCAGCAAACGGAAACCTTCTGTAGGAGGCGCCATAAAACGGGTTGATTTGCTGGCTTCAGCAATAATTTCCCGCGCTGCACCCACCCGGTCGAAAGTATAACTTTCCAGTAATTTCTCAGACGCCCAGCCCTGAATCACAGCGGCCAGCTTCCAGGCTAAATCAAAAGCATCCTGAAAACCGGTATTGGCACCACGTACCCCAAAAATTGGCAACAGATGGGCCGCATCACCCACAAAAATCACCCGGTTATGTACATAATTGCTTAAGGTTAAAGCACGCGCGGAATAGACTGTGCTCCAGTCCATTTCCCAGCTTAAATGATCTTTACCAATCATTTTTAACTGGTCATTGACCGCTTTATTCAGGTTTTCTGGTAACAGCGCTTCTTCAGGGCTAATGTTCGGATCCAGCTGATAGTCAAAACGCCAGATATCATCCGGTTCACGGTGCATCAAGATGGTATTGCCCGGATTCCAGTCCGGTGAGAAAAAGGCCAGACGCTCGGTCGGATAATCCAGTTTAATGCGGATGTCAGCAATTACAAATTTGCCTTCATAGCTGGCCCCTTCCATACGCAGGTTCATACTTTCACGCATAAATGAACGGCCGCCATCTGCCGCAACCACCCATTTGGCATGGTGCTTATATTCTCCTTCTGGGGTATGCAAGGTTAAAGTGACACAGTCATCTACCTGCTGCTGTGCGACCACTTTATTGCCCCAACGCACTTCAATATTGTCATGCTGCTCAATGGCTTGCAGCAAATAATCTTCCAGCCAGTTTTGCTGCAGGTTATTTAAAGGGGCGAACTGGTCATGCTCATGTACAGGCGATGCCATGCGAAACGCCACCTGACCTTTATAAATAGAATTACCATGCGTCCACGGCAGTGCTTTTTGCATGATTTTTTCAGCCGCACCGGTAGCATGTAAAATTTCCATTGAGCGTTTGGTATAAACCAGTGCACGGCTGCCTTCAGACAGTTGTTGTTCTGCCGACAGTAAAATTACTGAAATCCCCTGCTTGGCCAGCAGCAGCGCAGTCGACATACCAATTGGCCCCGCCCCGACAATGGTCACACTGTCCGGCTGTGCGGTGGTATCGCTGGTGCTATGAAAATAAGGATAGACCTTATATTGATAATACAGAGACTTCCTTGGTTGCGTTTCAGGTGAGTGCATACAAACTCCTTATTGTCCTTTTCATTTTTTCAGCACGCGGGCTGTGCTGCTCCACACGGTTTTCTCAACGGTGCGACCCCACAAAACAGCCTGCGCTGGTTTAATTTCATCCATTCACAGAATCATAATGAATTCTTGTTTTTCAAACAACCGTTTGATAGATTTATTAGCAAAATAATATTTCAGTCTTCTCGACCAGTAAATAAAACTTAATTCATTGATTTAACAAGAAATGATTAATTTTTTATCGCAAAAGTGGATGTCGATACAACAATCAAATATGTAATTTATTGATTGAAATTTCAAATAAACATCCACATTGTTGTAAAACGCCCACTGAAACGGCTGCAATAGTGGGCCAGCAAGTTGAGATAAAGACTGAAATAGTGGATCAGGCCGATCCTCCACTTACTTGAAGGAATCTTGCACTCATGGATGATACTCAACACGCGCGCGCCTATTCGCGGGGCTGGCTGCTGTTACTGACCTTGTTAACGGCTTTCAGCTCCTTATCGACCGATATGTATTTGCCAGCCTTACCCATCATTGCCCAGGAATATGGGGTAACCACCCAGCATGTGGCCAATACTCTGGCGGCCTATTTTCTGGGTCTGGCCTGTGGGCAGTTATTTTATGGGCCTTTAAGTGACCGCTTTGGCCGGAAACCACCCTTATATTTCGGGCTGGCGCTGTATATTGTGGCCAGTCTGTGCTGTGCCTTGGCGCCCAATGAAACGGTCTTGCTAATCTGCCGGGTATTTCAAGCACTCGGAGGCTGTGCCGGTGTGGTCATTGCCCGCGCTGCCATTCGGGATCGGCTGGATATTCGCGAATCGGCGCAGGTATTTTCCAGCATGTTGCTGGTGATGGGGCTAGCACCGGTACTGGCCCCTGCCTTCGGGGTGTTGCTGATTCAATATTTTCACTGGTCCAGTATTTTTTATTTACTGACCCTTATTGGCGTGCTGACCTTGATTTTGGTGCATTTGTATTTTCAGGAAACCTTACCCGTAGACAAACGCCATGTGGTGCCTTTTAAGCGTATTTTGTATAGCTATCTAAAACTGTGTCAGTCACCAACCTTTAGCCTGCCAATGCTGGCCGGCGCCTGTTCCTATGGCATTATTTACTGTTATTTAAGCGCATCTTCCAACCTGTTTATTGATTTTCTAGGCTTATCCAAACAGACCTTTGTCTATTTATTTGCAATTAATGCATTTAGCCTGATTGTATTTTCCTCCATGAATAAACGCCTGATTCGCTCCTTTACCGTGTATCAGCTGTTTAAAGGTGGCTGTTTTATTCAGCTGAGCGGAATTGTCATGATCAATCTGTGTGCCTGGCTGAATTTCCCCAATTTATATGTGATTATGCTGGGGCTGTTTCTGTTAATTGGCGGGATTGGGATTACCGGCCCCAACTCAATTGCGATTGTACTGCATAGCCAGTCCAGTCAGGCCGGTCTAGCCAGTGCCTTAATGGGTTGTGTCCAGTTTCTGACCGGCTTTGTGATGGGGATCATTCTGTTCTTCCTGCCGTTTAATATTTTGCAGAATATTAGTCTGACCACCCTGATTGCCATCACCATCAGTTTATTTTTGGCCTATCAAAATATACAGGATCGTGCGGCTTACCCAACCTTATCCCGCTAGGGTTAAGATGATGCACTAAACAGATGACATTTCATGAGAAAACCGGCTTTTAAAGGCCGGTTTTTATTTGTTCATTTTAAATAGTGTATTCAGCGCAGTTGTTCGCTGAGAAAAAATAAAAACTGTAAATTCCAGACTTAAACCGTTATTGATGTTGATAGATGATAAGCAATTCCTAGCGTCACAGCGCCGCAGTGGAGATGACCCACCGGCAAAAGATTGAGATCGATGGAAATGAGTGATCAATCCTTTCAATACGCGATCACTTACCCCGATAAGCTCATCGTTTAAGAAAGAGATTTAATCCTTCAACAGGATCAATCACCAAGTTAAAGCCAAATTTTCAGTGTTGGTCGATGCGCAATATTTTTCTTTTTTAATTGAAATCTTTTCCCAAAACCGACAGTGCTTTGATAAAAGAAGTGATGAACGTTTTTTTATTTAAGTATCTGTAATGATAAAAAATGATGATTAAAGCAAGATACTCAGTCATAAAAACCTGCTCAGTCTGCATCTGTTGTAGAAGATTTAGAGGAGGGAGAATATATCAAAACCCGCATCAACAGATTGGGTTCATACCTTCTTTTTAAATCTCTGGTTCAGTCTAAAAATGATCCTGGCCAGCTTATGAAGATATTTAAATCGATCAAAAGTATTTAATCAAAGTCTCCTGATCTCCCGGTCATCTCTTTCAGCGCCATCATCCACTCTCCATCTTCCAGATATAAAAAAGCCAATAATCTGACGACTCAAATTATTGGCTTCCCAGAAGGTTGTGCTTAATTGTGAAATCAGGCCTTAGCTTTTTCCAAACTCACCATCTGGGTTTTCTGCTTTTTTTTCATCAGACGCGTAATCATAAACATTGAGAATGCTGCCAGGAATGCTGGAATGGTCAGCAAGTTGACAATCTGCTCACCTGACAGGCCTGATACCATCAGCCAGCCCACCGCGCCCGAGCCAATAAATGAACCTAAACGGCCGGCACCACCTGCCCAGCTGACGCCAGTTGAACGGCAATGGGTTGGGTAGTAGCTTGAGCAGAACACATGAATACCGACATGCGAGCCACTAATTCCGGCACCAATACCAAAGATACCCAGTACAATCAGCATTGTGCTTAAGTTTGAAACGCCCGTGCTGAGTAACAGTACACAGAATGCACCCACCACATAAGAGATGGTCAATACACGGCTCTGGCCGATTTTATCCATAAAGAAGGCAATCACCAGGGCGCCCACAGTACCGCCAATCTGGAAGGCAGAAGTAATCCAGGACGCACTTTGCAAGTCAAAGCCTTCATTTTTCAGGATGGTCGGCATCCAGCTTGAAATCATGTAGATGATGATCGAGCCCATGGTAAAGGCACACCAGAACAATAAGGTACCGGCAAAATAGTCTTTACTGAACAGTTCACGGACACTCACGTTCTGCTTTTCGGTAACAGAAGCCACCAGTTCAGGAATAACCTGGCCTTTTGGTGCCATCTTGCGAATAACTGTATCAATTTTCTCTTTGGAAAATTTGTTCAAGACCATGAAGCGTAAAGATTCAGGCATGAAATAATACAAGAATGGTAAGGTCAACAGCGGAGCCAGACCACCAATAATTAAAATCCCTTGCCAGCCTACCAGCTGAATCAGCTGTCCAGACAGTAAACCACCTGCGGCGGCACCCATGGTATAACCACAGAACATCACGGTCACCAGGGTCGAACGTCTAGAGGTTGGGCAATATTCCGAGGTAATAGTGACCGCATTTGGCATGGCGCCACCTAAACCGAGGCCGGTTAAAAAGCGCAGTATCACCAGTGTGGTCAGGTTTGGAGAAAATGCAGAAATTAAGGTACCAATACCAAAAATAATCACGCTCCAGATAATGATCCGCTTACGGCCAAATTTGTCAGCCAACGGACCAAACATAAATGCACCGAGCATTAAACCAAAGACACCCGATAAAAACAGCGGTGCCAGATCTGCCGGGCTAAGCGACCATTCTGCAATCAGGGCGGGCGCAATAAATCCAACTGCAGCAATATCAAATCCATCCATGGCTGCAACGAGGAAACACAGCACAATAATAACTTTTTGTAACCGTGATAATGGAATACTGTCGATAAAATTCTGAACTTCCATACGTTCAGCTGTGTGTTGAGTCATCCTGTTTCTCACTTTATTTTCAGCTTTTTGTCTTGCTGAATGCACATCATTGTTTTTCAGCATCCTGGTTATTTCAAAACTATCGGAATAATTTCAAAATGAAGATTGGAACGTTTTTTTACTCAAGCCACCTGCTTAAAGTTGCTGGGCTGCAGTCACCAGCAGCGCATTAATCTGCTCTGGGCTATAGTCCAGCTCGGTTAAAATCGCCTGGGTATTGGCCGCCACCGGGTTAACCGGCTGACACTGCGCCACCGTGGTTTTGCTAAATTTTGGCGCCGGGCTTGGCTGGGTAATATTGTTCACCTGGCTATAGCTGCCGCGGGCCACATTGTGTGGATGCAGCGGTGCTTCAGCCAGACTGAGTACCGGTGCGAAGCAGGCATCGGTTCCTTCAAACAGGTCGCACCAATGCGCACGGCTCTGCTGCTGGAACAGTTCAGCTAGACGCTGTTTTAACTGCGGCCATTGCTGCTGCTTCCACTGTGCCTGAAAGTCGGCATCTTCAAGCAGGCCCATCTTGTCGAGAAACTGCTGATAAAACTGCGGTTCCATCGGGCCAATTGAAATGTATTTGCCATCGGCACAGCGATAGGTGTCATAAAAATGTGCACCACCATCGCCATTATTGGTGCCGGCCTGCGCATTCCATAAGCCGACTGAGTGCCAGCCCTGAATTAATGCAGTTAATAACGCTGCACCTTCCGTAATGGCCGCATCCACCACCTGACCTTCACCGCTCTGCTGGGCATGAGATACTGCTGCCAGAACGCCATAGGCCAACAGCATGCCACCGCCACCAAAGTCACCAATAAAACCCGGTGTTGGTGTTGGCTGACCATCGGCACGTGCGGTTGAATGTAAAGCACCGGTTAAGGCAATATAGTTAATATCGTGTCCGGCGCTCTGTGCCAACGGCCCGGTCTGGCCCCAGCCAGTGACCCGACCATACACCAGTTTCGGATTACGCGCCAGGCAGATGTCCGGGCCTAAACCGAGTTTTTCCATGACACCCGGACGGAAACCTTCAATCAGGATGTCGGCTTTTTCAATTAATTTAAGGGCAATTTCAATCGCCTCTGGCTGTTTTAAATCCAGCGCAATTGATTCACGGCCGCGTGCGAGTACATCGCTATCCCGTGCGGTTAAGGCGGCCATGCCCTCTTTTTTACCCAGCTTGACCGGTCGATCAATACGGATGACGCGCGCGCCCTGATCGGCCAGTAACATGCCGGCAAAAGGTGCAGGTCCAAGACCTGCAAATTCCACCACGGTCAAATGCGATAATGGTCCGCTGCGGTGCATTATGCGACTTCCTCTCGACCAATCTCAACGCTACGGCCTTGTACACCGGCAGTTTTGTTACTAATCAGGAAGGCTTCATTCAGATCAATGCCATAACCCGGACCTTCGTTCGGATAGCACATGCCATTTTCAAATTTTGGAATGTTCAGGGCAATATCAGTACCGGCTTTAATATTTTTACTTTCCATGGTGCCATGAATCAGTAATGGTCCAATCGATTCGTTCAGGCCTTGCGATGCCCATTCATTAGCAACCCATAAGTGTGCTGCCGGGCTGTGCTCCAGACCGGAACCAATCATACAGCCGCAATGTACCGGTAAGCCGGCCAGACGCGCCATGGTTAACCAGCGCTGTGCTTTAACCAGACCACCAGCTTTTTGCAGTTTAATGAACAGACCATCGGCCGCGCGGCGATCAATAATTTCTTTCAGGTTATGCAGTTCTTGTGCAGATTCATCGGCATAAATCGGGGTTTTCACCTGGGCACGTAAACGTGCCATGCCTTCAATATCCCAATGTGGTAGCGGCTGCTCAATTAAGTCCAGACCGGCAGAATCAATACGACGGATCACATGCAGAGCTTTTTCATAGCTCCAGAAGCCGTTGGCATCAATGGTCAAGACTGCATCTGGGCCAACCGTATCACGCACCGCGTGTACCATATCAATATCGTCTTGCAAGGTGCCGTGACCAATTTTCATCTTGAACAGTTCAAAGCCGAGTTTTTTGGCTTTGTCGGCTTCAGCGGCTACATCTTCCGGTTTACCGGCAGACAGCACCCAGCCCTGACGCGAACCTTCTGTCGTCCGGCCACCTAATAATTCATAAACTGGTACACCCAACAGTTTGCCTTTTAAATCGTGCAAAGCGAAATCGACAGTGGCTTTGGCCTGGTTGTTATCACGGACCAGCAAATCCATTTTCGCCACAATTTTTTCAATATTGCGCGGGTCTTCACCAATCAGAATACGTGGTGCAATCACGCGGGTAATCATGGCAATAATTGATTCTTGCAGTTCACCACGATACCAGGATGACGTATCACCTGAGTCCGAAATGCCCACCGTACCATCATCTGCAGTAATTTTTAACACCACGCTATCAATCGAGGTGATGCGTGTATTTGGCATGATGACTGGCTTTTTTAATGGGGTTGAAACTGGAAAACATTCAACTTTCACAATTTTTGGCATGCTTAATTCCCTTTCTGTAATCGTGATACGTCTAAACATATCTGTCTGATGTCTGGGAGCAGCGGCGCGGTGGTGCTTTGGCATGTACCAGCTCACTCCCACCCTGCTTTTCCTTACATCAATAGTGCAACTATTGATTCGACATCCTTTGTCTGCTGTTCAGATTCCAGTTTGTTGGTTTAAAAACTGGAACCTAATTGATTTCCTCATCAATGTAATTTTGAATTTCACAAATGTCAACCAACTTGTTGGTTGAATTTTTATTAAAACCAACCAACTTGTTGGTTGACAAATTAAATATAATTGTGAAAACTAGGCTTCATGCATAAATACGGGCAGTTTGCGCGCTAATTTAAACAGCGAAAACTGCTCTAAAGAACAGTTAAATGAGAGAACAAAGAAGGGATACACCATGATTTATGGATACCGCTCACCATGGATGACAGAAGAACTGGATCAATTACGTGTGACCGCACGCCGTTTTTTTGAAGAAGAAGTTGCACCCAAAGCAGAAAAATTCCGTAAACAGCATTACATTGACCGTGATGTCTGGGAAAAAGCCGGCGAACTCGGCCTGCTCTGTATGAGTATTCCAGAAGAATACGGCGGTTTGGGTGCGTCTTTTGCCCATGAAGTGGTGGTGATGGAAGAACAGGCGCGTATTTGCGATACCACCTTTGGTTTTATTCCAGGTGCACTCAACAGCCCGGGCTTTTTCCACGGAACTGCTACTCATGAACAGTTATTAAAATGGATGCCAGATATTGCTGCCGGTAAGAAAATGATTGCCGTAGCGATTACCGAGCCGGATGCCGGTACGGACGTAAAAGCATTACGTACCACTGCACGCCGTGAAGGTGATGAATATGTGCTGAATGGTTCCAAAACCTTCTGTACTTTGGGCGATCAGGCTGATTTAGTCTTAGTGGCTGCGCGTACCGGTGAATCGGGTTCTGGCGCACACGGGATTTCCCTGTTTATGGTCGAAAAGGACAAATGTCCGGGCTTTAAGGTCAACAATATCATCGACAAAATTGGTCAAAATGCCCTGAATACCGCGGAAATTTTCCTGGATGATGCACGCGTTCCAGCCGAAAACCTGATTGGTGGCGAAGAAGGCAAAGGCTTCTTCCAGCTGATGGATGTATTTACCCGTGAACGCCTGTCGATTGGTATTGTCGGGATTGCCTGTGCAGAACGCGCCATTGAAATGACTGTCGAACACGCCAAAAACCGTAAAATGTTAGGCCGCACCTTATGGGATTTCCAGAACACCAAATTTGAACTGGCCGAATGTTTGACTGAAGCGCGTGTTGGCCGTGTGTTTATTGACAATATTGTGAAAGACCTGGTCGATGGTAAAGACCTGCAACCCAATGATGCCATGATGGCCAAATGGTGGGGTTCACAAAAACAGTGTGAAATTATTGACCGCTGCTTACAGCTATTTGGTGGTTATGGTTACTGTACCGAGTATCCAATTGCCCAGCTGTATATGGATGCACGTGTGGCCCGTATTTATGGTGGCTCAAACGAAACCCTGAAAGATGTGATTGCCCGCTCGATGTAAGCCATCACAACCTGCAACAGGTAGGATTTTCCAAGGAGAATTCTACCTATTTTTTATGCTTGATTTTTATATCTAAATTCTTCTCGCAAGTTTGAATCAGCATAAATAGATGCAAGTCAGGCTTGATCTGATTCAATGGAAATATAGCGTAAATGAGTTGATCTCTGCTGGGTTTGCATCTCCGGACTGACACATCTCAACAGCAGATGAAATAGATATAAAACTAAAAAACCCGGTTAAAACCGGGCTTATTAATATTGAAGAGTATTTCGTGAATAGATTTAAGCACGAATACCATCAATCAGCGTCGACATAAATACATCGACAATTTCAGTAATGTCTTCACCACGACCCTCTTTATACCAGCGTGGCACCCAGTTCAAGGCACCAAACAGCATCGCAGAGAATAAACGTGAAGAACGCGGTTTAATTTTACCGTCCGCAATCCCTTCTTCGACCAATTCACGTACGGTCAGCTCCAGACGGCGCTGGAAGTCTTTAATTTCATTACCGTAACCACTATCCAGCGGTCGTGCACCAACCAGAATCAGACAACGTCCAAATACGTTATTCTGTGCAATTGCCAGTTGCGTCGCGAATTTACGCAAACGGTCAAACACACAGACCTCGGTATTTTTCATTTCTTCAATCAGAATATCCAGATCTTTAAACGAGGTAAGCAGACATTCATATAAAATGGTTTCTTTGTTGGTAATGTAGTGATATAGCGTAGCCTTATGAATGCCCACATGCTCGGCAATCAGGTCCAGAGAAGTCGCTTCATAGCCCTGTGTCGCAAACAGTTCTGCAGCAGTCTTTAAAATCAGCAAACGCTTGTCTTCATGGCGAGCTTCTGTATTGGCACGGCGTTTACGCGGTTTTGGCTTTAAAATAGCGCTATCTGGCTCTGCATCGGTTGCAAGAGCAAGACCGTTTTTTTCCATGGGCATTTGACTATCCTAAATTTTGAAAGCGTGATTAAAATATTCTGGCGAATAACTAAAACGTACTTCAATAAAAAAATGATATGAATGGTTTTAAATTTTCTGCTGAATATAAAACACAATATTCAACCAACTGTTTGGTTATATTATAATTGATTTTAGCGATTTGTTACAACTATGTAATCTATCATATCGTTGTATAAAAGAAAAACAATGATCTAGATAGACCATTGTTTTATCTCAGTATTATTTTTATTTAGGCAGCAAACAGGATACCAGAATCCATTAAACTGCTAATACGGGCATTATCCCAACCCAGTTCATTCAGAATTTCACGGGTATGTTCACCCAGTTTTGGCGCACGCACACGTACTTCACCTGGGGTCAGTGACATCTTCACTGGAATGCCGGGTACTGCGGTCAGCTCGGCTGTCCCCGGATGTTCAACTTGCGGTAACATATTACGGGCCGCAAAATGTTCATCCTTAAAGATTTCTTCACCGGTATAAATTGGGCTGAAAGGTACCCGGCCACCAAACAGTTCTTTTAATTCCTGCTTGGTTTTCTGGCTGGTGTATTTTTCAATTTCAGCATTTAAAGCCTCATGGTTGTCCCAACGCAGACCTTCATTTAAATATTCAGGCTTGGTTTTTAATTCAGGACAGCCAAGCAGATCACAGAGTAAATGGAACTGCGGATCATGCGGTGCGGCAATGGCAATCACCCCATCTTTGACTTTAATGGTACCAAAAGGTGCAAGCCCCGGAATACCGTTACCCACCGGACTGGCCGATACGCCGCGATAAGAGAACTGGCTGACCACAATTTCAGATAATGCAAGAATACTGTCGGTCATGGCAACATCGACATACTGGCCCAAACCGGTATTTTTAGCATGTAACAGCGCCGATACGGTTCCAAATGCAGCAAATAAACCCGATACGGTATCTCCGGCACCCCCACCGACTTTCACCGGATGATCGGCATCCATACCGGTTACGCCCATCCAGCCACCCATAGCCTGTGCAACAATATCGAAGGCTGGCCAGTCTTTATACGGACTTTCGCCGCCCACACGGTCACCAAAACCACGAATCGAGGTATACACAAGACGCGGATTTACTTTCTTTAAATCTTCGTAGCCCAGCCCCATTTTTTCCAGCACACCGGCACGGTAGTTTTCCACCAGACCATCGGCGTTTTTTACCAGTTCCAGCAAGGCATCACGACCTTCAGCATTTTTCAGATTTAAGGCAATTGAGCGTTTATTGCGGTTACACGACTGGAACAGCCCGCCAAAGAAACGGTCTTTATCATCAGCACGAAAAGGTCCCATTTTACGGAAGAAATCACCTTCGAGTGGCTCAACCTTGATTACATCTGCGCCATGATCTGCTAGCATTTGCGAACAAAATGGTCCGGCCAGTGCATGGGTCAAATCTAAAATACGTAAACCTTTTAATGATCCCTGATTATTACTGTTCATAAACACTCCATTGTTACAATACAATCAACTGGTTGGTTGATTATGTTTGAATTTTACCGCCCTGTAAAATGCTTTTTGATCATTTTTTGTAGCGCTAGACTAAAGTTATAGATTGGATGACAGTGCTGATGATCCGGAAAGCGTTGCGTTTCCCGATCATCAGCCTGTATGAAAAACCTTATACCGGATAGGCTTTCGGTTTGGTTTGTACGGTCACCCAATGGGTGCGGGTAAATTCCTCAATAATCCAGTGACCATTGAAACGGCCCAGACCGGAATTTTTCTCGCCCCCAAATGGCGCGTGTGGCTGATCATCTACGGTAATGTCATTAATATGGGTCATGCCCGCTTCAATGCCTAAGGCAAACTGCACACCACGTTCATGATTGGCGGTACACACGGCGCTGGATAAACCATATTCGGTGTCATTGGCCAGTGCCAGTGCATGCGCTTCATCTTGAGCTTTAATCACCGGCAAGACTGGGCCAAAACTTTCTTCACGCGCCAAGGCTGATTGCGGATCGACATTAATAAACACATGCGGTGGAATAATATTGCCCTGGGTTTCACCACCAACCCGCATTTCAATACCGGCGGCTTTGGCTTCGGCAATAATCCGCTCAATATTGCGTACCTGACTCTGGTTAATGATCGGGCCGATTAATGTCCCCATCTCGTTTGGATCACCCATGCTGAGGCTGTTTACTTTTTGCACCAGCAAATCGACGAACTGGTCATATACTTTGGCATCGACAATCACCCGGTTGGTGCTCATGCAGATTTGCCCCTGATGCAGGAAACGTCCCATCACGGTCAAGTCCACCGCTTGTGCCAGATCAGCATCATCCAGTACCACCATCGGTGCATTACCACCAAGTTCCAGCGCAATGCGCTTGATATAACGGCCACCCACAGCCAGCTGCCCGACACGCTTGCCGACTTCGGTGGAACCGGTAAATGAAATCAGGCTAGGGACTGCATGTTCAACAAAATAATCGCCAATTTCACTACCAGCACCGGCTACCACATTCAGCACACCGGCCGGGAAACCGGCTTCTTCAAACAGTTTGGCCAGCAAGGTTCCGCCAGTAACCGGTGTATCACTGGCCGGTTTTAACACTACGGTATTACCCAATGCCAAGGCAGTAATCACTGAACGCATACTTAAATGGAAAGGGAAGTTCCATGGGCTGATCACCCCAATCACCCCCAGCGCTTTACGATAAATCCGGCTTTGCTGATCTGGCACGCTGGTCGGCAAAATTTCACCATTCACGCGTAAAGGAAAGGTTTCAGCTTCCCGGATAATGCCCTGTGCCGCGCCCAGCTCAATGCTGGCTTTTAAACGGGTACTGCCCGATTCCTGGATAATCCAGTCAATAATTTCTTCACCACGTGTAGCCACCACATTTGCCAGCTTTTGGATCAGGCCCATTTTTTCTGCTGGACTGGTATTTTCCCAGGCTTTTTGTGCGGCTTTTGCTGCCTGATAGGCGGCATCAACATCTTGCTGGCTGGCACACTGAAACTGATGTAACACCGCCTGTGTATACGGATTGATATTGTCCGTCAGGCGCGATGAAGTGCCCTGTTGCCATTGCCCATTAATAAATTGCTGGTTTAGCCCGGTATACTGCTGGTGCTGATCCATGCCTTTTACTCCCTGTTAAAATTAGAATGTTTATTGCGATCTCGGATAGCAATAAACATAAGTCAATTAGAATAAAAATACAACCAACTATTTGGTAGATTTTTTAATTTAAAAAAATCTCGATTTTGGTCTTAGAACTTGATGCTGTAATTGGTATAGAACCGGTGTTCATCCAGCTTCACCCCAGCACCCTCAAAGTCGGTTTTAATGAACATATATTGAAAGCCCAGTCCTTTGAACAACCCTTCTTTAATGCCGTAGTTCAGCACCACATTCCATTCATTTTCCTTGACATCGGCAATGGTGGGATGCTTGATATGATCTGCAGTAATATAGCGGGTCATAAAGTTTAAACCCTCAATGCCCATGGCAGAAAAATCATAGTCATAACGCAACTGTAACGAACGCTCTTTGGCTTTATAGAAACTGATACTGCCCCATTGCGTCAAAAACGGTGCCGGTGTCCAGCCACTGAGTAATGGAAAAGCCGTTTCGCCGGACATGTGCTGATAGCCCAGACCAAATTTATGCGGGCCATAATGCAACATGGTCATAAAGTTATAGGCCTGATTGTCAATTTCACCCTGCAAACTTTTGGAGGCATCCTGGGTATCATAGACGCGAACATCAGTCACCAGCTTGCTTTGCTCTGAAAACTGGTGCTTATGCTTTAAGCCCACATAATGTTGATGGTAAATATCTTCCAGACCGCCATAAAAATAGCTGACATCCAGATTCGGATTGACCCGGTAATCTACCCCAAAAACATTTAGGCCATCTGAAACTGCACCGGTTTTATTGACATCTAAAGTCAGTTTTTCAAAATCTTCTTTATCACGCGCCATAATCCGGGTGATGCGACCGGCGGTAATTTTGGTATTTTGAATATCTTTAGATTCAAGCATTAGCCCTTTAAAGGTGGTTGGCAGGTTACGGCTATGATCAATATGCACCACCGGCAAGGTCGGCATCAGCTGGCCATAGCGGATTTCGGTATCGGCAATTTTCGCTTTTAAAGTCAGACCAAGTTGGGTCTGATCCTGCTGCTGTCTGCCGGTGCCCGGATCATTTGGCATACTACCATCCCGCACCAGTTCATCATCATTTTTGATCAGGCGCTCGGCATGGCGCACGCTACCATCCAGCCCGACAGACAATGGCCCCAGATCGGCATATCCGGACTGAATACTTAAATTGGCACTTTGTGACCAGTGTTCAAATTCAGGCACCGGCTTTGTATCCGGATTTCGTTGCATATAGAAGTTACGAAAATCGAGCTGTACTTTTGCATCCTGCACTACATCTGCATACGCCCCATGTGACATGGCCACCAGACATCCCAATGTCAGTAATTTTATTTTCATCATTTCAGCAATCCTCTTTGCTTTTTACAACGTTCCATCGCTGCAATGGCGCAGAGTCAATGCGCCCCTATCCTGATCCTGCACAGCAAGATCAGGTCAGAGGATTGAGCAAGTCCATTGCATCTGTGAACGAGATTTAGAACCTTAAATCTTCGTTTTTTATCCTGCTTCTCAGCAGAAATAAGAAGCTTTACAACGTCTCTGTCGTAAAGCTCACCTGTTAGACCACTTTCACGGTAATGCCGCTCAGGCCTGTAATTTCAGCACGCATTTCATCGCCAGCCACCACGGCCCCCACACCTTCTGGGGTACCCGTGAAGATCAGGTCGCCCTGTTTCAGCTCAAACAGGGTAGATAAATTGGCAATGGTTTCAGCCACATTCCAGATTAAATGGGTGATATCACTGCGCTGTACGGTTTGACCATTAACAGTCAAATGAATTTCACCGGCATTTAATTCGCCAATGTCGGCCAGGGTATGAATTAGACCCACCGGTGCAGAATAATCAAAGGCCTTGCCTACTTCCCAAGGACGGCCTTTTTCACGTTGCGCCATTTGCAGGTCACGGCGGGTCATGTCCAGACCAACCGCATAGCCATAGATATAGCTGGCCGCTTCTTCTACAGAAATATTCTTGCCGTCCTTGCCAATTGCTACCACCAGTTCAATTTCATAGTGATAATTTGAGGTTTCACTTGGATAAGGGATGCTGACCGCTTCATCTGCCGGGACCGGCACAATTGATTCAGGATCATTCGGCTTGCAGAAGAAAAATGGCGGTTCACGATCCGGGTCAAATCCCATTTCACGGGCATGGGCCGCATAGTTACGTCCGACACAGTAAATACGGCGTACCGGAAACAGCGCATCGGTTCCCTGTACAGGCAAACCCACAATCGACATGGGATTAAATACAAAACTCATAATGTTCTTCCTTGTAGTAATTTTGCTGTGCTTAGACGGCATCAGGCTGATTTTGTGGTGCGGCGGCCTGAAATGCAGGCAACGCCATACAGTTTTGGTAAATCTGCTGAATCCGTGGATACTGATTTAAATCGACCTGGAAACGTTTGGATGAATCGACCTGTGGAATCAGGTAGGCATCGGCCAGGGTCGGCTGATTGCCAACACAGAAGCCTTCCCGCTGTGAATCGGCTGCCAGCAGTTGCTCCAGCGCGCGGAAACCTTCATCAATCCAGTGCTGACACCAGGTTTGCACCTGGGCATCATCCAGACCCAGCGGCCCACGCAGATATTCCAGAATACGCTTGTTATTGATGGGGTGAATATCACAGCCCACCAAGGCTGCAATGGCACGCACTTTGGCGCGCTGCATCGGGTCTTGTGGCAACAAGGCCACCTCTGGATAAGTTTCTTCCAGCCATTCAATAATGGCCGGGCTTTGAATCAGCAACTGGTCATTGACTTCCAACACCGGCACAAAGGTTTGTGGATTCAGGGCTTTAAAACTGTCCTGCTTGTGCTCATTTTTCATCAGGGAAATGGCCTGCAGTTCATAGTCAATTTTTTTCAGATTCAGCACAATACGGGTACGGTGCGAGGTGCCGCTGCGGAAAAAGCCATAGAGTTTCATGCTGCAGTTCCTGTGTAATGTTTCGCCGCGTCCAGACAGTTTTCTACATTCCAGCCATATAACCATTCCATGGCATCATAGAAACGCTCATTGGAACGGCCGCGCCATAAATCATTGCGCACCATGCGCTGCACGCCTTTAGCATGATAAATTTTACCCATCTCGCGTGAAGACAGCACAATACGTGCAGTACGGGCGACACGCGCACGCTGGTACATATCAAAGGCTTTGGCAATATCGTTATTGTTGACGCGTAAGGCTTCACCCAAGGTCACGGCATCTTCCATGGCCATACATGCCCCTTGCGCCATATATTGCGTAGTTGGATGAGCAGCATCGCCAAGCAAGGTAATCCGGCCATAACTCCAGGTATCAATCGGTTCGCGGTCTGCAGTGGCCCAGCGTTTCCACGTTTTTGGCAGCTCAATCAGCTGGCGCGCTTTCGGGCAGATGTCCTGAAAATAAGACAGCACTTCTTCTTTGGAACCATCTTTTACCCCCCACTCTTCCTGTTCTCGGCTATGGAAGGTCACCACCACGTTATATTCTTCACCACCCCGCAGTGGATAATGCACCAGGTGACAATTTGGCCCGACCCAGATACTGGCCGCATTCCACTGTAAATCTTCCGGGAATTCATCACGTGGTACCACAGCACGATACACCACATGACCGGTCACCAGTGCCGGGTCACCTACATACTTTTCACGTACCACCGATTTGACCCCATCTGCACCAATGAGCGCCTGACCGCGATATTGATTGCCTTTATGGTCAACAATGGTCACGCTGCTTTCATCCTGATCGACACTGACAATGCGGCAGTCGGTGATGATTTCAATTTCACCATTTTCCTGTGCCCCTTCAACCAGCGAGCTGTGAATATCGGCACGGTGAATCACCGCATACGGGTTGCCAAAACGTTTCAGGAAAGCCTCACCGGTTTCAATGCGACCAACACAATATTCATCAATCGCATCATGCATGACCATATAGTCGGTATAAACCGCACGGCCACGCGCACGATCACCAATTCCTAGCGCATCAAAAGCATTGAAGGCATTTGGTCCCAGCTGGATGCCGGCACCAATCTCACCAATTTCTGGGGCCTGTTCAAATACCTGTACCTTAAAACCTTGCTTGGCCAGCGCCAAGGCTGCGGCAAAACCGCCAATGCCACCACCGGCAATTAAAATAGGGTTTGCTTGATTTGTCATATTTTTCTTCCTTTAAAAACCAGTATTAACGACGTTCACGTACCGAGTACAAACCGAGTTTCTTTTGAATAGGTGCTTCATCGGCCACAAAAATAAAACAGGCTTCGCTGGAATGATTAATCAGATCGACCGCCGCAAAGCATGGCGCACAGGCGGTATCGGCTTTATCCAGTGCAAATTTCTGCGCATCAATTTTGAGTTCTACCTGACCTTCAATGACATGAAACACCTGTGCTGCAGAACGTGGCGGTAACTGTACGGTTTCATTCGGGCGAATCATTAGCGCGGAATAGCCAATAATTTTCTGGCAGTCTTCACCTGTTTCCGGATTGACATACGCCACCTGAACTGGCGCATCGGTCTGTTCTTTTGCCAAATCAATCAGCAGCTGTTTGGCTTCTGCCCATGGATAACGCAGCATCGGATAATCAGTTTCCGCACGAATATGATGTTTGGTCGGTACCAGCCCTGCGCCATAACGTGGTTTGTCCAGCACGCTCTCGACCGGCTGACATTCACCACCTTCTACAAAAGAGGCTTCCATGTAATACACCAGCGGTAAATCCAGCACATCAAGCCAGATCACAGGTTCATCACCATCATGACCGTGTTCATGCCATAAACCGGATGGTGTTAAGATTAAATCCCCATGTGACATTGGGCACTTTTGGCCTTCCACAGTGGTATAAGCATTTTCACCTTCCACAATAAGACGCACCGCATTGGGGGTATGACGATGTGCCGGTGCCCACTCTTTTGGCAGTAACAGCTGCATCCCCAGATAAATCACCGAAGTCGCACGCATATTGTCTAAACCATGACCCGGATTGGCCAGCACCAGTACCCGGCGCTCGGCTTTTTCAATTGGAGTCAGTTCTCCGGCCTCAATTAACAGTGGCTTGATTTCCTGAAATTTCCAGGCAATGGCCTGAGTCAGCGGTACAGGTTTTACTGGAGGGAGTACATTGCGCAGACTTGGCCAGAGGGGAACCAGATTGTTCTGTTTCAGCGTATCGACATACGTCACTGGCAGGTCTTCTAAGCGAGCAAGTTGTTCCATGTTGTGTCCCTTTTATGATTATTCAACCAATCAGTTGGTTGCTTTTTAGCATTATAATTAGTTTTGTCATTAAATCTAGAGATTCGTTAAAAAAATTTAAAAATCGGATTCAATTTAAATTAATTTATATTTTTCAATCATTTAAATAATTTTTAATTATTGTTTCTCTGGGCTTTACGTGGTAATGGCGGAAAATTGAGTCAAGATTTGAGGTTGGACTTTAGTCGGTGATGACAGAAATTGGAGGATAAAATGAGCCAAATATTGCCCGTATTTTTAGCATCAGCAAGCTAGGTTAAAGCAAAAATTGGAAAAATTTTAGCTAAATATAGGATGAAAATAGTCAATATTTATAGGGAGAAATTAAGGGTAACTCTATTGTTCAGGAACAAATGGGGAATCAATCTCAGTATTTAACAGCTCTCATCTTGATCAACACATGATGGTTGCCCGCCATCTTCTCAGCTGAGCATTTTAAATAGATTATGAATGTATATAGCAAACTGGATGATGACATCACATGAATCAAATAATTTTCGAGTCTAATGCTCCTTGCTCAGGAGTATATTCTCATACGACTTTGATTCAACCACTAAAGTCCCTATAAATACGAGAGCAAAATTGAGGTCAACTGTCTCCATTGAATTGGCTTTGTTGCATAAATATGTAAGCATCTGATTTAAATAAATTTAATTTTGGATCAAAAAATAATCAAAACCTTTAAAATCATATAGTTATGAAATCTTTGTGCAACAAAGCCAACTCAAATTAAAAAATAGCTATGGGGCTCAGCGGACGCTTACTTAGATCGTTTACGGATGAGCCATGCTTATAGTGTTACTTTTGATAATGGTAAGGAATTTGCCGAACACAAAAGAATCACTGATGCCGGCATAGATACGTATTTTGCTGATCCTTACAAGTCTATTCAACGAGCAAGGAATGAAAATACGAATGGTTTAATCCGGCAATATCTGCCAAAATCATCATCGTTTGATGACGTGTCAAACGAACAAATAGAGCAGATAGAATTTGCACTCAACCATCGTCCTAGAAAAACACTAGGTTGGTATACGCCTAGTGAAGTTATGGCTGGTTTTTATACTGTTGCACTTGCCGCTTGAATCCGCCAATATTAATGGAATGACTTTAAATTCACTTTTATAACTAAGAAAAGCCACAATTAATCAGAAATTATGATAAGATCAGCTTTCTTAAAAAATGTGTTTTTTATAAAGATGAATTGCTTAGGTAATTTTTACTGTCTTTAGCACATTTTATTATTTTTTCTTTTTTTTAATTCACATCCTATTTTGAACAGATTTTTAATCGCTCAATTTAGGATTGTATTTGCTTATCTTTATAATGCTTATATTTCAAATCCTAAATTGTGACACTCAAAATTGGAGAGGTAATTAAGAACTCAAAACTAATGGAGATAGCAATGGATCGAATTGCAATTATTGGTGCTGGCCCAAGTGGCATGGCCCAATTAAGAGCGTTTCAGTCAGCAAAGGCCAAAGGTCTACAAGTTCCTGAAATTGTATGTTTCGAAAAACAAAATGATTGGGGCGGGCTATGGAACTATACTTGGCGCACTGGTATAGATGAACATGGGGAACCTGTCCACGGCAGTATGTACCGCTATTTATGGTCAAATGGCCCCAAAGAAGCGCTAGAATTTGCCGATTATACTTTTGATGAACATTTCAAAAAACCAATCGCTTCATATCCGCCACGTGCAGTACTGTGGGATTACATCAAAGGCCGTGCAGAAAAAGCACAGGTCAAAGATTTAGTCCGTTTCAATAGTGCCGTTCAGCATATTGCCTATGATGAAACAACGCAAAAATTCACGGTAGATGTCGAAGATTATGCACAACAACAGCACTATTCAGAACAATTTGATTATGTTGTCGTTGCATCTGGACACTTCTCTACCCCACGTGTTCCTGTTTATGAAGGCTTTGATCAATTCCATGGTCGCATTTTGCACGCACACGACTTCCGTGATGCGCTGGAATTTAAAGGTAAGTCTGTGTTATTGGTTGGCAGCAGCTACTCTGCCGAAGACATTGGTTCACAATGTTATAAATACGGTGCTAAGCAAATTTACAGTTGCTATCGCAGTAAAGCCATGGGTTTTAAATGGCCTAAAAACTGGTCTGAAAAGCCACAATTACTGCGTGTAGATGAAAATACTGCTTATTTTGGTGATGGAACATCTGCCAAAATTGATGCCATTATTTTATGCACAGGCTATTTGCACCACTTCCCATTTATTGAAGATAACCTACGCCTCAGAACACATAACTGCCTTTATCCGCAGGGTTTATATCAGGGTGTGGTGTGGGAAAAGAATCCTCGCTTGTTCTACTTGGGCATGCAAGATCAATGGTACACCTTCAATATGTTCGATGCGCAAGCATGGTTTGTCCGTGATGTGATTTTGGGCAAAATTACTTTACCAAGCACGGCAGAAATGCAGAGCCATACGCAGACCTTACATGAAAAAGAGCAGCGCCTATTGAACGATGAACAATCTGCCCGCTTCCAAGGCGATTACATCAAACGCCTGATTGCGCAGACGGACTATCCATCATTCAATATTGATGCAGTGCATGATATTTTCATGCAATGGAAAAAGCATAAAAAAGAAAACATTATGGGCTTTAGAGATAAAGTCTATCGCTCAGTAATGACTGGAAAAATGGCTAAGCCACATCACACGCCATGGTTATATGCGCTAGATGATTCTTTAGAAAGCTATTTGGAAGATGAAGCGCAGCGTGAAGCGATGTAAGGCTTAATCACAAAAAGCCACACAATACGCAGCAAAATAGCCAACAAGCCCCATAAGTTATGGTCATGGGGTTTGTTGTTTGGACTGCCACCACTCTCCGAGACAAATAAGGCCGTACAGCCTTTACGACGTAACAACCCTGATGAACATGAACCTCTCGAAGCAAAGAAAGAAATCCTTTGCCTTAAAGCACCGAACGTTTCAATTGCTTCGGTCGCTTTGCAACATGGATTGAATACAAATCTTGTATCCAAATGGATTCGCTTAATTGATGGTAAGCCAGGGAATGATCGCTCACCACTACCGAATAAACCTGCATTTATTGCCTTATCTTGCTCTGCACCATTAGATCCTACTCCTACTGACATGTTAACGGTTCAAATTACTTTACCCCACTCAAAAGCAGAAATTGGCTTGAAATGGCAAGTATCAGAAATATCTGCTTTAGCAGAATTACTCAAGGCACTTGCAACAGGCTTTGTTGCATAAATATGTAAGCATCTGATTTAAATAAATTTAATTTTGGATCAAAAAATAATCAAAACTTTTAAAATCATATAGTTATGAAATCTTTGTGCAACAAAGCCCATAAATATATAAGACTATGATTTTATTTAATTTATTTTTGGATTGAAATTTAAACAAATCCTTAAAAATCAGTATCTTGAAGAATTTTTATGCAACAAAGCCAGATTGGTTCAATAAAAAGCGTGTACACAGTGCACTGGGTTATGTATCGCCTTTTGAGTTTGAAGCAATGTACTATGATAAGATTAACCCGTTGGGTCAGGTGGCCTAACTTAAATAAAAAAGTCTCCGACAAACCCGGTACAGTTCAGCTTACTATTGAATAAAACCTATAAGAACAACATAATAGATTTATTCTCCTTCAAAAAACCTTAATTAAAATGCCTATAGAACATTCTTCCAATACAAATTGGCTTATTAATCAAAATTCAGAAAAAAACCAACTTCCTTCATATCCCAATAAGCTCTATATTGGTATTGATTTTGGCACATCTACAACAGTTGTAAGTCAGGTAGTCATTACTGAGAACTCCGTTGAAAAAGTAAAAACACTTACTCTTAATCAACCTGATGAATATGGTGCGACCATACGGCATCACCTAGTGAATACAGTACTTGCGTGGCGAAATAAAACTCTTATTTGGGGCCAAGATGCATATCGATTAAAATCGCTATTAACTGAAGGTCGCAATGTCTTTTCATCATTTAAAATGCGTTTAGGGTTAGCGATAGGTCCAACTTATCCATTGACCCTTCTATCTGAGATCAAGGCTCAGCCTTATCTCATTGAGACAGCAGAAGATGCTACTCAAGTTTTTTTTAGTAAGCTTTTAGAAAGTATTAAGAATGAAACTGGAAATTCAAATTTGGAAAATTACAAATTTGCTTTCTCCGTACCAGCCTCATTTGAAGCTAATCAAAGACGTAGTCTATTTAATAGCTTGGAAGAATGTGGGATTGATGAGAGTCAATGTTGTTTAATTGATGAACCTAATGCCGCATTTTTAAGCTTTGTATATGATTGTACTAGAAATAATACAACACATCCTTTTTTAGAAAAACTCAAGTCTAGATCAACAAACATACTAGTATACGATTTTGGTGCAGGAACATGTGATGTGACAGTTCTTGAAGTTGATGCTTGCAACAACAAATTTTCATCAAAAAATTTAGCAATTTCAAAATTTACAGCTCTAGGTGGCGATGACATCGATCGAGCTATAGCCAAAAATATACTATTGCCTCAACTTTTAAGAGAAAATACTCATTTCCAACCAGATTCAAGAGATATTTCAGAAATTGTCATCCCTGTTTTGCAAGCGACAGCAGAACAATTAAAAATAGCTATTTGCAAATGGCTTGATCAAAAAAATATAAATCAATTTAGAAGCTTAGATCAATATTCTAGCGAAATTTTTACTTTACATTCTCTAGAAGGAATCAAAGTTAGAGACTCTAGATTAAATTTAACTAAACCGTCTATACGCCTTGATGAGTTTAAAATCATTATGGATGATTTTGTGGGGGTGTATGATGGTATACACACACCAATGCATTTAGCCTCTCCGATTGAAGATGCATTATCTAAAGCGAATATAGAACGTGAAGACATAGATGGTGTTCTTTTCATCGGAGGAAGTTGTCTTAACCCATTAGTGCAGTCATGCGTAATGAATTACATGAATGAGTTTTCAGATGAAGTTGAAGCTATCTTACCTAAGGATGTAAGAGCTCATGTTTCTCTCGGAGCTGCAATTCATTCATTTAGCTATCATGGTCTAGGAATTGATTTTATTAGGCCTATTGTTTCAGAAGCTATATATATCATCACCTCTCATGAGCATTTGGAAACAATCATACCAGCATCAACTGAGGTTCCTACCCCACAGCCTTTCCATACTCAACTAATAGTCACTCGTGATGATCAAAACATTATCGATTTACCTATTTGCGTAGGCAGCAAAAGTAAACTTTTAGGCATTTTGACTATAGAGATAGAAGATGATTATTTTAAGCAAGGAGCTATCGTTGATGTCTACGCCAATATTAATCATGAAAAGCTTCTTAATGTTGAAGCTGTAATTGATGGTATAAAAGTAAACACCTCTATTCTAAACCCTCTAGCCAATAATACTTTAACAAAAGTGGAAGAACGTATGCTTCGAGCGAAGCAAAAGTTTAATCAAGCACTTTTAGACTATAATGGTCGCCCTCCCGTAGATATTGCCGTTAAGTATGCCTCAGCCTGTTCAGAAGCTGGAGCATATGAACTAGCTGCAGATCTTTACATCGCTATCGAACGCTTAGATCGTAATGCTAATCACGCTACTAACATTTGTTATAATTATGCTCGAGCCGGTAAATCACAAAAATCTAATGAATGGGCCGAAATTGCCTACAAACGCTCACCAAATGCTGTCAATGCATTTAACATTGCTTGTAAGTCATACGGAGAGAAAGAGGAGCTCTATCTTCGCAAAGCATTAGAACATGATCCAAACTACACCTCCGCTTTATTAAGTCTTGGTAAAATTCTTAAACTTCGAGCTGATAAAGAAGGTACTATTCTTTTAGAAAAAGCACTCTTGTTATTGCAGGATGAAATATATACTAGCTCTGTTAGAATCAGGGATTGTGATGATCTTATTGAAGTATGTGACATACTTGACGGTTATGAACAGCTTAAATCTACAGCAACTGATACGAAGAAAAAAATCATTCATGAGAATAAAGAATTATATTCCTCTGAAAATTTAGTATCTAGCCTAAAACCAAATCTAGGCATGAAAGAGGATTAACTGTGGGTTGGTGGATTAAAAAACAAAATTTAAGCGAAGAGCAAATCACTTCAATTAAGTTAATCAAAAACAACCTTAAACATGTGCATTGGGTAAGAGGTGCGGCGGGTTCTGGTAAAACAACTGTCTTAGCTGCACTCGCTCAGGAGCTTAAAACTGAATATCCTGGCTCTAGCTTCTGCTATTTAACCTATACACATGCACTCAAGCAACTGGCCGAAAATGCCTTTGCAGAAGAAAATGTAAAAGGTGTCCACTTCTTAACGCATACCCAATTTGTAAAGAATAATTGGCCCTGTGATTTTGTTTTTTTAGATGAAGTTCAAGATATTTCAATACAAGACTTAGGCACTATTAAACGGCTTGCTACCCATTTAATGATTGCCGGAGACTGTGCGCAGACCATTTATGAACACGCTGCAACAGAGTCTGAAATTAGCAACACACTGAATCCTTTTCAGCATGTACTCAATATTATTCATCGTTTAACCGAGTTCTTGGCGAAAATCGCGTTGAGCATTTTACCCAATAAAGACTTATTGAGTGGTCAACCGGCGAATACGTTGCCCAATACCACAGCGCGACTGTTTGAATTCAACGATCAAAGACAGGAATTTATTTGGGTAATCGAACAAGCCTTAAGGCGTGCTAGACCAAATAAACCCAGTAGCATCTTATTTGCCTTTCATAAAGACATTACCACCTTTTTACAAACACTTGTGCCGCACCTGTGTTCAGAAGAGGCTGATCAAGTCTTGCAATATCAATCAGCCAAAAAAGATAAGTTTAATTACACTCAAGTCAATCAATATTTAAAAGCATACAATATCAATATACGCTATCTAGGCAATGGATTTGGTGATTTCAATGAAATGGCATCAAAACCAATGGTGTATTTAATGACCTATCACAGTGCGAAAGGACTCGATTTTGACAATGTATTTATTCCACAACTCAATCATAACAAACAAATTGTGTTGCCATTTGTTTTGGATAAAAACCCAGATTTAGATAAACGTCTTCTGTTTGTCGCTGTGACACGTAGTCGTTGTAATTTGTTTATGAGTTATAGCTCAGCTTACCCACACCCACTAATTCAAAACCTACCCAATATTACACAAATTAAATATCAGCCAAATCAAGATGATGAGGATGAGGAGTTCTTTTAATGTTTCAAGGTCAATATATTGTTCTGAGTTTCAAAGAATGGAGCAACTGGGTCGCACAAGGTACATTGAGATTCCATAGTGCTCGAATTCAACCTTATTTGAATACTCAACAGAGCTTTTTTAATCTCATGAATAGCGCGGCGGATATTAATCACTTGGATGACAATGAGTATATTCTTGCAGCATTATCGAAATCTTATTCTGCGTCTATTTATCAATCCGAACATACATTGGCCAACTATATTGGCCTAGAAGCAGTACAACAATTTTATGCATTAACAGAACGGGGAAAAATTGCCTTAAACCATAGCGCCAACAATCTGCAAGTGAGCTTAACCACTGATCCACAGATCGCACAATTTTGGGAAGCATATCGCTTAGATCAAAAAAAGACGTTAGAACACGAAAAGGCACTCAAATTTACTGCACTCATCTTTGAAAATGAAATTTCAAAAGAACGTTTAATGCGCATTGTTAATGATGAAACATTAAACCAATATTTTAACCCAACCAAATATAGTCCTGCTCATCTTCAGGCGCAAATACATGATGAAAAAACACAAAAAAATCTTTTTTCCTTAGAAAGTTATGAAAAAACCAAAGCTTATGCTGGCATGTTTACACGTTTCTTGTTTAACATTGAAATCAATGATCAACAACTAACTGAAAAATACAAACAGATTTCAAAGCGATGTGGTTCAAGAGAATATTATTCTAATGATTTAAGAGAAAAACAAACCCAATATGAACTCACCTTCGATTTTTTGTCTAAGAAAATTCTGCAAGAAAAAACTTTAACTGAATATCTACTCCTAGAATCGAATATCAAGCATTTGCCATTGCTTGCATTATCACTCTACTTTCATTATGAGATGTTAATTAAGCACGAATATTCATTAAATTTAAGCGCATTAAAGACCGATCTTTTCCGCCTTGACTTCTTTTATGCACAATCAGAATGTCAAGAATATAAAGATTTGCCCTATTTGGTAGCTTTTAGCATTGGCAAGTTATTGCCATCTGAATTTATTAACACACTTTATTACTATAAGACAAAAGCCTACCCATGTTTTAAGGCGACTCATCAAACCGATTTAGAACAGGCTTTGCCAAGCATTGCTGATGAAGGTTTTCTAGAAATGGAATTAAATGAACTTAATGAAGAAATTTCTAAAACTTGGACTGAAGTTCAGCGTAGCTTTCAGATGTCACAGATCTCCGACGTCACACCTTCAGAAAAAACAGAAGACGTAAACGCTTCGAATATTACTCAACACACAGGATCAGCAAACATCACTCATCCATCAGAAAAGCATTTGGACACTAATCCACAAACAATGCCAATATCCGAATCAACTGATTTAAGCGCACATTCTGAGGTACAGAGCAATCCATTAGTAACACCACCTGTTGTAATAGCAACTCAATCACAACCAGTCGATCAGCAACCACCGATGCCAGTACACCAACCTGAACATTCGAAACCTCAAGCCTCATCAAGGCCAAACCTACAAGAGCAAATCAGTTTAATTGTAGAACATCAGATAAATGAGGAATCGCTACCGGTATCAGCAGCTGATGAGACAATGGCTATGCCACAAAATCCGCTTATTGAGTATTTAATACGATTGTTTAATGACGCAAAGATTCAAGATTTTAAATCTTTGATCCACAATTTGAAGGCTGATTACAAATTCACTGACATCACAAGTCAAACTAAATTAAGAGATCGATTAATTAGTGAAGGTATTTTAAATGCAGAGAACACTCCTAAAGCTAGAGATACTGAAAATCTTTTTAATTACATGAAAAGAGAAATAGCTAAAAAGTCTTAGTTTTAACTGTGTGTTTCATTCTTCGGTACCCACTATAATTTTCTGAGAGATCAATCAATATATGAACTAAAGATTACTACTGTAATCTTTAGTTCATATATTGATTGAGAAAACCAACTCAATTCAAGTTGCTTTTTATGCCAGTCTACAATCCCATAAAGAAGAGAACTTACTAGCCTCTTCTGAGTTTGAAGCAATGTACTATGATAAGATTAACCTATTAGGTCAGGTGGCCTAACTTAAATAAAAAGTCTCCGACAATCCCGGTACGGTTCATAATCTCCTAGGGGGAAACAGGTAAGCAGCAAAACCTCAAACATTCCCCACTTCATTTACCATTTTCTCTGCGCTCAGCTCGCGCGATGTACTCACATCATATGAATCATCCACGATTCTGAACGCATAGCAAATGAGCATGAAGAAATGGTCTGAGTGGTATTTTTGTTGAACCCTGACAGGTCCCCAGCGGACTTTGTGGAAGATGGACCACATTACGGTCCGAAATTACTATATCTTTTTTGAGTCATATAGGCATAAAAAACCCCATAACTCAAAGAGTTACGGGGTTCTGAAACTGGTGGGCCCAGACAGACTTGAACTGTCGACCAACGGATTATGAGTCCTGAATTTTACGCATTTACTGGTGTTTATTGATGTTGATTGGTATTACATATAATTTTAAATTTCAATAGCTTAATCTAAAACACTATTTATTTTTGTTGACGCTTGTTGAATTAATTTGCTTACATAGTGCTTACACCACCCCTGATGTAAGCACTTGTAAGCAAATGAAGCTCAAATTTACGACCGCCAAAGTCTTAAAACTGGAAAAGCCTGATGATGACAAGAATCAGGTTTTTTACTGGGACCTCGACACACCAGGATTATCTGTCCGGGTTACCAAAAATGAAAACCGATCCTATATTTTCCAGGGTCGCGTCTCTGGTAAAAGTTTACGCATAACTATTGGTGATGTAAATGTCTGGTCATTAGAGGATGCCCGGAAAGAATCACGCAGGATGCAGCAGTTGTGTGACCAGGGAATTGACCCAAGGCGCAGCAAGGCCGAACAAGATCAGAAAAACGATGAACACCACCAGGCCAAACAAAATGAAAAAATTACCTTTGGTGATGTCTTTGCTGAGTATTTAGAAGCAAATAAGCACTTGTGGTCTGATCGTCATCATCGGGATCATGTTGAGCTCTCGCATCGTGGCGGTGAAGAAAAGCGGCGTGGCAAAGGTTTGACGGTGCCGGGCGCACTCGCCTCTTTACTAGATGTGCCACTTGTAAAAATCACATCGGAAACTTTAATTGAATGGCAGACAAAAGAGGCCGCAACCCGACCGGGTCGCGCAGCACTGGGATTTAGAATTGCGCGCTCATGCATCAACTGGTGCCAGGAGCATGAAACTTACATGCACCTGATTGACGCTAAAGTGCATCAAGCTAAACGTGTACGTCGAGCTGTGCCGGTATTAAAGCCGGTTAAAAACTCTGTGCAGCGCAACCAGCTGAAAGACTGGTTTAATGCGGTCAGTGGCATTCAAAATATTATGCATAGAACTTTTTTGCAGATTAGTATTCTGTGTGGTCCTCGATCTGAATCTATGCGATCACTCACCTATTCTCAGTTAGACTTCAAATGGAAAACTATTTCTATCTGGGATAAGGTTGAACAGGAAGACCGGATCATTCCGATGACGCCTTATGTGGAAAAGTTGCTTAGACAATTACCACGACATCCAGATTCTGATTTTGTATTCTGGTCCGAGCAATCACAGTCAGGCCATATCACAGATATTCGCAGAAGTTACTATGCCGCACTAGAAGGAAAAGGACTGCCAAAATTTACTGTGCATGACCTTCGCCGGTCATTTTCAAATTTGGCCGAGTGGTTAGAAATTCCGACAGGTGTTGTAGCTCAGATTATGGGTCATAAGCCAAGTGCTACTGCAGAGAAACATTATAAGGATAGACCGGTGGATCTATTGAGATTACATCATACAAAGATTGAAGAATGGATTTTAAAAGAGGCAGGAATGGAATAATGAAAACATGGGTCTATTTTTACATAGAACACACGATTAAGAATGGGGAGATTTTTAGGAAGGAGCCTGGGTGGGCTTTAAATTTAAAGAGTAATTACGTGGTTTTGAGTGGGGTTTGGAGTTGAGGCTATATTGCGATTGGGTGGATGGGTGGAAGGAATAAAAACATTTATTGATTATTGTATTTTAAGGTATAGTGTTTTGAAAAATATTAGGTAAATTTATAATATGAAAAAGTTAGTTCTATCTGGGGCGGCGGTGTTGGTATTGGCTTCGCCATTGGCAAATGCTGAATACTATAAGGTTTATATACAGAGAGATGATAGTAATCTTTATATAGATAATTCATTGAATCTGGTTATCAAGACCAAGTATTGTTATGAGTATTCGTACGGTGAAGATGCTATCTTAATATATGATAAATACTCATATTCAAATCAACTTGTTTTTAAGAATGGAAGTAAATGTGACGTTGACTGGATTGCTATAAAACAGTAAACCTCTTTTTCAAAAAGCCTTCACACATATCCCCACATTCACATTCGTCGTAATTGAATGAGTTGTGTAAGCCCTCACTTAGAGGGCTTTCAATTCACACACTGCACGCATACAGTAACGTGAACTTTTGTCGAGATCGAATGAGCTGTGCAACCTGATAGAAGGAGGCACAGCGTTAAAACTTTAATTGCGTTTTTCATAGTCAATTAACACTTTGGCCACAGCTTTAGCAGCCAACCAGTAACGCGCATTGAATCGAGCAAGTTCGTCTTCATTGGAAATAAAGCCAAGCTCTACAATCAGACCGCCAGCATTCACGTATGCCAGTCGACCGCGCGCAGACTTACTTTGATCAATCCATCCATTGTCACCACGCAAACGACTACCAAGCACATCTGCCACAGCAGCAGATAAGTCCTGTGCGAGTTTTTTGTCCCGTGGCAGTGCAATCGTTTCAATACCGTTTGCCTGCTTTGATGCTGCAGCATTCATGTGGAATTCGACTGCTACACTTGAGCCTTGAATCAACTTTACCGCAGCAGACAATGGGTCGTTCTTGGAGCCGCTTCCATCTGTAAGTGTAGTTACGCCAGCCTCGTGCAAATAATGAGTCACTGCATTTCGGAAATTGACGACCAGATCTGCTTCTTTGATTTTTCCGTTTACTGCACCGGGGTCCTTGTTGCTATGGCCAGCGGTGACGGTGACAAAGCCAAGCGGACTGGTGTGCAGTGCCGGCTGATAAATCTTCTTGCCGATCCACGACAAAATGACCATCACAGTACCGGTGATATAAGCGTGATATTCAACCGGGATGACTTTGTAATCCACGGCCCATTGCAGACCAGGAATCAGTACCAGCATGATGAATGCACCCAGTGCCGGCAGAATAAATGCCAGGTACTTGAGTGGCGAATCGTTAATGAATTTCATTTTATAGTTTCCTCAAGTCGTGTGACTTTCTCTTTCATGAGTGACTGTGTTTGATTGATTTGAATGATTGATGCGCCGACCCAGATGCACGCACCGATAAATGCACCTCCAAACAGGCCAGCCAGATAGCGAAGCATTGAAATACCTCCATCCTGCGTAGCCATCTTTTTATCAAATTCACGAAACTGGACGTGCAGAACATCCAGATCCTTCCGGTTTTCTTCTGCCACTGTCTTCTGAGTTTCATTGATAAAAGTTAGTCTGGTCACGTGGTCGGATAGGGTTCTAATATCTGACTGCATGTTGTCAATTTTCTTTTCAAGCCGCAGCCCGTATGACTCGTTGTCGGTCATTGCGCCCCCTAAATTTTGGTAATAAAAAAACCCCGATCTCATTAAAGACCGGGGTTGGTGGTGGTTTGTTGAGTGTAATTAGCTAATGATTTTTTAAGTAAAATACTTATAATCAATTAAAATTTTTTAGTAGATCTATTTAAATGAGATTTTACGGCCTAGATACACTTAGAGCTTTAATGATGCTGCTTGGTATTTTTATACATGCCGCCTTATTTGTTAATTACACAAATTTTACTTATAAGAGTGTTCATGGGAATAGTGACCTTATTACAATGTCAGTTTACTTTTTTTCTTTATTTAGAATGGAATGCTTTTTCATTCTATGTGGGTTTCTTGCCTGCATGATTTTTGAGAAAAAGGACAAAAAATATTTCTTAAAAAACAGGCTTGATCGAGTAGCAATCCCTTTAGTTTCTAGCTTATTAGTCTTTACATTATTTCCAACCATAATAAATGGTGGCAATCTCGATTTAAGCGTTGGTCACTTGTGGTTCCTAATCACTCTTTTGATACTTTCAGCAATTACAACCATAGATAAGGTTAGGGGCTTTTTTAACCAAAAAAAAATTAACCCATTATTATTTATAGCGTCATTAATAATATATTCAATCTGGATGGTAATAACTTATTTACAATCCAATATTGAAGAAAACCTCAACTTTTTTATAACTCAACTTATAAGCCTTCCATTGTATTATTCTATGTTTTATTTTCTTGGATTCATTCTTTATAATCAAAAAAACATACAGTTGATTAGCTCAAAACTAACAATATTAATAATTTCAGCTATTACTTTTAGTATTTCTTCAGTTTATCTTTATTACAAAAAGTACGCTATGAATAATATAGGAATTATTGAACAATTAATAAAAACGTACTCTGATTTTTTTTGCGGACTTTCAATCAGCTTAGTTTTGATAATTATTATGCTCAAACATTCCAAATCTAATAAAATCATAAACTTCTTAAAAGATAGCTCCTTAGTTATATACGTTTCACATTTTTCGATACTTGGCGCTATAGCTCCAATAGTTGATAAATACACTAACTCAGTTTACACATTTTATTTTTCAATATGTTTTTTAACATTTTTAATAGCAACTGCTATTTATTTAATATTTAAGAAATTTTATTTAACCAGATTAATGTTTGGTATTAGATAAAAAATAGGATATACAGCATAAAGCCCCGCCACTTTGGTAGGGCTTTATTTTAAAGGAGTATTAGTTCGTCACTGCGTCAGGAAGTGTTAAAGCAACCCCACCGAAGTTCAGACTGCCACCATTCCTTGTGTTGAGATAGGCTGCGACATAAACCTCATCATCGAACGAAATATCTACCGAGTTCAACAACTCGGTATATGAACGTAAACATGGTAATAGTCGAATTTGAACAGACTTAGTTCGCTGACTTATCACAGCAACAATAACATCAACGTAAGCGTCCGCAGTAGCATTCGTGCTGCGATTCACGATGTCCGCAAGACTGTTGTATTGGCACACAAGAGTTGCAGTAATTTTTGCAGCGACAAACAGCTTGTTTAGTGGCACTGGTGATACCGCTACTTGTTGTGCATACGGGTGTGGAACTGACGTTAAGCATTGAATACCATAAGCCATCTTCACCTTACCATCATGCCCTACAACAAAAGTCGGCTTATAAATATCACTACTCATTCCACGCCAGAAGAACGGATATTGGGTAGTTGTAAAATTCACACCATCAGTTGATGTGAACACGAATCCATTCGTCATGCAGTAGAACACACCGTCATAATAGCGTAAGCCGAAATGCCACAACGAACCACCATTTGCGTTATTTTTACTAACCGATTGAGGGTTGGTAAAATCAAACGTGTACGGACTTGTTCCTGAATATCGAACTAAATTCATATTACTCGCGCCTTCTCTTGCGTAGTAATACCATTCAGTATCGTTCACTTTGACAACTTGTGGCGATAAATCAGTGCCACCAACCCCCCCAGCCTTATATTTAAAGCAAATATGGTTTCTCACACCGTTGGTTTTGGTGAAGATTAACTGAGCATTCGCTTCGTTATATGGCATTGTTGAGCCGTCTTCACGAACAATTTCCCAATTCATCCCATCGTTGGTGCGGAAGCAAACAACATATTTATGGTCGAATGATGTGTTCACAAAACCCAGATTATATAAAATGTAAACATTCACATAACCATTGTGATAAGAAATTGCAGGATCATGGTTTAAGTATCCTGTAATCGTTTTTGTCTCTGTTGTAGACTCTAACGCAAATTCAAAACTACCACTGTTCGGGATAGGCATAAATGTGTTCTTGTAACTAGAGTTCCAAAATACTTCTGGGTTTTTAAATGGTAGACCACCATTATCGGATTCGTAAAATCCACGGATACGCTTCCATGTTACCCCATCATTACTCACAAGTAGATCAGCATCTTCTTTGCGGTCACTTCCGTTCGTAAAGTTAGAATTGACCATCCAGTATTTAAACCCACCGACACCATCTGGGGCGTAACACATGTCTGGATGAATCCACTGCGAATCCATTGTTTGCCCCAAGATACCGCGTCCTGCCGAATTACCTGCACCGAACGGAACTGAGGATGTGTCGCGTATTAAGTCGACTTTTGGATTGTTTGCGTAACTAGCAAGAGCTTCAATATATATGCCAGCTATACCAGAAGCTCGGCTTGTTTTTAATGCTGTTAGTGTAGTTTGTTGGTGATCATTTGCTGCGCTTCCAGATGCTTCATTATATAGGAACCCGTTCACCATTCTTCGAGTTAGTGTTAATGGTTGTGCGGCAGGTAGAGCCATGTTTGAAGAAACTCGACTTACCCCACAGTCAATATAATCGGTTATAGCCACACCTTTATTTACATTGGCAACCTTGTTCGCTTTCTCGACAATAGATGGGTGAATCTCACCATTGTCTCCAAAGTATATGGTTTCTACTGCAATTTGTGACGGGTCGATGACAACTCTAACCTTAATTGGATCGGTATCTTGGGATTTCACCCACTCGATACGAACGTAACCATCTGCGTCAGGTAGAGCAAACGCATTAAAGCCTGGTTGAAGAACACCATCTTCGGTTTCACTAGATATAAAAACATCAACATAGCCGTTTGCTGATTTTTTTACTGCGGTAATAATGAATCTTCTCGGCAGCCCTGTTAGTTTATTGATTAAACCGTTATGACCTTTTTGAATCTCGACATGTTTAACGATTTGAGAAATGTGTAAGCCCTTAACTGTTCCTAGGCCGCTTTTAAAATATGGAGTAATCGCCTTTGCTTCACCTTTTGTTCTGTCAATTGTTATTGCAGAAGGTACACCGTAGTCGATGCGATTAAAACCATCTGGTGGCGATAATGGTTCGGCAAGAGTTGCTGTGTTGCTGTTGTCGGGAATGTATCTTAAATACTTGGATGCAATCTCAACGTTACCTAAGCCAGTAACCACGCCAGTTGTTGGGTTGTTTACTTCCAGATTAATGTAAACGTATTCAGCATTGGCTGGGATTGTTGCATTTATCAAGTGCGCTAGGTTTGAACCACCACCAGTTGTTGTTCCACCGCTTGCTGCCAAGAAACCCCATGTCACAGGAATGATTGTTACAGGATAAGCAGCAATGTTTAGCTTGTTTTCAACTCCATCTGTGTAGGTACGATGAATTGGGATAATCATACAAGCATTTTTTGGGTCTACCGTAATGTTATTTAATGTACCGATAGTGAAACCTCGGTAAATCATGCGATCATCAACATGATTTATTTTACCCTCTGCCATTGTATTAATTTGACGAATCCAAAAACGCTGATTAGTCCAGTTTTCTAAGTTAATGTTTACAAACGTGCGCTCATCAGCATTGTTATAGCGGACTGTCAGACCTTGCTTTCGTAGATCAGCAGGCACAGAACCAATTGCATCTGCAAATGCCAGATTGTAGTTGTTGCTATAAGCGGACACATCAAAAACATCAGTAGAGTCTTTCGTGAAAGCCTTCGCCTGATCAAGCTCACTCAATCCAGTGTCGGCCCAAGTCCCGGTAATAGGTGTCACACCTTCTGCACTGGTACGAGTCCATCGGTAAATCTTACGGGTATCATCGGCACGTGCGCGCATTTCAGCAACAACAGGCTTATCAGCTAAAAGCAAAGCTTCGGTGGTGTAGCCCTTGTAAAACCCTTGAGCTACCACCTGGTCGGCCTTGGCATTCAAAGCAGCTACTGCGGCAACCCCATTGCTTTCAATTTCTTTAATTGCCAATGGGGCTGATTTATATTGGTCGCCATAGCGCGGGGTTACAATCGTTTCCTCATTCACCGCCTTGCCAAGATTCTCAACATCAATGTCGGCATCAATTAATTTTTGCTTCGTTAATACTTGGTCAGCCATGTTTCTCTCCGGCATTAAAAAACCACCCGAAGGCGGCTGTTAAATCAAATTATTAATGTGGTCTTTGTCGTTGCTGTAGTAGCGGGTGTCATAGTTAATGGCGGTGACTTCACTTTCAAATGGACCTGAGTGGGACTTCTCGGTAATCAGAAAGGCCTCTGAATCCTTTTCGGTTGAAAGTGTGATGGAGTATTTGGCATATTCGTCATACTCGCTTTTCACTACCAATGGTAGAACTGGCAACCTCTCCAATACCAAGCTGTATTCATCTGCACCTTGTGTCACCAGCATGGTTTCTACGCTGCGGTTTAGGTGCTGCAAATGAATTGTGTAGCTTTTAGTTGGGTCAAGTTCCACTGGCTGAGAGATAGAAATATTCTGCCCCTGCCAGTAGGTGATATCACCACTCGAAGTCAGTGTTGGCACCACATCATCTACTACTGCAATCCGGTCATTTAACGACACAAGATCCGCTTCGCCATAAGCGGTGAACTTCACCATCTCGCGCTGATACTGAATCTTGTTCCATGCGCGATGTGCCAGAAAGTGTGCTTGATACTTATTGGTCACGCCACTTAACTCAAGTTTTTTCGGATTGGTAATGAATTCATCCGGTAATCGAATGATTGATTCCACCCAGCCATCAGCCGGATCAATCCAGGTCACTTCCACCCCATCATGATCCCGGTCCACACCGTACTTTTCGGAACGCGTTTCAGAGAATGGCCGCTTGTTCCGATGGTTAAACAGGATACTTGAGTTTGGATTTTCTTTCTCAAACTGAAAGTAAATCTGCGAACCTTCACGCCTTGCGTTAGACCCGACACAGCTTGCAATCTGAGCCAGAGCTTCTTCAAAAGACTGAGAGCCTTGATCAAATGTATAGTTGAAATGCGCGGCCAGTGGTGTGCCAAAGTAGTTCTTGATTTCCTGTGAAGTGGCATAAATCCCCTGCACATCAAGATCATTCAAAGTGCGTCGGCCAATCAATGGATCCAGCGTAATTGCAGTAACAATGTCAGCAAAATCATTAGTGGGCTGTTTGCTTAAAGATCTGGCGCCTGACGCATAGGAGTAAAGCTTCTGTGTTCCAATACAGTTCCACTGGCGCTCTTTAACCGACAAAGCGCCATCAGTGGCCACAGTTCTTGATCGAACCAGGGTGACATCCGGGTAAATTAGCTTTTTTAGGTGCGAGCATGCATAAACAGATTTAAGTTTAATCTCGTCATATACTGCTGACCGAGGATATGTATTCTGTGAGGTTTTCCGCACACGCACACGCACACCTTCAGAAAATGGAACAGGTAAATCAATCCCTTCAGACAACCCGAAAGTGGATTGTTGCTGTCGGATCAAATACCCGTCGAGCTGCAATACCGGCCCTACCGGGGTGCTGCCTTCCAGTTCCTGATATTCAATATCGTAAGAAGCATGCATTCCAGCATTCTTCCCATCTGTACGCACTGAAAACAGACCCTTTGGAAAGTAGAAATTAAAAATTAACTTTTCAATATCCGCTGAGTTGATATAAAACCAGCCAAGCCAGTTGTCTGTGTATTTACGCAACTCAATCGTTGCGCTATCTACGGTGATTCCATTGAGCTTATCCCACTCAGATTGATACTCAACCGGGATTTCCAGTTCAATAAAATCCGATGTGACCGCAGTGATATTGGCGTAGTCGCCCGAAATATCCACCGAGTTGCTATTGTTGGTCAATATGGTGGAACTATTCGCCAAATTATCCTCAGTTAGCAACGCCCAGTTTGGATTCACTGAAACCGGATTGATTAGCGCAATCTCATAAGCAAATGAGCCGCTTTTCAAAATAGATGCAACTTCATATCGACCTGCCAGATCCAATAGTCCATTTAGGTCATCCTGAATTAATAGGGTGTCAATCTGGATGCTTTTAAAGTTATCTGGGTTCTCAATATTGACTGCTGATCCAATGGTAATCACTCCATTTGTTTCAACGTTGGTTGAACCTGATAGCTGCGCATCGGCTACACCAATTCTTTCCGAATTCACTACTACGGATTCACCCACAGAGAACGTTGCGTCCAGACCACCACCAACCAGATACAGGCGATTCGGATATTGTGGATACATCGTGCCTTCAATAGCCGTGTCGATAACTGATTCGGTTGGGGCCTCTAGAGTCTGACCAGTAATGGCTGAACTCTTTTTACCCACCAATGGGGCCTCGGTGAATGCTTCGCCAATCTGAATTTGTGGTGTGCCGGTTAGGCTCATGCCGGGCGCATAAACAGATGTTGAAAATCCATCGATAGTTGAGCCGAAAGTATCGCCATCTTTAATGTCAGTGATTTCAAATTCGCCCCGACCAATGCACATCAGACATTCTTCAACCTCAACACCGTCTTCTTTGTAATATAAAATTGGAGGTGCAATCAGATCGGGTACACATTTATTGGTGCCGAATGGATCAGGAACACGGCCTTTAATGCGCTCACGGTTTACCCGGTTGGATAGTTCGTTATTGCCAGACTTTTGATTCATCTCTGGAACGTCTGGCATGTTGAGGTAAGTATAAATCGCAAGGCCCGCAGACAGAACCGCGGTTGCTACAAGGAAGATTGTGAGGGGTTCGCCCGCTTCACACACAATATCAAAGTCATTCGTTTTGGCCAGCATTTGCAAGGACGCAGCATCTATATGATTAGATGGCGTTACATCGTTTTGCTGACATGCCGGGCGTAAAAAAATCCGCGCTTGCGGACTTTTCTTTTTCACTTCGATAAAGGTTTCGAGAACCTTGTCTGTTCTTATATGAAGAACTTCATCGCCCCCATCAACCGGGTTCTTGAAAATACGTAATCGGCTCATAGTATCGAATCCGTTTGTAAAAGCGTTTTATGGTGATCAGTGGTAAAAAATGCGTACCCATTTCCGTTAGATGTAAAACCCGACCACAATAAAAAAGCCCCACATGGGAGCTTTGGTTGATATTGGTCATCAGGACAATGCAGCCGTCTACTGGCTCCTTGATTTGCCTGTTGCGCGTGGCTGTATGCCTTGAGGTTCGCAGGGTTTCATGTAATGAAGTTGTGAGCCCAATAAAGCTGTCTGAGTAATCCCGATTAAAAAGGTATTGAGCTGCCTCAATCAAAAAATGCACACAGTGGTATTCCTCAGGGTCGTATTTTCGATCCAGTAAAGCATCAATACTTTTCATCAGAAGAAGGCCTTTAGACTTGGGAAATTATCCACGGTGTAAAACATGCCCGTGCCGGTGGAGTTGGCGCGTTTTGTGGCTGCATTAAATGTCGTGGCCTGATGATCAGTAGAGCGATCCTCCACCTCATAGCCTTTCACCACCTGCAAAGGTGAATCCAGGTTATTAGATGAGTAGGCCCGATAAACTACAGACGGACGCTCAAAGTTATCCGCATCTCGAATGATCTTGAGCAGCTGTGGCACCACTTGACCCAGATCACCAACTGTAATGCTTAAGGTCTGATCCAGATCATCCGAGTTCGCGCCTTTGTTGATCTGCACTGGCATAAACTCATAGTTGTATACCAGCCCATCCTCGTGCTTTACAGTCACGCCATCGGCATGATTGGTCACATATCGCAGTGGCTGTGGCCAGAGTGGATGACTAATCTCAATCAGCTCTAGCATTGCCGCACTTGGTGAAGCATCCAAGTAAAACTTGTCTAAATCGCTCATGACACCCCCAAAGCATCTGGTAAACTTTCGTTCACCAACTTCTCAAGTAGATTCAGCATATCAAGCGGACTGCCAGATCCCCATAAATCCACAATGCTTTGATCAAAGGCTAAATCACCATTGTTCAATGGCTTGCATCGCACCTGAAAAGATACGTTATAAGCCACGCCATTACGCTCACCGACTGACAAAGAATCGGCGACGAACTGGCAGGTATGATCCTGTGCTTCGGCTGAGTCAGTTATCAGTCGCCATAAAAATGGCTTTGGATCGAGCGTATGCAATCGCCAAAATGCCCAGAAATACTGAGCATGGGTTTTGGTTTTAAGCAGTACAGACACATTGACCACATGCACGTTATTCACAAACATTCTTCGTTGACGGGCGAACCCGCCAAGAAGTTGCTGCTCCAGCATGTTATTGCCAGGTGAAAAGGAATACCCGGCTTGTAACGGGCATAATGCAAAGCTATTCACTATCGTTTAACTCCCGCTGTGGTATTACGCTGGACCTGCTTAGATTCATACGAGTTAGGATTGCTTAGGTTCCCCCAAGACCGCTTAATTTGCTTCTCAACAATATCAATCGTCACAGCACCATCAGCACCGCGACTTTGCTCAGCTGTGTAGCCTGGTGGAACATTGATATTGATTTGAGGGCCATTGTTGTTCTGATTGGCAATCATGTTCTTCAAGTCAGCATTCGTCCGACTGTCAACAACACGTTCACCTTTATCCAAAAGCCAAGTGCCTTCTTTCGGGATGTTGTCGATACCATCGTGGGCCATACCTGCAATGGTTTGACCGGCGATTAGTCCAACTGAGGCGTAACCCATAGCACGAACCAAAGTAGATGCTGGAATACCTAGAATTGGACCAAGCTCCAGCGCTCTTGTTGCAGCCAACTCGGTGCTAATAATAGCCTGACCAATCGCAATTGCTTGCTGCATTAAGAACATGGCCTTGTAAGCGCTAGATTGCTCTCCTGCACTATCCTTAACCATCTGAGTCATGGACCCCCAAACAGTCCCTGCTTGCGAGAGAAGCATTCCATAGACTTCTAGCTTATCCTCATAATTCTGGGCCTCTAAATCCTTTACTCTTTCATGATATTCAACATCAATAGCAGCCATTGCATCACGGTACTCTTGATGCGCTTCTAACAACGCAGCATAGCGCTCGTCATCAGTAGAATAAGCATCACTGGTCATAATGTCCTGCTCAACTCTGACGCGCTCATTCTTCAAACCCAATTGAGAATTTGAGCGATCATTTTCTAGTGACCATCGAGCATAATCTTGCGGTGACATTGTGGCTTGAGCAAAGATTTCATCAGCACCATACGAAAGACCTTTAATGCTTTCTCGCATGGTTTGCTGTACGTTTTGAGCATGGAATCGGGCTTTTTGAAGTTCAATAGCATATTGCTCATCAAGCGCCTTGAGTTTTAATTGCTTCAGCTCATCATTGTATTTACCAGACTCATTCACAATAATTCGCTGAGTCTCATAAAAATAATCAAGCTTCTGCTCTTCAGACCATTTGAAGGTATTAATTTCCTCAGTGATCTGGCGAAGATACATCTCCTCTTCATACTCATAACGAGCTTTTGCTTTAGCTATATATTCAGATTCTTGTGACCCAAAATTAGCTTCTTTGATTTCAGCTACTTGGCGCTTATAGTCTTCAGCGAATTTTGCAAAATCATCCATGTAATCATAAGAGATTGCGTCACGCGCCCGGGCTTGCTGCTCAAGTAAGCTGTTCTGCTCTTGAAGGGACTTACTTACACCTGCCGCAGCTTTGGCTGCTTTGTTTTGTTTTTTAATCCACTCATCCGAGCCTTTGGTTACACCAGCCTGACTGTTTTGGATTTTTGCCATTGCTGCGGTGGATTGATTAACAGCATCGCTATAAATACGGTTAATAGAGTTTGCAACATCATCAGCAACCTTAGCATTGTCTTGTGCCGCCATAGCAACACCGCTATTTGGCGCCTTAGCAAGAGTCAACCCAGTAATTAGAGATTTGCCAAGCTTTATGCCAGGCAGCTTATCCACCCAACTACCACCCTGAGCTGCTAAATCAACATTTTTTTTAGCGTTCACAGCGTCAACTGCTAAGCCAGCAATGGCATTGGACAGCATTTTGACAACTGCATAAACCCCCATGCCAACAGCAGCAACACCCTTGAATACCTCACCAAGTGTCTCACCCGCATCAGCCATGAGGTTGGTTTCCATGGTTGCATCAGATAAACCATCACCAACTGACACAAGTGCAGGCATCAAGCCTTGAATAAACTGATTTTTAACACCTTGCACCTGAAGATTAAGTAAATCCATTTGAACACGAAGCTCATTTGCTTTTTCTATGGCGTGCTCATCCATGATTACACCAGCGCGTTCAGCAGCATCGGCCCAATATTCAAAACCCTTACCACCATCCCTCAAGAGCGGAATAAGGTTGGTTGTATCGGATGCCATGCTTTCCAAGTAGAAAGACATTTGTTGCTGAGTAACGCCTGCCTCTTCAAGTTTATCTACATAAAGTTGCAAGGCTTGTGGACCTGAAAGGTTTTGCATTTCAAGTGCTAGTTTTCGTGCAGCCTCTGCTGAACCTTCTGTTTTAATAGCAATCTGTTCAAAGAAATCAACCGCACCACCAGAGCCAATAGTGATGAACTCGCCTAGTTTTTCATTAAAATCTTTTAACTGGTCTGCTAGTTTTTCTGAGCTAATTCCCATAGTCTCAGCACCAACAGCCATCTTTTGGAATTCTTGCGTTGTTGCGTTTGAGATGGAGGCAAAAGTCTGTAGTTCACGGGCAGCATTTGCGTATTCGTTTGCCATGGCAAGCACACCAGCGCCTACAGCAGCAGCACTAGCGACCGCCACTGCCCCGTAGCTATTTACATGCTTGCGCATATTATCAAAGCTTAATTTCGTCTGTTTTTCTGCTTTTTTAACAGGTTCAATAAAGTTACCAATCTTGGCAATTAAATCCAGCGTTAAAGTTCCAAGTTTTGTACTCATAAAAACCTCAGACAATAAAAAACCGCCTGTTATGGCGGTTTAAATATGTGTATATTTCACTTAATCAGGGACTCCATTCCAGGTCTCCTACATCAAATGTGAACTGTTTTTTACCCTCTTGGTAAAAAGGCACCTCAATAACTAACTTTTTACTATTTCTTAACTGATTAATAATTTTTGCTTCTGTCTTATCGTATGCAACAAACAACATGTCTGAAGCGTGACTATCAGGCTCAACCATTGATATTGATTGGACAGGGTTATCATCAAACTTAAACGCAACTTCACACCCTCTTAGGTCACAAAGTATCTGGCCTTTAGTGATATTAACCATCACATCCGTATCGTTACCTGTTTTCCGCAAAGTTAGAATTAATTTAGAACCACCACTATATGGGAAATCAAAATTCACTGTATTGGTGCTTACCGATGATGCATATTTTGTTGAGGTTCCGCGCATCTCATCATTAGATGTATTGTATTTCCAATTTGGAATTTTCTCGTTTTGAGTTGGTGTGGATGCTGTATTTTGGCTTGCTTGCCGCTTGTCATCGCTATTTCCACTCATTATTCCAATAAAAATAAATACAAGAACTAAGCCAGCAAATATTAATGCTAACTTTGACGTCTTTTTTGGCTGTTTAGCTCCACATTGCGGGCAACTTTCAGCTTTGTCACTAACTGGACCACCACATTCCTTACAAGGCTTAATCGCCATACCCTCACCCAAAATTTATAATTTAGAACAAGATACTAATTATTGGGTTAAAAAGAAACCAAGCTAACCTGATTTCTTCTTAATAGCTTGCATGCGCTCTTCTTCAAAAGTTAGCTCCGGCATTGTCTCGTGCGGCATAAAGATGCGAGCATCAACACGCTTGTCTTCTTCAACCTTGCCATTGAAATAAAGCGCATATAGATTACCCACGCCCTGCTCTATACGTCGGCCCATGTTAAATGAGCCATACTTATTTCGATAAGCCTGCCAGATTCTCAGCTCTTTTGGAGTGATTTTCTTTTTTGCTTGCTCAATGGTTCTCCCACCGATTCCGTTGAGGACAAGTTCGCACCAGAGTTCGTGCTCTTCAACTTCAACTTGTTCTTTCCCAAAAAATCGTTCACTTCATCGGATGAATCATGGAGCGCATTCAGAATGGCTGGGTGGGTCTGTCCCACTGCTTCAATATCTGAATACAAAGGCTCTTTTGTGTCCAGATTGTAAACAGTGAGCAGTACACGCCGCTTAACCACATCAGCAACTGTGAGCTTTTCAGGATCTTCACCCTTGAACATATTTGACAATTCATCATAGCTTAGCGACTTAATTAAAATATCCGCCTCAAAAGCTTCATCATTGATAATGAATTTTGCAGACTTTGGGGATAAGTCAGATAAGGTTGTACTGGAAAGCGCTAAAAGTTCAGATGCATTTAACTTCACGGAGTCACCACCTTAAATTCATCAGTTACTTCAGTTTGACGCTTCATTGGCACCGTATGGTTTACCAAAGCATCAGCGTCAAATACTGGGGAGCCTTTGCGCAGAATTGCACGGAAAGACGACCATGTGCGGTCTGTTGGCAGGGTTACATCGCTACCAGTGATGGTTGGTGTTGCATCACCATCAGACCAGCCCACATAAACACCTACTTCTGCACGCTCAGCCGCAAGCTGCAGTAAGGTCATGTGAGTTGCGTTTTTAGGATCAGTATCAATCTGGATTGAGCCTTCACCTGGTGTAGTTAAACCCCAATCCGAAGTTGCTGTGGTTTCTTCTTCCAGACAGGTTGTATTGATTTCTGTAGTGCTGTCATCGCCAAGCACTAGAGCTTTGACGCAGTCCATCTTTGTGAGTGTTGGAGTATCGCCATGTAAAATCCATACTTGCGTACCCTGAGATAAAACACCTTTCTTCGCCATGAGTAGCTACTCCTCAATTTTAGGCATAAAAAAAGCCACCGAGTGGTGGCATTGGTTTGGAAATAATTTGGTTATTCAAATAGACATGGCTGAATTTGCCGATCTACATTTGCAATCGCAGTGGTTAGGCAGTCACGCTGCTTTTTCCAAGCCGATAATCCCTTTCCGCAAGCGCTTGCTATTTCTTTTTCGCATTCGAGTTTTGCGCTAAGTGCTTCACGTTGCTGGATCAGAGCAAAATAATCTGTTTGAAGCAGGGTTCTAGCTTCAAAGAAGGCTTTCACCAGTGCTTTTTTAAAATCAATAACCTTTGGACTATTACGCATTAAGGTCATTAGAAAATATGACTGCTGTTCATTTAGAACTGCGTATCGAGTATGGCGACCTCTTGTAGATTCACGTTCTGAATTCGCCATTTCAAATGCGGAATTCAAAGACTCGAATTTAACGCGCCCAAATTCCTGAATATCAGGGAGGTAGGTGCGAACCAACTGAATCACTGTTTTATGGACCAGCCCCAATCCAACCGCTATCTGCAACGTAGTTGTTGTTGGCTCACCTTTCTGAACATCAACCAGTTTAATTGCCGGATTAAATTTAGCATTCATGAGTAACTCCTTTGAGTTGTGTTGACCTGAATGCAGAATGCAAATAAAACACTCAGGCATAAAAAAGCACCCGGTTGGGTGCTATGTGGAAAATGAAATCTGTTTAACGATCTAAAAACCAATTCGCATCAAAGCCGCGACCAAAAATATTGGTGTCAGCAATGCGCTCAAAATGGTTTGGGTGAATATTGGTGACATAGCAATGTGGCTCTAAAGCCTTTCGTATTGCTGCTCGAATATCGGATGCTCTTTTCTGCTGAGTGTCATAAACCACAATCTGGAATGACACATGATCAAGGTTAGCCGGACAATCCAGATGGTTTTCAGGATTGGCTGTGACCACTGACCAGACCGCATAGGGATATGGCGTTTTGTGTGGTGCTACATCTTCAAATACCCTTAAAGGACTGGTGCCGAGCAATGCTGTGACTGCCGAAGCCAATTTCAGTGTTGGAACTACAGGTAAAATGTTCATAATTTTGCGAGTTCCTTGTCAATTTCTTTATTGAAGTTTTCAGCAAAGCTATTTGTTACGGCTTGGATATTGTTTTGCAGTGCTGGGCGCATGAATGGAGTGCCTGGATTGTTGGCACTTGGGTACTCAATAAAGCGCCAATGTCGAGTGTCGCCACCTGGTGTTTTAGGTGGATTTTTGTTTGAGAATGACGCACCACCACGCACACCAACACGCATCACCACTTCACTTGGGTTTCGTGTTTTACCCGCAGCAGTCGCAATATTTTTCCAAATCTTTTCGCTTGTTTGCGGGTCATCTATTGCTTTTGCACCTGATCGTGCCGCATCCCGCACAATCGCCATAGCTTTACGAGCAGAACGCCGAGCAGCATTCTTCATCAAACGAGGATTGCCAAGTCTTTTAAGCTTTTCCTGAACCTCATCCAAGCCTTCAATATTGAATTCTACTGACATGGCTTACTCCACTAAAGACAACTCCAGCGTCATATAAATTCGACCGTTTTCATTGTCAGGCTTGGGTGGTGACACGATCTGGAACGTTTGACCATCAAATAAAACGCGCATGCCGGTATCAATATCTTTACGTTTACGCAGTTTTAAGCGAGCTGTCGTTTCCGATCCCGCAGCTTTGGTCGTTAAACTGTCCTTTACTGAAAGGAAGTCGATTTTCCCCCAAAGCTTTTTATATTCAATCCAAGCTTCGGTTTCATAGTTGTATTCATCATAGACCGTGGTTTTATGCTGAATCGTTACACGGTGGCATAGTTCGCCTGCACGTTGGGTCATAAGTCACCTCAAATCGCTGTAGGCTTGCGATATGGATAAAGCAGACTTTGCACAGGCATTGGCAGAAAGTTGCCATTCACCGGCATTTCTTGCTCAGCATTGCGGTACTGGTCCCAATATCCACACAGCAATAAAATTGCCTGATGAATCGCTTTAGGGTAATCAGGTCCAAGCTCATCAGTGATGTAATTCAGCACCACCGAATCAGCTGCATCCAAATACCCCTGAAGCATCAAATCATTTGAATCATCGTCATAGCGCAAATGCTCTTTTAGGGTCTCAAGACTTACAATACTCATTCTTCACCCCATTTTTTCTGCGCTAATTTGAAGTTTTCGTGATTAAAATCACCAGAATGATCTTTTTCACAATGCCATAACGAGCCTTTATGCGTCACAAACTGGCCTGATTTGTACTGATTTTCAGCCTTAAAAACGCCTTGATATTGGCCTTTTTGGTCTGAATTTTCGGTATTTTGCGGCGTATTTGGCGCAGATTTCCCAAAAGGATCTTCTTTTTGATCGCGCTTAGACAATGCTTCAAGCGAATAGTTCTGCTGCTGCATGTAAACTGTATCACCACCAACCAAAGGCTCTAAATTGAACTGCTGACGCGCTTCATTAGGTGTAAAGATCGAAGCTTTCACACCACGTTCCTGAATACCCATTTTTGTTTCTTTATCCATGCGGAGTAGAGAATCAACATCAAGGAATATTTCAAGGCCACGCGCTTTTAAATCAAATGCATCATCGAGCAGGTTTTCAATAGCCTCTACAGGACTTTGAAGGCAGTCAGAGAAGTAGATTTCATTCAGATCACCAACCTTCTGCCCTGCTGGAATCGTTCCATAGCCCACCTTAAAGGCTGGCACATGCAACACTGAGCAAATAATCTGATTCGTCATTTCCAGCTGTTCAATAGTCTGAGTGTCTGAAGCTGTCATGCTGATTGGCTGATACTTCAAATCATCACCCAGTACCGCAGTTTTACCGATGTTTTGGCCTGTATAGTTCGCATTCCATGCTGCACCGATGGCACGTGCTTTATCTTCTGAAATCGCACCAGGAGCAACCAAAATACCGCTTGGTCGGCTCATGTTTCCAAAAGAAGTTTTGGAATTTTTCAGAATGTTTAGGCCCAATCCTGCTGAAATTCCATACGCAGTGATGGCAGGAATGCCAACCAATGGATGGTAAAGGCAGTTTTCACGATCATGGATAATCTCAGAGGCCGGAACAACAACGGATTCTGTCCCATTCAGCCGATCAACTCCCAGCTGGTAAAAGACTTGACCATCATCACTAATCAGTGGTTTTGTTTGATCAGGATTCAAAATAACAATTTTAACTACCTGCCCAAATACATCACGCACCTTAAATCCGTATGCATTACCGCGTAATTTTCGGCAGATCATCCAGAACTCTAAAAACTGCTGCCAGTTTTGGTAATGGTTTGGACGTTTAAGAACAACCAAGTCATCAGGAATGGGTGCATCAACTAAAATTCCGCCTTTCTGCTTTTTAAGCAAAACACCCATTTTTCCAATGTCTTGAGAGATCAGGGAAATACATGAGAAAACTGCAGGATGTGCTGCCAAATCTTCCCGGGTCAGTTCATCATTCTTCTGCCAGGCACCAGAATAAGGCTCGTGTACAAATAAAGAAGTCCACCCTTGGTTTGAATGGACACTTTGCAGTGATTTTTTTCGGAAAAGTCTGTCAAAAATGCCCATCTAAACCGCCTTATTTTTGCTCTGTAGTAACTGTTTTGGTCTTGCGAGTCGTCTTTTTAGGTTCTTCGTAAGCTTCCGCCACACCTGTTTTAATCAAAATATTCGCTTCAAATTCGGTAACTTCAAGCACATCACCTGGATTGGCGTTATGCATAACCTTTAAATATTTAATCTTCATAGACTGTTCCTATAGCTAAACAATTGTGATGCTTAGATATAAAAACAGCCCCGATTAAGGAGCTGTTTTTGGCAACTTGGATTAGCCACCAGATGGAGTGTAGTCCAGGAGTGCTGCAGCAATCGGACGACGTTTCGCCCATGTGATGAATTTCTCAACGCGTACCGCAAATTTGTTTTCTTGCCATAAGTGATGAGTCGTACCACCATCAACCAGAGTTGCTTGATCAGAGTAAGACACATCCACACCACCATCCTGAGCAAGCAGGATTTCAGACGTTTTCACAAGAATGATCTTGTCGCCGACTGTTTGTGATGTGATTACCGGAATACCCATCAATGTACGAGTACCGCGAAGTGCCATGCCTTGGAAGTAGGTATTTCCTAGCGCATCACGAAGCAAGCTGATTTGAGCCGCGCGTGTTTCCGACATGATGAAGTATGAGCCATCCAATGAAAGGTTGGCTGCCACAAAGCTATTAATCAGAGCCAATAGGTCAGCCTCATATGCTGCCGCAGTGGTCCCAGTATTTGCTGTTGCTGTCACCCCATTTAAAACACCAGCAGGACGAACCGCTGTGGCAGCACCCGCATCAAGGAAGGTGTTATCAATTAAAGTTTTTGATGCTTCAATCAAATCATCACGAACCAAAATATCTACGGCTGGGTCAGAGCGGCGCATTAATTCCTGTGTATAAACAGTAATCGCAGCAAGCTTATGCTCTTTGACTTCCACTTCACCATAGGTTGGGTTTGTTAATGGCTTTGGAGCACCTTCACCTACCCATGAAGCGGTACCGCCGGTTAACTGGCTTGGGATTTTCGAGTTGAACGGCACATTACGGAAACCTGTAAGTTGATCAAATACAGTTGCAGCGCGAAGCATGTCAACAAATTCACCAACAAGGCGGTTTTCAGTGACTAATGATGCTGCAAAACCTGAGTCTGTAGTGGTGCCCAAGGTTGCTTTTGTCACAAGGTCTTGAACTTCATCACCAAAGCCGCGTTCTTTCGCAATCTCAAGTGCTGACTTATAATTGCCTTCTTTTGCCGCTAACTGTGACAAAATTTTTGCACGGGCATATTGAGCAAAACCAACACCTTTAGCGAGTGGCACGGTTTCAATTTTCGGCTTTTTGCCTTCAGGATCTGGATCACCTTCAGCTGATTTTTTTGCTTCTTCAGCCGTTTGTCCAGCAGCAGGAGTTGCAGTTTTTGCAGCAGCTTCAGAGGCGGCGATTTGTTTTTTAACCCGAGCAATATTCTTTTCAATTTGCTCGATTTCGGCTTCAACTGCTTGAATAGACTTTTCAGTTTCTTCGTCTGGTGTTTGTCCAGCATCTAAAGATTTGGTCATGTGGCCTTGAAGCTCTAAATTTTTAGCAGCAAGAGCGTCAAGCAGCTGTTTTAAATATTTATTCATACTAATTTCACTCCACCCTTTGTTGGGCTGTTAAGTTTTACGACAACGTGTTTTTGTTCAGATGAAGCGCCACCTGGAACGTCTTGAGGTTTTTTACCCAACGCGGCTTTGTGTTCCTCAAATGCTTTTGAAAATTCTGTTTCTGATTCACGGTTGCAAGGGATAGTCACCAATGAAAGCTCATACCATTCCCATGAGTTGAACTGGATGCCACCACCCTTAATCATCTCCGCCTCATCCCAATTCGGGATAAAACCAACTGATAAGCCTTTAACCAAGTCGTACTTTAGCGACTGATACGCCTCATCTACCCGATCCTTTAAGACACCCGGTTCCTCAATTTCAGGAATATGGATTTCAACTTCGATACCATTTGCGGTGACTTTTGCGCTTGTCACCTGCCCGATTGCTTTTGTTGGGTCATGATGGAAAAGCAAAGGCATAGGCAGATTAAACTCTGCGCCTTTTGGCACCATCACATCCTTGGCGCGATCTTGATTTGGTGTGCTTGCGATTCCTTTGAAGGTTCGCTTTTGCTCATCAAGGCTCTTAATTTGGACCGAGCCAAACGTTTTATGTAGAGCAGACATAAGGCTCTCCCAATAAAAAAAGCCCGCGTAATGCGAGCTTTGGAAAGTGAATAAATTAAACGAAATAGATGTTGTATTCTTTTTCGGCCTGCTCTGGGTTCATTGACATCAGAGCCACTGCGTTAAACGTCGCAATCAATGGGTCAATCTTCCCAACACCTGATTCCTGTTTGCTGATCATCATACCGTTACCTTTCACGACTGCACGCGCATTACCAACACACCAGGTCATCAAGTCTTGGCCAGCGTGGTAAAGATTGCCTTCTGCCAGTTTTCGTTCTGTGGTGAGGATATAGCCCATCAACTTAAAGCCTTGAGCTACTGCAATAAGCTTGTCTTCAGGAATACCAGCATCCAGTAAGCCATCTAACAGACCACCCAGACCAAGTGGGTCCAGTCCTATTTTGTCCAACTTGCCAGAGTCGAAGCATTTCTTTGCAATGGCCGCCAGTTGGTCAATGTCATCACCAATGCGCTCAACAATGGTCAGGCTGCCTTCTTTTTCATAATCAGCATATTTTGGTGCGTTCTCTTTGCGTCTTTCGACTGCGGTTTTATTGCACCATGCGTGATTCCAGAGCCACCATTTACGGCTTTTTGCATGCCTACCAAGTGCAGCGAAGCCCAGCAAGTCATCAAGGCCACCACCATCGATACCACAAGTAATAACGTCTGATTGTTCAATCAGTTTATCCAGGGTGAATTCTTTGGATTGCTGCAACCAATATTCAGCACCAGCCCAGCGGTTAGCACGAAGATTAATACCAATTTCAACATTGAGCCGCTTGGCTAGAAAATCTCGAAAGTCCGATTCTTCACCATCGCGTGACTGCTCAAAGTCATCTTCAAGCTGAACTGGATCAACCGAGGTGCCATAGTTTGGATTGGGTATGTGGAAGTTTTCTTTTTTAAGATGCTCACCATCCTCAATCATCTGCTTTGGGAACTCGTAAATCAGAGGTAGAAACTTATTGTTCTGTTTAATCCCATCACGAACATCACGGGCATAGTCTAATTTTTGCTTAAATACACCGCACGGCTGCTCATTAGCCTGAGTTGTCAGGTAGATAATGCAACCTTCTGGGCGTGATGCCAGACCACCCGTTGCCTCGCGAAACATGCTTGCCGCACCTGCATTCTTTTGAAACAAGTGCAACTCGTCAATCAGAATCCATGAAGCCTTTTTACCACCTACTGTATTTGATTCAGCAGCAACCACCTTAAGAGTGGCCTTGGTTGATCGATGTGTGATTGTTTTGGTGTGCTCTGAAATATTAAGCAATGCGCTTAATTCTTCATCCGCTTTAATTGCATCCCGAATTGGAATAAAACTATTGTCCGCGACCTCTTTTGTGGGCGCGAGAATAATCAACTCAGCAGATCCGCGGTCATTCATGATCAATGCTGTCAGCATAATGAATGCTGCCAGTGTTGACTTTGAGTTCTTCTTTGGAATTAAAAGGAAAAATTCACGGATTAAGCGCCGACTCTCATCTTCACTATAAGCACCAAAGATTGAGGCCACGAATTCAAATACCCAAGGCCGGGTAATTTCACCCATAGTTGGCTGGCCAATCACATCAGTCACAATCAGACTCTTAAAAACATCCAATGCCATTTCCGCTTCTTCTGGAAATAGTGGCTTGCATGGCATGAGTGACTGCCCTTTTACAATCTTTTGCTCCCAATCGGGACACGCTGTGGACCAATTGAGTGATGTCATACTTCAACCTAACTGTAATTTGCTTTTCTTGCTGATCGAGTAGCGTATTTACCACCGCCAGTTGCAGCAGCCTTGGCATCATCTGCTTGAGATTCTTTTTTGCCTTTCTCAGCGACTTTGCCATGGAAATATGGAAGGGCTGCTTTTGCTGCATCCATTCGCAATTTCATATCTTCAACTGGATCAGTCCAGATTTCTTCCAGAAACTTTAGCGGGTCAGCACGGCTGCCAGCAGTCTCAATATCTTTTTTGGTGATAATTGGTCTTGGTTCTGGTTTGGAATCAGCTTTAACTTCGGTGTTAATCTTGAGTCTTTCAATGTGTGCAATCACATCAGGGTCTTTGGCTAATCTCGATCCGGCTTGTGAGGCCGTTTCAGGGCTGTAACCCGCGAAAATAGCGGCTTGCTTGTTATCTGCGCCATCATGTTTAGATTGGGCAAATGCCTTCTTTTTTGCTGTTAAAGCCATAAGCCCTCCTTTAACTTATTTGTGAAATGGGAAATTTTTTTATAAATGAGAGGGCGCGTGGTCTAGAAAAACAACCTATTTTTTAAGACTCTTTTACCCCCCACCCTCTTGCTTAGATATCCTGAATGTACTTCGAGCTTCTAGGCCCAGTCTTTGATAGCCTTGGGCGTAAAACCTTATCTACACTCCAACCTTGTTTAATCCTCCAGTCCAAAGCTCCCTTGGAAACTTTCAACTCTCTAGCCCACTCACTGAGGCATTTGGTTTGACCGTTAAATGTCAATAAATGACCTTGCTTTCTTTGCGTGTCAGTCATCTTATCTCTGCCTCTGGATTGATTGCAGATAGCACATGCAGGTCTAAGGTTCTCAATTCTATTGTCAGTCTTATTGTCATTTAAATGATCGATATGTAGGTTGGACCAATCAACCTGCTTGTTGCACATATAACAATTAAATGGTCCGTTGCCGTACTTCTCAAAGTAAACGTAGCGATGCTCATACACTGTGAATTTTGTTGCAAGCGGATGATCTGGTTTATGTAGGAGAATATAACCTTGGGAGTGAATGTATTTATCCTTATGTGTGATAACAGTGTCGCTCGTTCCATTTCTTCTGATTCGAGCGTGATGCTTCTCACAAACCCCATGTTTAATTCTATTTGCCATACCTAGACAGCCTGCAACACTACAAACCTTATAAACAATAAGTTTTGATGCTCTCACAGGCAGATCAAAGGATCTATACTTAGCCCATCTAAGGCTGTGTTTGTTGCATACCGCTATACCATTAGCACCTTTGCAGAACTGTCTCGCCTTATCTTGACAATCATCCACTTCACAAAGCTCTGGTAAAACTTTAGAATTGCTTTTAGTCATGTTTATCTCCTGATAGATAACTTGATTAGAAAACCCTTTAGATGCCAGTCTTTAGGGTTTTTGTTTGTTCAATAATTATACCATAATATCATCTAAATTGTTGTTTTTCTTCACGTTGTTTTACAGATGAGTGACATGAGGCGCACAGCGATTGCCACTGACTTTCATCCCAAAATATTGTTTGATCGCCCTTATGTGGAATGATGTGATCGACTACTGTTGCCACAGTCACACGATTGTTTCTCTCGCAGTAAACACATAGTGGATTTAATGACAAGAAGCGCTCTCTTGCTTTTTGCCACTTATAACCATAACCGCGTTGGGTGGACGACTTGCCATCACGCCATGAATCACTGACCTGCTTGATTGGTCTCGGTGCCTTCGGTGTCATCGCCTGTAGTTTGCTTTGCAGTCTGGGTAGTTTCATCACTAATCTCTATAACAACATTGCCATACAGGGTTTCGGTTTCAATATCCTTGCGCCACCGATTGATCACAAACTTGCCATCAACCTTCTTAAACCGCTCGATGTATCCCTCTTCCTCATCAGCAACTACCACATCCCGGACGTACTCGCCATCAAGCTTAACCTTAACCTTGCTGAGCAGCCCACGATCTATGGCTTCATCTACTGTTAATCTCATAATCATCCATCCAAATACTGTGACTTAGGCTGCTCATCTTCCTCACCACCTTCCAACTGAATCAATAGCTCATTGATCTGAGCATTCTGTTCATTGTTGATTTGGATGAGTTGGGCCACCTGGTTTATTAGCTGGTTGTTCTGTTCGAGTAGCTTTAGAATTAAGTCGTTCGACGCATAACCGCATTCTTTCTTTTGATCGTTCATATTGTTCTTTCATCCATTTGCGTCTTGCTTCACATGCTGCACAAGTCATTTAAATCACCCAATAAAAAACCTCCCGAAGGAGGTCTTTGTTTTACATCGCGTTATGCAAAAATAATTTCACGACCGATAGTCTTAAGGAATCGGTTTAAGTCTTCCATATGAGGGAATTTAACTTTTGTGTAGCGACCTTCATCAAATCGAATTTCCAAATAGAACGCATTCCTATTGATTTCGATATATGTAATTTGATCTGTATTAATAACAACATCATCAACTTGAATTAACATTATTTCCCCCGAGTATTCATTATTTTGAACAACGAGAATATTCAAGTATTTGTATTACGTCAATCTTGATAGCACCACATCAAATCATCAGGTGTATGCAGATAGCACCCATGTTTATTACAGAATGCATGAATGTCATTTAGGTACTCAGTGAACTGGTCCACCGTTGCATCCGTTGTGCTAATCAATTCATTCAATCCATCTGCCACTTGCTGATACATCGGGTGCTTTTGATCTTTTAAAGCCTTTACTGCTGCAAACGTCTTTCGATACTGACCAACATCATCACGATGATAAATACGTGCTAAGAATTGCTTCTTGAAAAATAAATGCTCTGCATCTTTATCGGTGCCTTGGCGCTTGGACCATTGAGATAACCAGAGCCAATAGAGTCTATTCTGTGCTTTGCTTCGATCTTCCTGCTTCTGATCTATACGCACCACCAGTGGCTTACCATCTTCACACGCTGCCGCATGATGCCTGTGCATATACGCAATAGCACGACCTACTTCTTCAAATGACTTGATAACAAAGCATGCAGGTTCGAGTTTTGGAGTAGGGTTTTTCATTACCACTCCTCAATACATCTTAAAAAGCTGCTTAAGCAACCAAATCAAAAGAATCAAGATAATGACGAAAAGAATGTTTTCCGCAATGAGTACCAACATCACACCAAGCGTCAAACCAATAGCAATAGAAATGAGCGTTTGTTTATCCATCAAAACACCTCACCACCTTTTCGCATCATCAATTCTGTTTTAACCAACCACCGATCAAACATGGCTTCACTTTCTGCCCGGGTCCCAAATTGGAATGTATCGAACTGGAAATGGCATGAATGGCATAACGGAATAGTGAACTGGTCAGAAGCCTTAATCGATCTGCCCTTACCATGCTTCGCTGAATTTGAATGAGCAGCCTGGCTATGTGGATTACCGCAACGTACACACGGCAATTTACGAATCTCAGCGAGTCTTTTTGGATTGCGCATTTAATTGTTCTTCTATGCCGTGGATCTGCTTATTTACTTTGCGAAGTTCAGCACCGCACATTTCTTTAAATGCATAGCTTGAAAACAGATGGTTGTAATTCATCAATCGGCTGCGGTTCTTTTCCAGAACTTCTAAATTCCGTTTTGCTTCTATTGTGTCCATAAACACCACCAATAAGAAAAGAAAACCCCGCCAATAGCTAGTATGTGGCAGGGCTTTGTTTGCCGTAATACGTTCGGCAAATGTAATTATTTGTTAATGCAACATTAACAATAATGCTTTAAATTTCTATCAACTATTAATTTATTGTGAGGAAAGTCATGAAATACACTTTTTTATTGATATTCTCCGTATTATTACTTACTGGAGGTGTCATTGGTTTTGGGCTTGGGATTTATACAAAGGATTCATATTTCATGGCAATTGGAGCATTGTTAGTTGTGGCCTCAATCTTAACTTACATTGAATCAAAAAAAGCAAGACGTGATCCATTCCTATGAGTGGGCCTACTTAACTTCTTTCAAACAATCACGACATACTTTGATTTCTTCATCATCAATCGTGTAATCGATCTCAGTCGCACCATGTAGGCCGAACAAACACATTAAGAATCGGAGCATCACTTTCCTTCAGATAAAAAAATACCTCCCAAGGGATGTAGGAGGTAGAAATTGGAAAGAGACTACAGCTATAGAGTCTAAGTCACTATTTTATACAAGTTTATTATTTAACCATTGGCGAAAAATTACATAGTTGATTAAATGAAGTTCGCCGGAATTAGAATCTGGCACGCCATGTAGGATTCGAACCCACAACCATTGGTATAGAACACCCATGCTCTTTCCAGTTGAGCTAATGGCGCAAGGAATGGCGGCATTCAATTTAAACCACTACGATTAAAGGGAATCCGCCATTAGGCGCCCCGATATTGCTTTCACGGACATTTCTCGGGGCAACAAAAAAGCCCACCATTTGGCGAGCTTCTTTTAGAACCAAGTGCAATATTTACACTTCGGTCACTTATAACACAAAATAGCATATCCGCATTTAAACGCAAGTTATTTAATCATTTTAAGCGAAGTCTTTTGTCATGGCCCACCAGGTAATAACTTCCTGCAAACACCATGTTATTAATTGAGCTTCGACTTAGAGCAAATTCCTTCTCCATCTGACTTAATGACATCCCTCTCACATTCTTCTCAATAAACAACTGCACAGCCACCTTTGCCGAAGCACAAACCAAACTTGACTTATTAAAATCCACAATCAACTTCCGCACCTGCTCAGCTTCAAAATCATTAATCTTGCAAATGATCTGATCCTTACGCGGTGCCACCCCTTTGTTATTTTCAAGAATCAGCCAGTAAATCTGGTTAATTCCCAAATTATCAGGCATATTTCCCGACTTCATTCGGCATATTTGGATGTATGCCCCATACTGCTTAAGCCAATCCTCAATACTAAAACGATCCCAGTTCATAACTTCCGCCTTAACCATCGCATTCATCCCATCACCCCTTACTTCATACCTATGATCAACATCGCAGCATCTCGTTGCTCTTGATTCGTTCTGCCTTGCCAACCTGTAATTCGATTAAAATCTTCTGCTTTCAACTTTGTACGTGTCGGCTTAACCAGTACCACCGCTAAACCGCATTCTTTTGCCATTTCTGCGAGCAATTTGCCTGTTGCGTGGTTCTCCCCCACATTCTTGGCAATCTTCTCTCCTGCGCTCTTAGAGTGACCGAAACGGAAATTGGATTTCTTGTTCAACCAGCCTGCCTCAATGACGACCTTCTTGATTTCACTCTTGTTTACTTCAAAATACTGAGATAAGTCATAAAAGCTCATATTGCAGACTCGGAGTGAGCCGTCTTTTAAGACAGCCACCCCTGATTTTTCCAAATCTGGATCGATGCCAATAATCAGGTCAGTCATTAGCACCTCGCAGGGCTTGCGCCTCTAAAATCGCTTCAGGTACACCAGATTGCTGATTATCAAACCACCACAAGAACATCCCGCAGCAAATTGCATGGGCTAAATGATGCTCTCCAGTCTCAGGGTCTTTCTGCTCACCCTGCCACCATGCATCTATGTGGCGTTGCATTGCATCGTAATATCGCACCTTAGGGTCAGGAACATGCTTCCAGTTATCTATCTGATACTTACTAGCCCCAAACTCTAAAACGCGAATTACGGCATTTAGAGCGCCTTTTGGGAGCAATGACATTCTCGGCTTTTGCTTATCGTGTTTTTGTCCAATCATCTCTCAATCACCACTGTAGTTGGGCTGATGTGATTACGGATGTCGGTCACGCAGTCCGTTATGTCCTCATCCAAAGGGATAAAATTGCGCGCACTATCGCAGTGCTTACAAACAAAAAATCTATACTTGTCACCATTGCTTGTGGTTTCATTCCACTCATGCTGACATTTGTTGTGGTTGGCTAGAGCGGTGCGTAAATATTCAATAGCCATACACTTTGAGCATGGGAGTACGTCAAGAAACTGTCTCTTGTCCTTGCACCACCACCTTGCCCACCCTGGCGCCCCATCCACAATTTCCCGCATTTGTTCGATTGTTAAGTTCATGCCGCTACTCCCAACCCATTACCAAGAGTCACCAATTGAACGCATTTAAACTCTCTTAAACACGCTTGATTCCTGAATGCTGAAAAACAAGTCACAACATAGGGCTGCTTTACAATCTTGAAACCAGGTCCCGCAGTTTCATGGAAATACGCATCCATTAGTTTGTTTACACCCTCCCAGCGAGTCTTTATCCCTTTATCCATCACATAGATTGGTTCCTCTCCACTCTCAACATCAGCACCACCTAAGAACTGGCTGTATGTCATGCGCTCTGGTATCGCTATCTCATAGTCCAATTGGATAGCGGTGCCATCTGGATGCTTTGCGTGAATTTCACAAGCAATATGAAAACTTTGCTGTTCATCAATGAGGTTTTTACGCATTGCAATAACCAAGTCGCCCTTTGTGAATTTCAATAAATGCGCAATTTCAGGTGCATCATTTTCGGTTTTCCCATTCATGAGTTGCCACAATTCAAGCATTCTGTTTTCTTCTTGCGCTTCACCAATCAGCTGAAATTTACGCACTGGATTAATCGCGGGTTTATTCGGGTTATATTTCTTATTGCGCTTTTTCATGCTGCCACCTGCTCCTGCTTCTCAATCGCTTTCATTGCTAACTTAATTTGCTCATAACGCTCTTTTGAGCATGGCCTAACCTGATTTGTAATCTGTGAGATAAAGCCACGCGCTACACCTATGTGCTTGCATAATTCACTACCACGGCCCTTGCGTTCTTTGCACCACTGATCCAAAGCCTTAATCTCTGCTAAGGCGGCCTGATCCTCTTTTTGTCGAGCACGTTTCTTGTTGGCTTCTGATACAGCACTCGCCATAACTGCACGCATGGTCTTTTGAGCATTTTTCGGTTTTGTCAGGCGATTGTTAAACACTGCACCCGGTTCCCCAGATTGCCCGGTTGGGATGCGTTTAATTTCTCCACCTTTGGCCAGAAATTCAGCCAGTTCTGTGTCCAGCTGCTCACGTAAATTGTTCTTCTGCACCGCTGCTGTGTAGCTCATGTGAGCCAATAATTCGTTTGTAATGCTCATGCTGCACCCCCTGCTTGCTCCACGTAATACGCCAAATCCCGCATGTGCTTTAAAAACTCTGGTGGCGCCTCATTCAGCACATCCCAATCCAGAAAAACTTTGTTCATTGCAGCCAGTGCCGCCTGTGCAACTTCAAGCGGCATGGTCACTTCTAACCAGTCTTGAGTTTTGTTGTCGTTTGGGTCTTTCATGCTGCACCCCCTGCTTCTTCAACCTGTACCGATGTAAAGCGACACACGTCCAATTGATCCTGAACCAGTACAATCCCTTTCTTGCCATGACGGTTTTTAGTCACTAGCACTTCAGTCACACCAGTCGGCATTAAGTCCTCTGATTGAAGTTTTGGGTGCAATAAAACAATCTGATCTGCATCCTGTTCAATCTGACCTGATTCTTTAATGTCTGAACTCTTAGGGCGTGAGCCTTTGTCTGCATCACGATTCAACTGCACCAATGCAATCACTGGGCATTCAAACTCTTTCGCCATTGATTTGAGTTCACGGCTGATGGATGCCACTTCCTGAATGCGGTCTCTTTGGCTCGGATTGCGAAGAAGTTGCAAGTAATCAATAACGATGCACCCAAGTCCTATCTTCTTAAATCTGCGCTCTGCTTTGCGCACATAGGTACGAACTTCGCTTAATGTCGGCTTTTGCTTTGGTTCGATCCAGATTGGCAATTTCGCATAAGCAACTTGAGCGTCAGTGAAGTCCTTCAGCACACCTGATGACATGCGGGCGTTGTGCAATTCGTCATAAGGAATAAAGCTAAGTGCGCTAATCATTCGATTGGCCAAAGTCTCTTTATCCATCTCAGCCGACACAAACAGCACACCCTTGTTTTTGATTGCAGTATCCAGTGCCAGCATTTGAGCCAAAGTTGATTTACCTGAACCTGGTCTACCACCAACAACGCACAAATGACCTTTTTGAACCGTGCCAATCAGATGGTCCAAAGTAGGAAGGTTGAACCTCACTCCCGATGGTTTACCTACTGCCATTGCTTCGGCTTTTTCGATCATCTTCTGCAAAGCACTGTTGATTGAATCTTCAAAGCTTGCGCCCAAGTGATTCTGATCCTGATTATCTGATCCGCTAAACAAGCCCTCTGCTTCTGCAAAGACATCATCAAGATTTAGATCATGTGCAATCATGGCAATCTTCTTGCCGATTTCCTCAACCTTGCGATGTGTTTTTAATTTGTTGAGTTCAGAAACATAGCTACCCAAGTTATAAAAACTCGCTGGTGCTTCAGACATAATCGTCATCAGGTAGTCAGTGGCATCAATCAGTGATTTGCTTTGATTTAGCTTTTGCTCAACCAGTACAGCGTCATAAGGCTTTCCAGCATCAGCCAATTCAGAAATGGCTTTAAAAATCTCTTGATGCTTTGTTGAGAAGAAACAGTCTTGAGTTAAATCCCCTGCCACAGTTTCATAAGAGTTTTGAACTGTCATCAATGCAGCAAGAACACATTGCTCAATTGCGATGTTATGAATATCAGACATTACCAAGCTCCCTTCACTGTTTTAAGGTTTTGAGGAATTGGTGCTGACTGATTAGATACTGGCTGCTGAGTAGTCCAGTAATCGTTCTCCCAGTTCTTTTGGTTCAACCAAGTAGTTGGTGCTGGAATAAATTCACCATCTTGTTTAATCCAGGAGTGATCTTGTTTTTGAGCATTTAGAATTTTGATCAATGTTTCAGTAGTCACAACTGATTTGTATTTCTCAAAAGTTTTAAATGTTCCAGATTTGTCTGATTTACGCTTACAACGTGGATATGCTTCCCAAAACTTTTCAAAGTCTTCTGAGTACACCCCTTGTTTTTGATTAGTTGTTTTTATAGTTGTTTTTGTGTGTGGAAATTTTCCACTAGTAACTGGTGGAATTTCTCCACTAGTATGGTGTAAATTTTCCACTAGTGGAGATTCTACTAGTGTAGAAAATACACTATCGTTTAGAGCATAAGACTTGGCTGCTTTAGCGTTCTTTTGGGCATACTCTTTCACAAAACCGAACTCGATTAGCTCATTGATTGCCTTGATTACTGTCTTTCTTGATAGACCAGTAATTGCTTCAAATTGAGTTAATGAGATAGCATCCTTGTTCTTCTGCCAGCCACGAGTCTTGCGAACAATCACGATATACAAAAGGTTTGCTGTAGGGCTGAGTTTCTTCATTGCCTCATCTACAAAAGCATTCGGCAATTGGAAGCTGTTAGGGATAAAATTACTCACAATCTCCCCCTTGTTTAAATTCTTCGTACTCATCCTGCACTTCTTCAATGTGAAACATATCCAGGTCAGCGTCATAGAGATCGGCTACTGGGCAATAACGAGACTCAAAGTCTGGATGCGCTTTGTCGTATTGGTCGATAAATTGGCGGGTGATGTTGTTCATGCTGCACCACCAAAATGTTTAGCCAGTACAGCCATGCCTTTTGGCAGGATAAAGAACTCAATTTTTGTATAGTTGTACGGCTCACCAGACGGCTTCACGCCATCCACTTCTTCGAATTTTGTTTCGCAATAGCCGCGCTCTTGGCTGTAATGAGTCGAAGCGCGAGATTTATTGATGTATCTATCCCAACCTTTAGCGCGAAGCCATTTAGCAAGGTCAGCCTGCTTTACGTTCAGGATTTTGCAAGCCTGCTGAAACTTCACACCGTTTTCGGTTGCTGTAATATTTTCAATGGCTTTTGCGAGTGTTTGGTTTTCAGCAGCCAATTGGATATTTTGCTCTGCATAACCAAGTAGCAATTCGCGTAATTGGGCTGGATTGTTTAAGTCTGGAATGTGTTTTTGAGTCACAACAGCATCAAAAGTATTAATAACCTTTAGATTGAAAGCCGCACTAATCCACATTGCATAGGCATAAACAATTTGCTTAACAACGTATGTGCCTTGTTCTAAGCCGCCACGAATAACCTCAATAGGCGATAGCGGAATTCCGCTATCGGTCAAAGCTTGAACAAGTTCTTGTGTTTGCTTGTTTTCAAGAAAGTAACGAGGCTGATTTTTTTGTTCACCACCACTTGCCTTGTGTAAATCATTTAGGCAGTAGCGACCAAACTGATCTTGACGAATGACAGCGCCATCAATTTCAATGGCTTTTTGGTTCTGTGAAAATTGTGATAACATATTCACTGTTCATTTCCCTCTAGGTTTTGAATATCAAGCTCAGTAGTTACCGCTACTGGGCTTTCTTTATTTGTGGACGATGTATTCACCGTATTCGTGGTATTACCAAACGCCCTGCTGAGATACTCATGTTGTTTCTTGAACTTCAGGAGCTTCTCAATGGCTGCATCCCGAATCCACTCTGAACGCTTTATGTCGTCCATTGCTGCCAGCGCATCAATCGCCTGCAATGCTTCATGTGTCATGCGCACTGATGTTGAGTCAGTCTTTTTCCCATGCACATCAAGAAAACCTAAATCTAGTGCTTCTTGCATTTCATCTACTCCCATCACGCAATATCCTTATTGCGAGTTACGCTTGAGATATTTGGATTCAAGAAGATATGCGGATACTGGAGCTTCACTTCCGCAGGAATTCCCCTTGTCATCCAGTTTTGAACTCGCTGTTTGCTTTTTAAGCCAAGCATCTCAGCAACTTTTGTTGACCCACCAAGAGCAACAATGATGTCTTTATCAGTGCTGATAGACATTTCACTCTCCTATAAACATTTGTGTATTAGATGGTAAACGCTGTGTTTACTAATGTCAAATCATTTGTTTAACACAATTTGTTTACTGCTGAGATAATAAAACCAAGAAAAAAGGAGCTTGTTATGCATGAATCATTTGAAAGGCTGCTTGAAATAAGTAACGGTCTAAGTCAGGAAGTAATAGCAAGACGCATTGATGAGTCACCACAAACGCTGACCAATTGGAAAAAGCGTGGCGTATCAAAAGCTGGGGCTTTAAAAGCTGCTGCTGAGTTTGGTTGTTCTGCAAATTGGATTTTGAGTGGTGTGGGCGACAGCTCCAGTGGCGATGTTTCGCGTGTCGCAGGGTGGGATAGTTCCACTCCGTTAGATAGTGATGAGGTTGAGGTGCCATTTTATAAAGATGTTTTGGTTTCTTGTGGCTCAGGCTCGCTCGGTGAAATCATAAATACAGAAACAAGAAAATTAAGACTAAGCGCCTCAACTTTAAGGCGTTATGGTGTTGAACCAGCAAATGCGCTTGCATTAACAGCATTTGGCAACTCAATGTCACCAGTCATCAATGATGGCGCGACAGTTTATGTTGATATAGGTAGAAAAAATGTTATTGATGGCAAGATTTATGCGATATGTCACGGTGGTCTTTTTAAGTTTAAGTACCTATACAGAATGCCAATGGGCGGCATAAGGATTGTTAGCGCCAATAGTGACGAATACAAAGAGGAAGTTTTGACGCAGCAAGAAATTATTGACCAGGAGTTTGAAGTTATTGCTTATGCATTTAATGTGCAAAATTCGCTGCCATAGATAAGTAAACAAAATGAAATTTTAAGACTGCTTATGCGGTCTTTTTTTATGTCTATATAAAACAGTTGTTTATAAAATAATTAAACATTTGTTTATTACAAGTGTTGACTACAGTACACATCATGTTTACTATTGACCTCGTAAACAACAAAAAGCCCGCAGCGACTGGAAATCTAGCGGGCTCGAATACAACGAGGTCATTATGGCAACAAATACTTCTCAAAACAAGCTAGTCGAAACGCTAATTAAGCGCCAAGACAAAAAACGCTTTGTTTCTAAGCTTAAAAGCTTTGCTTCAAATGCTGCTGCATCTGCTCTGATTGCAGCAATCACATTCATCTTTTTTGGTGTTGGTTTAAAGGCTTGTGAAGCTGAACAAGTTGCACAGGTGAAAGCGGCTAAGGCACATCAGGAGGCTATGCGATGAACGCAATCGTACAACAATTCCAGCCAGTTGCAACGCTAAATGACTTTCAGGTCTTTGATGGTTACGAAACAAAATACGCGACTGCAAACATTGTACTTGAGCAGACCTTTCCTAACTTTTTCGGCGGCTGCTTAAACAAAATCACGCTGAACCTTCGCTTTGATGAGCATGGTTTTGATGTGGAAGAAACGCAGATTCAATACTTCAATCTGCCGGTAAATGCGCACGGTCAGGCCGATTCAGATGACTTTCTGACACAAGAGCAGCTTGAGCGAGTTCAACAGATGCCGGTGGTGTCTAGGCTGATTGAGCAGTTTAAGGAGATGGTGGGAGAAGTGGCATGAATGCACCAGTAAAACATAACGCTAAAGACTTTTTCGCAAAACCAATGGTTCAGGAAAAGCTAAAAGAACTTGTTGGTAAGAATGCCCCTGCTTTTGCAACGTCTGTATTGCAGATCGTGAACAGCAACTCAATGCTGGTAAATGCTGACCCGCAGACTATTTTTAGTGCTGCGTGTATGGCTGCAACGCTGAATCTGCCAATCAACAATAGTCTGGGTTTTGCCTATATCGTGCCTTTCAAGAACCGCAAGGCTGGCACCATCGAAGCACAGTTTCAGCTTGGCTACAAGGGATTCATCCAACTTGCACAGCGTTCCGGTCAGTTTGAGCGTATTGCAGCAACTCCTGTGTATCAAGGCCAGTTGCTTAATGCTAACCCATTGCTCGGTTATGAGTGGGATTGGTCAGTCAAACCACAAGGCCAACCAATCGGCTATGTTGCTTTCTTTAAGCTGATTAATGGCTTTACTTCTGAGCTATACATGAGCCGTGAAGAAGTCAGCGCACATGCTAACAAGTACAGCCAGACAGCCAAACAAGGCTTTGGTGTGTGGAAAGACCAGTTTGACGCAATGGCACTTAAGACGGTCTTAAAACTGCTTTTATCAAAGCAGGCACCGCTTTCAATTGAAATGCAGCAAGCACAATTGGCAGACCAGGCGATTGTCCGTGACGTTGAAACAGGCCAGTTTGATTACATCGACCACCAAGAAACGGTTGCAGATTTGGAAGCACCAAAACCGCCATTAGATGATGAATCTTTCAGTAATGCACTCGAGCAGCTCAATGCTGGTGCAATTGATAAGGCTTACATCCTTGATGGTTATCAGTTGACAGATGCTCAACGTGTGGCAGTGGAGGCTCAGTGATGAAGTTATTCCGCTGTTCTTCTCTACATAAACTTATTGGTGATGGTCGCTCTAAAGCGGCTGTCATCAGCGACACGGCAAAATCAGCTATCCGTGACATCGTGAAAGAGGACTTATACGGCTTTCGCTCATTCACAGGTAATCAGTACACACAAAAAGGAAATTTGCTCGAAGATTTAGCGATTGAAATGTCGGGCAAGATGCGTTTTCGCAATTACCAAAAGCACGTTGGTCGTGTTGAAAATGAGTTAATCACCGGTGAGTGTGATGTGTTGGATCTGGAACGCAAACTGATCATCGACACGAAATGCACCTGGGATATTGGCACCCATCCTTTCTTTGCTGATGAAGCAATGGAGAAGGTTAAAAAAGCAGGCTATGACGTTCAGATGCAAGCCTACATGTGGCTGTATGAATGCGAAGTTGCTGAGGTGGATTTCTGGTTATTCCCTTGCCCGGTTGAACTCACAAAGGACTGGGATGACCGGGAGCAACTGATCGACATGGTTGAAGCTATCGACATTCGTGAGCGCCTAACTACCGTGACCATTGAGCGTGATGAGGCGATTATCCAGAAGATCAAAGATAAGATTCCGCATTGCCAGGAGTATTACGCAAAGCTTATGGCTGAACGTAGCAAAGGGAGGATTGCAGCATGAAACTACCAAACAGTATTTCGCCTGCTTTTATCGAATGGCTAGATCGTGGTGGCCACAAAATCGAACTCAAGAAAAACGTAATGATTGTGAAAAAGAAATTTAGCGATGGTGTTAAGCGCAGCGAGATTCCTTTTGATCGGCACGAAGTAAAGGAATTTTACGATCTGGATGATTACTTGTCCGGGCGTTATGAGCTTTTTCTAAAGCAGTATTTTAACAACGGAAAAAGCTTTGTTGATGACTTGAAATGGACCATGACGAGCAAGTATCGCAAGGCTGTGATGATGAATAATCTGGCGAAGGTGGCGTGATGATTGGTGCTCAAATCAAACCTGACTACTCGGATGCTATTGCTGAATTTTTAGCGAAAGGCGGTGAAATTAAGCAGGCCGTAAATACCAATAAAGCCGAGTTTAATTTTTCAATATCCACTGGCGGTTCAAAGCAAAACATTCCACTGCGTAAAGCGGCTGAAGCCAAAGGATTGAAGACATACACTCCTTTTTCTCCGTGTGAGAAATGCGGAACGTCTGAGCGATCTACAAAAACTAATGCTTGTCTTGAGTGTGACCGCCGCCGGGCAAGAGCTAAAACGGGCTTGAGTCTTAAAAACTTGGAAGCAGTTGGGCATTACTTGCTAGATAAAGGTGAATCGGTGGAGTTCACCAGTGGCGGCCAAAAGTACATTTTAAAAGTTGAGGTGGCGTGATGAGTACATTAAAAGATTTAAACAAGCATCTTTTTAATCAGTTAGAGCGCTTGGCCAAGGCTGACAAAGAAGAGCTTGAAACTGAGGTTAAGCGCGCTCAAACAATTCAAGGCATTAGCGCTGAGATTATCAAAGCACACACCACTCAGTTGGATGCGGTTAAGTTGGTTGCTCAATACAAAGGGCTTAATGAGAATCAAGCTGTGCCACGCATTGCGCTTGGTGATATGGATGTCGAGGTTTAAATGAAATTTAAATACACGCCTGAAATGGATGCCTTTTTGATTAAGCACACAACCATGCCCCGCAAGGAATTAACCGAGCTTTTTAATGCTGAGTTTGATGTGAATGTCAATGTAAACCAAATAAAGGGGCACTGTTTGAGAATTGGCGCTAAAACTGGCCGCACTGGTCGCTTGGAAAAAGGTCATGCTACTTGGAATAAGGGCATGAAAGGCTATAAGCCAAGTCCTGAAACCATGTGGAAAAAAGGCAATATTCCTCATACAGCAGCACCGGTTGGTCATGAGTATGTCACGAGAGATGGTTACATCGAGTGCAAGTTTGAGGGTGAGCGCCAAATGAAGCTCAAGCATAAGTACCTATGGGAGAAAGCCAATGGCCCGATTCCTAAAGGTCATGCGCTGATCTTTAAAAACGGAATTAAAACCGACTGCCGACTGGATAATTTAATGTTATTGAGTCGCGCTGAATTGCTTGCAATGAACCGCAAATTTAAAGAATTGCAGCGTCCTGAAACTAGAGAAACTGTTGCGCTTTTAGCAAAGCTTTATGTGCAAAGTCGGAATATTGGAAAGGTGGCGTGATGGATATTCAGGAATTAAATCAGTTTGAATCTGTGTATCAACCAAGCAAAGAGATTACTTTTTGTTGGGGTGTGAAGAAATACGTGCAGTTAAGCGTAGAAGAAAACCACACCGAAATTGTAGACCACGCAAATGACTCGCTTCGTATTTGGCAAGCAGCCAAAGCCCAGGCGGTGCCAGAAGGATTTGTGGTTGTTGATTCTGAACCAAACAGAAAAGTTTTAGAAAAACTATCATATATTTTCCCTGACATTTGTGACAGCAGAATTTTTGTTGCTGCATACAAAGCCATGATCGAAGCACAGGAGCCAGCCGATGACTGAAATTCAACTAACCAATGTGCAATTCGCTCAGCTTCAGCTCGATAATCTTGTCGCAAAAGATAAACCGTACATCGAGTCGTGGTCCGCCGGTGATGTTGGCTCATTCAATGCAATCGTCAATGCAGTGGATTACGACAATGAGTTCACTTTCAATATGCGCGGCTGGTCCAGACAGCGAGTTAAAAGCGGCACCGGTGCAATGATTGAAGTGAATGAAATGAATGCTGATCAGTTGTATCACCTGTTCACGTGTTATTTGGGTGGACTGCCGAGTGGTGTGGTGGAGAGTTTAAAGGAGGTGTCTTGATGACTGACATTCAATTAAAACCTGAAGAGCGCCTTGCTCAATTAATCAAGTCGGGTGCCAGCTTGGTTGGCCACACCGACTTTGCAAAAATCATGGGATGCAAGGCAAATACAGTTCGGGTCTGGGCGGTTCGCGGAAGTGGCCCGATTAAACCGGTCATTGTGAATGACATGTATAAGTGGCGTTTAACTGATATTCGAAATTTGGTAGGGGCTTAAGCCCCTTCAATCATTTAACATCTTGATAATTTGATTGGCTTTCTTCTTTAATTCAAATTTATCTACTTCATCAATAGTAAATCTTATTGGGCTATCAGGATCATATAGAGGTAATTTTCCATAAGCCGTTTTTTGAATTGTATTAAATTCCGCACACAACTTTTCAAGTCTTTTCGCTTTATAAGAATAAAACATATTGAGGCCGGACTTGTAGCTTATGTAATTATCTAAGGCCCTATCTATCTTATATTCTGAATTAGTATTTGGATCTTTAGCCTGTTTTACATAAAAATCTCTTAAATCTTTTGATAGTTCGAAAAGCCTATTTCTTTTATCGCGATAAATATTCAAACGATGACCTGCAATCAGCCCAATTAAAAAAGTAAGAATAGATATTCCGCTTATACCCAACCACGAAATCTTGAACACTTCTTCCACTTTTAATCCCTCTTTTAAATACTAACTATTTATTTTTATTGCTTACATAGTGCTTACATGGATTTCAGAAACAAAAAACCACTTACGATTAATACACGTAAGTGGTTGTTTTATATGGTGGGCCCAGACAGACTTGAACTGTCGACCAACGGATTATGAGTCCGCTGCTCTAACCAACTGAGCTATAGGCCCTTTTCACTGAAATTGTTATATATCAACAAGTTCAGGCGCCATGAATACTATCGAAGATTTTTTTAAAATACAAGCCCTTTCAAAATCGCTTGTACAGTAAGACAACAGTTAACCAGAAGCTCAAAAATTAGCAGGAAATTGCACAACATCATCTCATCAAGCATTGCACTGAAACTGCGCTCATATCATGAGAGGTAAATTCGAAATTTATTTTTTTAAGATAAAAAAGCAATAAATCAATAAAAAATTATACTTTTTTGAAATAACTTTATATCGTGAGTACAAAAACTTATAAAGTATTCGTATTGCTGAAATTTTAAACTCTTTTTGAGTTCAGTGACTTTTCTTTGCGCGATTCGAACACAAGTTCAGCAATAGACCAAAGCACAATCACCATTAAAATGAGCGAAGCAACAATTAGTGCGGTCAAATATGTCATTTTGCTATTCCTGTTGAGGTTAAGCCTAAAGTTGGACATTGGCCTGAACTACGACCTATCTACGACAAAAGTCTAATGCTTAAATTATCTGCTGAATAGCTTTTTTTTCACCTTTTTAATAGTAATTTTCTATATACTCATTTATTTTAAGTCTTAATAACTTTTAATTTATATCTAAAAACAATAAGTTGTTAGATTATATTCTGCGGCTAAACAGGTCTTTATTTTTTCTGCACAGTTGCACAAATTAACCCTTGACTCTAAAGCCGAACAAGCACAAATTATGCGCTTTCGTTTGTTTTACTCTGTACCCATGTTAAAAAAATTTATTGGCGAAGCTGCATTTAAAGTTGCCGGATGGAGCTATAACGTCGAACCTGATATTCTGGAAGATAAACAGGTCATTATTGGTTTTGAGCATACCTCGATGCTCGATGCAGTGCTATCACTGGCCATCTTCCAAATTTTCGACATGAAAATTCATACCTTAATCAAGAAAGAATTATTCAAAGGTCCACTTAAACCGGTACTTGAAGCCGTGGGCGGTATTGCGGTTGATCGTAAAGCCAATCAGGACATCGTGGGACAAATGGTGGAGCTGTTCCAGCGCAATGAAAAATTCAATCTGGTGATTGCTCCTGAAGCGACCCGTGCCAAAAATGGTGAAGCACGTAAGCCAATTCGTACCGGTTTCTGGCATATTGCCAAAGCCGCCAATGTGCCGATTGTGCTGATGTATGCCAACTCTAAAACCAAGCAAGGCGGGATTTTTGGTAAAATTTATCCAACCGACCTGGCGCATGATCTCGCGCTGATCAAACAGCTCTATAAAGAAAACACCGGATTGGATATTATTATTCCAGACGTGAAAACAGCGTAAATTTTTCAGTTAAAACTTAAAACCCTGCCCTTTTTTCAGAAAAAGGGCTTATGGTAGAATCTGTGCAATTCGATCGGCATACAGCCAATCTACAAGGAGCATATTTCGCATGGCGGGTCATTCCAAGTGGGCCAATATCAAGCATCGTAAAGCCAAACAAGATGCTAGTCGTGGTAAGTTGTTTACCAAATACATTCGTGAACTGACAACTGCTGCTAAACTCGGCGGTCCGGATGCAGGGAGCAACCCTCGCTTACGTGCTGTAGTCGAAAAAGCATTATCAGTCAACATGACACGTGATGTGATTAACCGTGCGATTCAACGTGGTGCTGGCGGTGAAGATAACGATGACTTAAAAGAAGTCACCTATGAAGGTTATGGTGTCGGCGGTGTGGCCGTGATTGTTGAAACCATGACTGACAACTTAAACCGTACCGTACCAGACGTTCGTCACTGCTTCTCTAAAACCGATGGTAACTTAGGCACCAACGGTTCAGTGGCCTTCTTATTCACCAAACGTGGTGAAATTACGTTTGAAGATGTGTCTTTAGAAGATCAGATCATGGACGTGGCATTAGAAGCCGGTGCAGAAGATATTGAAGTCTCTGAAGATGAAATTCTGGTGATTACCACTCCAGAAACGTTTGGTACCGTTCAGGATGCTTTAGCAGCAGCAGGTTTAAAATCTGACAATGCTGAAGTGGTGATGAGCCCATCAACCAAAGCTGAAATCACCGACATCGATCAGGCTAAGAAAATCATGAAGATGATTGATATGCTTGAAGATCTGGATGATGTTCAGAACGTTTATACCAACGTTGAATTCTCTGATGACGTTTTAGCAGCCTTAGATGCTTAAAACTTACAGATAAAAAACGCGCTCATCTGGCGCGTTTTTTATTTCTTAGAAATTAAACTTTATTGAGCAAATTCGAGCAGTTTAAAACATTATATTCTTTAATGACGAAGCTCGAATGCAGCGCCACCACATGGTCAATTTTACCAATGCGTTTGAGTAAAATTTCACTGTAGTTTTCCATATCCCGCGCAATCACTTCTACAATAAAGTCAGCGGTTTGCCCGGTCACCAAAAAGGCATTAATCACTTCGGGAATATTTTCCAGTTCTTCCAGAAACTTGGCAAAGGTATCGGTATCATGTTTACTCAGCGACACCTGCAACAGGACATGCAGACTAAAGCCGAGTTTCTGGTAATTAATTTCCCGCTTTAAACCTGAAATAATATTATGATCAATCAGGCTTTTAATCCGGCGATGTACCGAACTCACCGACAAATTCACCCGCTCCGACAGTTCATTTAAATTGACATCTTCATGACTTAAAATTTCAAGAATATGCTTATCAAAGCGATCCAGTTCCATTTTTATACTCTTTTTAACAGGCAATGACACTTTATAATTTTAGCCGAATCAGTACCACAACAATATTTATTTCTCATTATTTTTTCATCTATTGAAATTTTTTTTCAAGATATGATGTGCAGACACAACTGTAGCCTAACGGATCAGACCTCTGCCATTTATCTTGATCTTTTAAAAACAGATAAACGGTTAGCTTCAATAAACCGCTGTTTTCTCAAAAATTTCCTTCTCTCTACTGCGTTTAAATTGCCTTCTCTGCCCAAATACAGCTAATTCCAGAACGTTCACCTTTTACAAGTGTATACAAATAGATTAAAAAAAGATGCGTTTCAACACCAGCAAAAACAAAAACATAAGAACACAAGGAATCGTCTTCATGGCTTTTAAATCTTTCAGTTTGCTGAAAAGCAAGCTCAGCCCGGTTTTAACTGTCGAAACCCAAACCAGCAGCTTTTTCAGTGGCATCAGCTCGACCTTGTCGAACTGGTTTGGACAACTCACCAGCCCCTCTACCCCAACCCTCGACAGCTTATTGCAAAGTCTGTTGTCTGGAAACAGCCTGGACAGTAGCAGTCTTAGCAATTTAATCAGCCAGTTTACAGGAAGTAATAGCGGCAGTTTGGATATTTCTAGCCTGATTAATCAACTGACCCAAGCCAATGGGGGCAGTTTTGATCTGGGCTCAATTAGCAATTTAATCGGTGGTCTGATTGGCGGTGATACTGCTGATCTGGATTTTGAAGCCATCAGCCAGCTGATTGGTGGCTTGATTGGCGGTAATACGGGCGACCTGGATATTGGTACCATTGCTGACCTGGTCGGTGGTCTCATCGGCGGTGGTGCCGGCGACTTTGATATTGGCGCAATCGTAGAACTGGTGAGCGGCCTGATGGGTGGTGGTTCGGATGATCTCGACATCGCAGCGATTACTGAATTGGTTGGTGGGTTGATTGGCGGCGGTGCTGGTGATATTAATATTGGCGCGATTGCCGGATTAGTCAGTGGATTAATCGGTGGTGGTTCAGGCGCTATCAACATTGCAGCGATTGCTGAATTGGTTGGCGGTTTAATTGGTGGTGGCGCTGGCGATATTGATATCAGTGCAATTGCCGGATTAGTCAGTGGATTAATCGGTGGTGGTTCAGGCGATCTCGATATCACAGCGATTGCTGAATTGGTTGGTGGTTTAATTGGCGGCGGTACGGGTGACTTTGATATCGGTGCAATCGTAGAGCTGGTAAGCGGTCTGATGGGTGGTAGTTCAGGCGATATCGACATCGCAGCGATTGCTGAGCTTGTCGGTGGTCTCATCGGTGGTGGCGCTAGCGATATTGATATCGGTGCAATTGCCGGATTAGTCAGCGGATTAATTGGTGGTGGTTCAGGTGATCTCGACATTGCAGCCATTGCTGATCTGGTCGGTAGTCTGATTGGCGGTGGCGCCGGCGACTTTGATATTGGTGCAATTTCAGAACTGGTCGGTGGCTTAATCGGTGGTAATACGGGTGAAATTAACCTTGAAACGATTTCTGAACTGTTTGAAGGACTCATCGGCAATAACACCGGTGATCTGAACCTTGAAACACTGACCCAGTTATTTGAAGGCTTAACAGGTGGCAGCAGTGAGTTTGACTTAAGTGCCTTACTTGGCGGTCTCCCAGACATCGGCAGTGGTTTTGATTTAGGTGGCTTACTGGAAGGTCTGACTGACGGTGGCACAGACTTTGACCTAGGCAATCTTACTGACAGCTTGGGCGATGCATTTGGTTCAACTGACTTTAATCTGGAAGATCTGTTACAAGGCGCCAGTACAGGAGCAGACAGCAGTCTGAGTCTGGACAACCTGTTACCTGAACTTCAAGAAGCTCTGCAATCGACCAGTACAGAAAGCAGTAGCAGCAACTTTGACCTGCTCAGCCTTGCGCCGCAACTGCCTGCAATTGATCTGGATTCATCTACCCCATTCATTTAATGGATTTGATAAAGTCATAAAAATACACGCTACAGGCGCGTATTTTTTATGGTTGCCGTTTAGATACCGCGCCAGTCCACACGGGCATGACGCTCGGTCTGATAAATTCTCAGTACATATTGCCCTAAAGGTAAATCACTGAGTTCATGTTTAAATTGCAGGAATTGTTCGGACAAGGTTTCGCCCTGCTCTTTTTCCCACGGTGTATCCTGAATTTCCAGAATCGGAGCCAGCATGGAACAGACCGCAATATCCGCCAGGCCTAAACGCTCACCGACAAAATATGCGCCGCCATTGGCTATCAGACGCTGGTTTAATTCGGCTATTAAACGGCGCATTTCCCGTTCCGATTCATCAACCTTGTCCTGATCCAGCTGATAGCCTTTGGAAATCAGCATCTTCATAATCGGTTTGGAGTATTTTTCAAATTGACGTAAATAACCTTTTTCACCAATCAGCAAATCTAAAGGCTGCTCACTTTCAGATAAAGTATGTGCCAAGCCCCAGCGACGAACGTGATAGCCCAGAGTCGAGGCCAACTGGTCAATCTCCAGTGCTTCATTGCGCTGTGTCGGGTCTGGGCGTAATAAGGTATGCTCCGGATACACCTCATCTAAATACAGGGCAATTTGGGTACTGTCCGCAATCCATTGATCCTGATCGCGTAAAATCGGCAGCTTGTTTTGTCCGGTTTTTAGCTTGGCAAAAGCCCGGTGCACGCCCGGAATTAAATTCTGCGCGTTATAATCCAGTTCCTTATGATCCAGCAGCCAGCGCGCTTTTTCACAAAAATGAGATAAAGGAAACTGGTACAAAATACGCATATCTTCTCCGTCAATTTTTATTTTTTGTTCAATAATTTGAACAGCCAACATCCATTGGCTACTTTAGTCATACTGCTGCTGAAAAACAATGCGCTTTTTATTCAAAAATCGCCGGTATTCGGCCAAACGCTTCATCAAGCGTATTTAGGTCAGGCTATCCTGTTTAAAAATCAACAAAGATACGGCACGCATTACCCACCATCCGCAGCACATATTTCAGAAATATGCTTTTTCAACAAACATCCCCGCCATGACCTGACTTTATGCTGGCTTTCATGTAAAATCAGCGACAATTTTTGAATAACACTTTGTGAGTCATTTCATGGGTTTTAATTGTGGTATTGTAGGTCTGCCTAACGTTGGTAAATCGACTCTTTTCAACGCCTTAACCAAAGCTGCAATTGCTGCTGAAAACTTCCCGTTCTGTACCATTGAGCCAAACACCGGTATTGTGCCGGTGCCGGATGCGCGTTTAGACAAACTGGCGGCCATTGTAAACCCACAACGTGTCCTGCCGACCACCATGGAATTTGTGGATATCGCCGGTCTGGTTGCAGGTGCTTCAAAAGGTGAAGGTCTGGGTAACCAGTTCCTCGCCAACATCCGTGAAACTGACGCGATTGCTCACGTGGTGCGTTGTTTTGAAGATGAAAACGTCATTCACGTCAATGGTAAAATTGACCCGCTGGACGATATTGCCACCATCAACACTGAACTTGCGCTGGCCGACTTAGAAACGGTATCGAAAGCCGTGACCCGTTTAACCAAAACCGCCAAAGGCGGCGACAAAGAAGCAGTTGCGACCAAAGCCGTGCTAGAAAAAATCCTGCCATTACTGGATGAAGGCAAACCGGCACGTGCAGCCAATCTGGACGATGACGAACGTAAACTGATTCGTGGTTTTGGTTTATTAACCTTAAAACCCACCATGTATATTGCCAACGTGGCGGAAGATGGCTTTGAAAACAACCCGCATTTAGATGCAGTACGTGAACTGGCAGCAGCTGAAAATGCGATTGTAGTACCACTCTGCAACCAGATTGAAGCCGAAATTTCATTATTAGAAGATGATGAACGTGCTGAATTCTTAGAAGCAATGGGTATGGAAGAACCTGGTCTGAACGTGGTCATCCGCGCAGGTTATGGCTTACTCGGCCTACAAACTTACTTCACTGCCGGTGTGCAGGAAGTACGTGCCTGGACGGTGAAAGTCGGTGCAACCGCTCCACAAGCGGCAGGTGTCATTCATACCGACTTCGAAAAAGGCTTTATCCGTGCTGAATGTGTGGCCTATGATGATTTCGTACAATACAACGGCGAAGCCGGTGCCAAAGAAGCAGGTAAATGGCGTTTAGAGGGTAAAACTTACATCGTACAAGATGGTGATGTTTTACACTTCCGTTTTAACGTGTAATCGCCTGATATCAATGAAAAACCCTCAAATATTTGAGGGTTTTTTTATACTCTTTTTTTGAAGAGCAATCTTTGGCTCACCACAATTTAAGCAAGAAAATTAATCAATCAGCGAACCGATCTTGATATCTTCTTTGATTTACTGAGATGTTATTGAATTCCCTACGCTTTCCAGTTCTCGAAAGCGCTTGATTTCAGTGCACTCAAGCGCACCATAACCGTTCAGCACCGTGAAAGATGCGCCAATATCTTGCAGACTAATTGTGTAATGTAATCGCTATTCTGATTGCAAAGATCAATTTAATACGGCGGCGCCATTAAAAAAGCGGAGCCAGAACTCCGCTTATTGATGCTTCAGGATGCTGTCGCAATCGTATTGCCTTTTTGTTTGGGATCGGTATTGCCCAGTTCCGGATGGGCAATCGCATCGGCACATTGCTGTTTATCGCGTTCATAATCGGCCTGTTTCTGGCTTACCGTTGCGCTACTTTCCAAAGTGGCACGCGCCCAGATTTCCAGACTGGTGAGTGCTTTACGGCATAAGGCATATTTTCCTTCGGTGACTGAATCGGTCATTTTGACGTTAATGCGCCATTCGGTGCTTAACTGGCGCGCCGGTTTGCGTACATTATCTTCAATTAAATTGCGCTGTTTGCGATAAACATAAGGTTCCACCTCATTCATCAGCTTCCAGGCCGCTTCTGCATACGCCGTTGCATCATTGGTCAGTTTCGGTGCAGGTTTAATTTCCGGCTTTTCACCGGACTGATCGCCCCCACAGGCCTGTAATAACAGGCTACTGCCCAGTACAGTTGCAACCACAAATTGACGTGTTTTGAACATCCACATATCTGGCTCGCTTCAACAAACATTTCGGCACTATGCTAGTGAATTCGGGTACAATACACAATCATCATTTGACTCCTTGTTCAACTCTCCTTCAGGTGTGTCGTGTCTGAACACAAAACGCTTTCCACACAGCCAGCCGGTTTTTGGCAAGGCGCTAAAGATAGCCAAGCCATTATTTTTACTTATCTCCCCGTTTCTTTTGCATTTGGCGTTTCGGCGACCCAATTCGGTTTTAGCGCCTGGGAAGCCCTGTTTTTATCCTGCACCATGTATGCCGGTGCCAGCCAGTTTCTGGTGGTGGCCCTGTTAGGCAGCGGCACCTCCATCTGGATGACCGCCCTGACTGTCATTGCACTGGATATTCGCCATCTGCTCTATGGCCCGGCCTTAACCAACCTGATTCAGGACCGGCTCAATTTAAAGAAAACCGCGATCTGGGCCTGGGGCCTGACCGATGAAGTCTTTGCTTCCGGCATGATCAAGCTGTCGCAGCGCCGGCAACAATGGTCGGAATCCTGGATGCTGGGTTTAAGTCTGTTTAGCTGGATGTCATGGGCGCTCGGTTCTTTACTGGGCGGTCTGTTTGCCGATCAGGTCAGTAAGCTGCCGCAGTTTTTACAAGCCGCACTGGATTTCCTGTTACCGGCCCTGTTCCTGAGTTTCCTGCTGGCCGCCTTTGAGAAAAAACATACCTTTGTGGTCAGTGTGACTTTGGTGGTATCAGCTATCGCCTGCTATTTCATTGACCTGTCCGCTGCCATCTTTATTGGTATTTTATCGGGCATTTTTGCAGGTCTGTTCAAACACTATGTCTTAAAACAACCGGATGATGCATACGCAGGAGGCTCACATGAATCTTGAAATTATTCTGGTCGGGATTGTGGTCGGCATCGCCAATTTTGCTTCACGCTTTGGACCGTTTTTTGTGATTCAGAAGTTTCAGCAGGACTCACAAAAACGGGGTGCCCTCTGGCTAAAGATTGCTTTGGGTTCAATTGGTATTGCCGCAATCAGTTCAATGCTGGTGGTCGCGACCTTGCCACCGTTACTGGAAACGCCCAATAAAAGTTTTGCCATGCTGGTCGGATTTATAGTGCTGGCCGGGCTGTATTTTAAATACAAGAAAATTGTACCGGCCACCTTGACTGCGGCCGTGACCTATGGCCTGATTTATACCTATATTCCATTTTCCTTCTAGGTTTTGACTTCAACACCAGACCCATTGACGCAGTGCTGCAGTTGTGCTGCGTTTTCAACACTGTATTTCCTCTTGCCCACTGCGTCTAAAAATTGTTGGACAAAATCACGATTTTCTCCGAATCGGCACTAACATCGCGGTGCAGTTCTGCTATGCTAAAAGCCCATAAAATCAAGCATGGATGAATTACATGAGCGTGACGATTGGTACTCCTCTTCAAGCTTCGGCATTTAAAGTATTGCTATTGGGTTCAGGAGAATTGGGGAAAGAGGTGGTGATTTCTTTACAACGTTTAGGTGTAGAAGTGCATGCCGCCGACCGATATGATCATGCCCCTGCCATGCAAGTGGCGCATCATGCCCATACCATTAATATGGCCGATCCTAACGCACTGAAACAGCTGATTGCTCAGGTGCAACCGCATCTGATTGTGCCGGAAATTGAAGCCATTGCCACAGAAGTGCTGCTGGATATTGAAGCGCAAAACGTTGCTACCGTGATTCCATCAGCCAAAGCAGTCAATCTGACCATGAACCGCGAAGGCATCCGCCGTCTAGCTGCAGAAGAACTGGGACTGCCAACCTCTGCCTACCGTTTTGCCGACTCTCTGGAAAGCTTCCGCGCAGCCTGTGATGATATTGGCTATCCAAACTTTGTGAAGCCGGTGATGTCCTCCTCAGGCAAAGGCCAATCCCGGGTAAAAAGCTTTGATGAAGTCGATGCCGCTTGGGACTATGCGCAAACCGGTGGCCGTGTGAATCAGGGCACCGTGATTGTTGAATCGCAGATTGATTTTGATTTTGAAATTACCCTACTCACGGTACGCTCTAAACATCCAGAAACTGGTGAAATTGAAACCTCATTCTGCGACCCGATTGGCCATCGTCAGGATGCCGGTGATTATGTCGAAAGCTGGCAGCCACAACCAATGAGCAGCCAGGCCTTAGCAGAAGCCAAACGTATTGCCCACAAGGTTACCAGCGCACTTGGCGGCTGCGGTATTTTTGGGGTAGAACTGTTTGTCAAAGGCGATCAAGTGTGGTTTAGTGAAGTGTCACCTCGTCCACACGATACCGGTTTAGTCACGTTGGCCTCACAATACCAGAGTGAATTCGAATTACATGCCCGTGCGATTCTCGGCTTGCCAGTGAACACGGCGCGTCATAGTGTGGCTGCCAGTGCAGTGATTTATGCCGGTGTGGATGACCAGAACCTGTCATTTTCTGGCTTGAATCTTGCTTTAGCTCACCCGGATACTGATTTACGTCTGTTTGGCAAACCGGAAGGCTTCAAGCGTCGCCGCATGGGTGTGGCCACCGCCCGCGCAGAAACCACTGAGCAGGCACGTGAGCTGGCTTACGCTACTGCACAAAACGTCAGTGTCAATCAAAACTAGTCGCACAACACGGAACGCTGTTCATGATCAACACCTTACCCTTGCTGAATTACGTAAAAAGTAACCATGACATTCAGGCCATTAATCAGTGGCGAAGTGATGTTGAACATCAGCTGGGGGAATGTTTTGAAAATGGACATTCGATCCGTGACATTATTCTGGCGCGCTCCAATTTTATTGATGAGGCGCTAAAATTCCTGTGGCAACATGCCGGACTGGACCAGACCGATTTAGGCCTGTTTGCGGTGGGCGGTTATGGCCGCCGCGAAATGTTGCCCTATTCCGATGTCGACATCATGATCCTGTCAGAAGATGAAATCTCGCCGGAACAGGAAAAGCTGATTTCAACCTTTATTTCATCGCTGTGGGATGTCGGTAATTTCAAACCCGGCATTAGCGTGCGTACCATTCAGGATTGCGTGATTCAGGCCACCAATGACCTGACTGTGGCCACCACTTTAATTGAAGCACGACTGATTATTGGCAATGAACATCTGGCCAAATGGCCACGCCGGATTGTGTCGCAAACCTGGACCGATAAAACCTTTTTTGATGCCAAGATGGAAGAGCAAGCCAAACGCTATGCTCAGCACAACCATACCGAAAGCAATTTAGAGCCGGATATTAAAACTGCACCGGGTGGCATCCGCGATATTAACCAGATTGGCTGGATTGCCAAACGGCATTTCCGTGTCAACCGTATTTATGATCTGGTGCATCTGGGTTTTATTTCCGAGTTTGAGCTGGGCGTACTGGAAGAAGCCGAAAGTTTCCTCTGGGAAATTCGCCATTATTTGCACCTGCTGACCAAACGCGATGAAAACCGCCTGCTGTTTGATTATCAGCGTGATATTGCAGCCAAGTTCGGCTATGTCCGTGAAGAAGGCAAATCACCCAATTATCCGATTGAACAGTTCATGAAGCGTTATTACCGCACCGCGCAGCAGGTGTCGACGCTAAATGAAATGTTACTGGCCTATTTTAATGAATCGGTGATTACCCCGCGCCTGCCGCAATATGAACGCCAGATTGAAGAAATTAATGAAAACTTCAAACTGGTCGATGGCAAACTGGCGGTGCAGCATCACAAGATTTTTTCTGAAAAGCCCAGTGCGATTCTGGAAATTTTCTATCTGCTGGCCAATCGTCCTGAAATTACCGGGATTCGTGCCCGCACCTTACGCCTGCTGACCCTGGCTGCCAAACGCATTGACCGCGATTTTCGTGATAATCCAGTCCATCAGGCGCTGTTTATGGCGATTTTACGCTCGCCGTACCGTTTATATGACACCATGGTGGCAATGAAACGCTATGGTGTATTGGGCAACTATATTCCGGCTTTCGGGCAAATTACCGGCCTGATGCAATATGACCTGTTCCATATTTATACCGTCGATGCGCACACCCTGCTGCTGATTCGCAACCTGAACCGCTTTAAAGAACCGGAATTTGCCAAAGATTTTCCGGTGGTCAGCTCGGTGTTCCAGCGTCTGGCGCGTCGTGACATTGTCTATCTGGCCGCAATTTTCCATGACATTGCCAAAGGTCGTGGTGGCGATCATAGTGAACTTGGCGCCGCCGATGCGATTGCCTTCTGCCGCACGCATGGCTTTACCGAACGTGAATGCAATCTGGTGGCCTGGCTGGTGCAAAACCACCTGCTGATGTCGGTCACTGCACAGAAAAAAGATATTTCCGATCCGGATGTGGTCAAAGCTTTCGCCGAACTGATGGGCGATATGGAACATCTGGATTATCTGTATACCCTAACTGTGGCCGATATTAACGCCACCAATCCAACCTTATGGAACACCTGGCGCGCCTCGCTGATGCGCCAGCTATACACCCATGCCCGTGATGTGATCCGTTCCGGCCTGGGTCGTCCGGTGGATTATCAGATGCTGATTGAAGACACCAAATTTGCGGCCAGCGAATTACTGGTCGAGGATTTCTCGCTGGAAGAAGTGGAAAAAGTCTGGCAGGAACTGGGCGATGAATACTTCCTGAAAGAAACCGCCGATGAAATTGCCTGGCATACCCGTGCCATCTTGCAGCACAGTGATAATCCGGCACCGTTGGTACTGATGCGCGCGCATCGTAAATATGCGCAAGATGCGGTGCAAATCTTTATTTACACTCAAGATCAGCCGAACCTGTTTGCCACCACGGTGGCGATTTTAGACCGCATGAATCTGGATGTGCAGGACGCGCGGATTATTACCGCCACCAAAGCCTTTAGTTTAGATACTTATGTGGTGCTGGACCGTTTTGGCACCCTGTTAACCGATGCCGAGCGTCAGGACACCGTGATTCAATCACTGGTCACCGCATTAAGCCAGTCGGATAAATATCCGGGACTGATGCAGCGCCTGATTCCGCGCCAGCTGCGCCATTTTGATATTGAAAATACTGTAGACATTAGCCTGAATGCCGCACTCAACCAGAACATGGTGGAAATTGCGACACTTGACCAGCCGGGCTTACTTGCCAAAGTCGGCGGCTTGTTTATGATGCAGGGGCTGGATATTCATTCTGCTAAAATTGCCACCCTAGGCGAACGTGCCGAAGATATTTTCTTTGTCACCAAAAAAGATGGCGCGCCCATGAATGCAGAAGAAGCCAAAAGCTTTGCGGCCAAATTAAAGGCAGCACTTGATGAAGCCTCAAATCAGGTGTGCCAACATTAACATCAACCTATCGGTAACGATTACATGAACTCAAGTTTGTCTTTATTGCACCCTTATCCATTTGAAAAGTTAAACCGACTTTTTCAGGATATACAACCGGCCGATTTACCGCTGATTCCCCTCTCAATTGGAGAACCGAAGCACCCGGCACCGGAATTTGTAAAACAGGCCATTATTGACAACTTCCAGCATTTATCGACTTACCCGAACAGCAAGGGTCTGCCTGAATTACGCCACAGCATTGCCCAGTGGCTAAGTCGCCGTTTCAAGCTGAACAGCATCAGTGCAGATCACCATGTTTTACCGGTTTCAGGTACCCGTGAAGCGATCTTCTCTTTTGTACAGGCACTGGTGAAACGTGAAGATGCACCGTATGTGGTGATGCCAAACCCGTTTTACCAGATTTATGAAGGCGCAACCTTGCTGGCTGGGGCCAAACCGTATTTCATTAACTGTACCGAAGACAACCAGTATTTAGGTGACTTTGATGCCGTGCCGGCCGAAGTCTGGGAAAAAACTGCCTTGCTATTTGTCTGCACGCCGGGCAACCCGACCGGTGCGGTACTGTCCAAAGACCAGTTTAAAAAGCTGATTGCGCTGTCCGATCAATACGGTTTTGTGATTGCCTCGGATGAATGCTATTCAGAACTGTGGTTTGATGAAGCACCAACGGGCCTGCTCGAAGTTTGTGCCGAAATAGGCCGCGACGACTATAAAAACTGCGTGGTTTTCCATTCGCTGTCCAAGCGTTCCAATCTGCCGGGGATGCGTTCAGGCTTTGTTGCCGGCGATGCCGATTTACTGAAACCGTATTTGCAATACCGTACCTATCACGGTGCAGCCATGCCGGTACAGCATCAACTGGCCTCTATTGCGGCTTGGGATGATGAGCAGCACGTTGAAGACAACCGCGTGCAATACCGCGCCAAATTTGACTTGTTCCAAAGCGAGCTGGGGCAACTACTCCCTTTACAAAAACCGGATGCCGGTTTCTATTACTGGCTCAAAGTTGATAATGATGAAGCCTTTGCCAAAATGCTGATGGAAAAAGCGCATATTAAAGTGTTGCCGGGCCGGTATTTATCGCGTGAAACCGAGCAAGGTAATCCGGGTGAAAATCATGTCCGTTTAGCCTTGGTGGCCGATATCGCCCAGTGCGAACAGGTGATTCAACGCCTCAAAGCGATTTTGTAGGTGCTGATATTAAAAAATCCACTCTATTGAGTGGATTTTTCATTTTAGGCAGGACTAAACACTGTTTGCATGGATGAGGATCATCCCCAAAATTAAAGCTGATGCTGAAGTCGCTTGTCCTGTATTAACCTTGTAAAGCCTGTTCAATATCCTGTTCCAATGCATCCGGCTTGGTGGTTGGTGCATAGCGAGTCAGCACTTTGCCATCTTTACCAATTAAAAACTTGGTAAAGTTCCACTTGATGCCGTTGCCCAAAATGCCTTTGCTGTTATTGGTTAAATAACGGAAAATTGCGTGTGCTTCCGGGCCTTTGACATCGACCTTGGCAAACATGGGAAAGCTGACCCCATAATTTTTCTGGCAAAAGGCCCCGATCTGCTCATTGGAACCGGGGTCTTGGCCACCAAACTGGTTACAGGGAAAGCCGAGCACCTCAAAGCCTTGGGGCTTATATTTTTCATACAGCTTTTCCAGTCCGGCAAACTGCGGGGTAAAACCGCATTTGCTGGCGGTATTCACCACCAATAAAACCTTGCCTTCATAATCGGCAAATGATTTATTTTTCCCATCTAACAACTCAGCCTCAAACTGGTAAATGTTGGTCATGGATAGGTTTCCTCATCACTTTTTTCTTGTGTTTTTAGTTCTAATGACGCCGAGTTGACGCAATAGCGCAAGCCGGTCGGTTGCGGTCCATCATCAAAAACATGGCCCAAATGTGCATCACAATGATGACAGACAATTTCGGTACGCACCATGCCATGCGACTGATCGTTATGTTCTTCCACGACCCCCGGGGCAATCGGACGGTAGAAACTTGGCCAGCCACTGCCGCTGTCGTATTTGGTATCGGAAGAAAATAAGGCTTCTCCACAGCAACGGCACACATACACCCCATCCTGTTTGCTGTTCCAGTATTTCCCTGTAAAGGCCGGTTCGGTTCCTTTTTGTCGTGTAATCCGAAACTCTTCTGGTGATAACTCTCTTTGCCATTCTCGGTCTGTTTTATTGAGTTTTCCCATCACTAACTCCTTTAAATCTTTGACATTCAATGTCATGCTTCAGTACTTCCATATTTACGCTAGAGCTTGCAAAATATCTAGCTAAATTTCAGTATAGATTGTGATAATTGCGTAATCTATTTTTTGCTAACAGAAACATATAATTGGATGGAATTATGTCCACAGGTAACACGACTCCTCGCGAAATTAAAAAATCCTCAAAACTCGAGCATGTATGCTACGACATTCGCGGACCTGTGTTACGAGCGGCCAATGAAATGGAAGAAGCCGGCCATAAAATTATTAAACTGAATATTGGTAACCCCGCCCCCTTCGGCTTTGAAGCCCCGCAGGAAATTATTAACGATGTGGCGCTGAACCTGCCAAATGCAGTCGGTTATACCGACTCCAAAGGGATTTTCCCGGCACGTAAAGCTATTTGCCAGTATTATCAACAAAAAGGCATTTTTGACCTGCACGTTAATGATGTCTATATCGGCAATGGCGTGTCTGAGCTAATCGTAATGGCCATGCAAGGCCTGCTGGATGATGGCGATGAAATGCTAATTCCAATGCCGGACTATCCACTGTGGACGGCGGCGGTTAATCTGTCGGGTGGTACAGCCATTCACTATAAATGTGATGAAGAAAACCACTGGTATCCAGATCTGGCCGATATGGAAAGCAAAATCACACCCAATACCCGCGGTATTGTGATTATTAACCCGAACAACCCGACCGGTGCAGTTTATCCACGTCATGTGCTGGAACAGATTGTCGCGCTGGCAAAAAAATATGATCTGATTTTATTTGCCGACGAAATTTACGACAAAATCGTGTATGACGGCATTGAGCATGTGTCGGTTGCAGCCCTGGCTGGTGATCAGCTGTGTATTTCATTCAACGGTTTATCTAAAGCCTACCGTATTGCCGGCTACCGTTCTGGCTGGATGGCCATTACTGGCGACCGTTCACGCGCAGCCGACTATATTGAAGGTCTGGACATGCTGGCCTCTATGCGTCTGTGTGCCAACCATCAGGCGCAATATGCGATTCAGACCGCGCTTGGTGGCTATCAGTCAATTAATGACCTGATCCGTCCGGGTGGCCGTCTGTATGAACAGCGCAATATTGCCTGGGAAATGCTGAACGAAATTCCGGGTGTGTCTTGCGTCAAGCCAGAAGGTGCAATGTACTGCTTCCCGAAACTGGACCCAAATGTCTACGCCATTGAAGATGATGAAAAACTGATGCTGGATTTCCTGAAAGCCGAGAAAGTGCTACTGGTTCAAGGCACCGGCTTTAACTGGCCAACCCCAGATCATTTCCGTGTGGTGTTCCTGCCAGCTGAAAATGAATTACGTGAAGCGCTTAGCCGTTTAGGCCGCTTCCTGGCGAAAATCCGCTAAGCTGAAATACAATAAAAAAAGCCGTGACCAATTCACGGCTTTTTTATGCAAACGGGAAAGATTAAAGCGATTTCAGCGGATTGCCGTATTGCTGTAAATAGGCCTGCCCCAGCGCTTCCGAACCTTTAAAACTGAGATGATCATCATCCTGATTTCGATACAGCGGCGTCCCCTCGACACTTAAATCACATTGCTTCGCATCACACAGCACCTTGGTCGGCTCCACTACAATCAGTTGTGGATACTGCTGCTGCAATTCATTCATCCACTGATAAATTGGTGCATTGCTCTGCTGGAATGCCTCTGCCGACACCGCGCATTCACGCTCAATCCCCAGCCATTCACGGCGTAATGAACAATTGGCCTGATCTGGATCAATCACCGGGACATCCATCAGCATCACCACATACTCGCTGCTGGCCAGCGCACTATCTACCGCAGCCTGTAAACCGGCAAAATAACTGTCTAAATGATTTGCGACCTGACTGCCCTCTTCTGCGCTCGGATGCAGATCATGCCCTGCATCCAGATACTGGCTAAAGGCGGCTGACATCACCACAAATTGATAATGATGCTGTTTTAAATGCGCCTCAATTGCATCATTGCGGGCTTGAAAGGCAGTCACTTCATGCTCACCACGGCCACGCTGGACACCGGGTAAATAAATGGTGGTGTCCTGAGTGCTGTCATAACCACGCAGTCCGGCATCTTTGGCCCAGACATCCAGCAGTCCGGTATAACTGTTGGCATGTGAGTCACCAATCAGCATAAAATCAATCTGCGGTTTTTCCACGCCCAGCACACAGTCTTGCGGATTGGCCAGCGTTTCAGGATTGGGAAAGCTGTGACATTTCTGCCGGATGCCATGCGCAAACGAATTTAAGGCTGCCATCTGGTTTTGCACTTGCGGACTTAGGCGCTCCGGAAAACCCTGATGCTGGCTGACCAGCTGCGCCAGACCAATAAAACAGAGCGCCGGCGCCACAAAACCGCTCAGAATGACCTTGTAATTGGCAGCCATCACAAAACCTTTGCTCGGCTGTTCAATATAACGATAAGTCAGATAGGCCAGCGCGATACTGAGCAGCACCATGGCCAGCTGATAACCGGCATTAACCGGCAGCATATAGATACTGAACAGCACGATCACCGGCCAGTGCCATAAATATAAAGGATAGGAAATTTTGCCCATCCAGAGGCTAAAACGGTTGGTCAGTACCACATTCTGTGACTGCACGCTCTGGCCGATATAAATAATCAATGCGGTTGCCAGACATGGGATCAGCGCCATTGCGCCAGGAAATGGTGTGACATGATCAAACCACATTGCTGTGCCTAACAACAGCGCCAGACAACTCCAGACCAGCGTTTGCGCCAGCCATTTTGACCATTTTATTTGTGGCAAAAAGCAGATCAGCGCACCCAAGAGCAGTTCAAAGGCGCGGACCGGCATACTGTAATAGGCTTTCTCGGCATTCACGCTCAACTGCTGCTGCGCATACAGCAACGACATGAGAATAAAAGATCCGACCATCAGCAGACCCCATTGCCGGTTACTTCTTTTCATAAAGCACAGCAGAATCAGCGGCCAGAAAATATAGAACTGCTCTTCAACACCCAACGACCATAAATGCAGCAGCGGCACTTCATTGACACTCTGACTGAAGTAATCACCGACTTCACGCTGCATATAAATATTGGCCATCAGAAACGTGGCATAAAAGACACTGTCGAAATAACGACTCAGCTCATCGGGCAGCATCACCTGCCAGGCCACCAGACTCACCACACTCAGTACAGTAAAATAGGCCGGTGCCAAACGCACCACCCGCTTTTTATAAAAGCGACCGATTGAGAAAGTCTGGTTCTGGATTTCTTTGCTTAAAATTAAGGTAATTAAATAGCCCGAAATCACAAAGAAAATATCGACGCCAATATAACCACCGGGGAAAATAGACAGGCCAATATGATTAAAAATCACCAACAGGACGGCAATCGCTCTTAAACCGTCAATATCGGCGCGATAGGCAAAACTCATGAACGTGCAGGGGAAAATTGAAACGTGGGTTATTGTAGACCTTTTCAGTCAAAGATCAATTTTGGATACACAGCGACGACAACATCGCTTTCAGGCTATACTGGGCATCATATTATGTGGGGGTGAGGGATGAGCAACTATAAAGTGCATCTGCTGGATATTCAGAACCAGTTACAGAATTATATTTGGCTGCTGGAACATACTACATCCAGAGATGTGATTGTGGTCGACCCCACCGAAGCCGAACCGGTGGAACAGTATTGCCGTGAACATGGTTTAAATTTAAGCCAGATCTGGCTGACCCACTGGCATAAAGACCATATTGGGGGTGTGCCAGAACTGCTGCAATCCCGCAATATTCCGGTCTATGGCCCGCGCGAAGAGCTGAGTAAAATCCCGTTTATCACCCACCCTTTGCAGCATGAAGCCCATTTTAAATTTCATGATCTGCAGGTGGATGTACTGGCGGTTCCCGGCCATACCCTGGGGCATATTGTGTATTTTATGGATGCCATCGATACCCTGTTTTGCGGTGACACCCTGTTTGCGATGGGCTGCGGCCGGGTTTTTGAAGGCACCTTTGAGCAGATGTATCACTCTTTAAACCGTCTGGCGGCATTACCAGCGCGCACCCAAGTGTACTGCACCCACGAATATACCCTGTCCAATGCCAAATTTGCCCTGCATGTTGAACCGGATAATCTGACGCTGCAACAGCGTTATCAGCAGGTGGAAGATTTACGCCTGCTAAATCAGCCGACCTTGCCAAGTACAATTGAACTGGAACTGCAGACCAATCCTTTTTTACGGGTGGACAGCGTCGAAGAATTCCAAAAATTACGTGAAATGAAAGATAATTTTTAAAACGGTTTAACCGGTTTATAATAGCTGGTGACTGGCCGCATACGCATCCAGTTCGGTCTGTGTCACCACACGTACCGCATTCATTTCATCAATGCGTACCAGCAGTAAGCCGCCTAATGCTGGTTGATAACGACGCGCACTGCCAAATGGAGTATAGGCCACCTGCGATTGTTCGGCAAAGACCAGCCAGTCTTCGTGGCCTAGCATTACCGCCACCGGGGTTTGGCCCTGTTGCTGCATCTGTTGAATGGTCTGCTGTACGTCAGCTTCAATGGTATTTGGCGTCATCTTACTCACTCCTGTGGCTGTACTTTATGATACCCGATCTCCAGGCCCGCTATGGCTTAAAATAAAGCCATCAATCACTCAGCGTATGCAAATTATAGCCGGCAGATCGCTACAACTTTTTATCTCGCGCCGGGCCGAGGTTGTAAGAAATACTTAAAGATGTGTTGTCATCAATATTTAACAAATTATTTCAAGCCGGCTTAAATAGCCCATAGATAATGTTGAAAATTTAGAATAAAAATACATCAAATATATCAATCAATTAATTTAAAATTTGCTTAAAATTCTGCCGCTTTATTCATCAATACATGTTTTTCAGGCGCTCAAATTCTGTCTTTTTTGCTGCAAAAATCATCAGTCTCAATATTTTTTGACACATTCTTGAATTTTGCCCTTTAAAAAATCTTGATATAACCATATCTATACTTTATTGAAGATAAGGGAGTACACTCGTGAAAAAAGTGGTAAAAGCTAAAAATTTAATTGCCTTTCGTATTTGGTTAGAAAAACTGGGATATTCAGTCAAAAATTTAGCCGATGGCCGTGGTTTTACCTTTAGTTTTAAAAAAGAATATGGTCTGGTCACTGGTGAACTGGCCGGCAATGCACTAGCCGTACAACTCGGTGAAGAATTTGAGGACCACTTAAAAGCCTGAATTCGTTTACGCACTCTTTGATCGAGAAAAATAAAGTGTTCTCATAACTTGAGCCCGTTGAACCGTCTGTTCTGCGGGCTTTTCTTTGGGCGAGATAAAGGCCTGACAAAATAACAGGCAATAAAAAAGCAGGACATCTGCCCTGCTTTTTCAGAATTTGGTGGGGATGAAGAGACTCGAACTCTTACACCTTGCGGCGCTGCGACCTGAACACAGTGCGTCTACCAATTCCGCCACATCCCCATATAAAGATGCCAATTTTTTGAAGAAATACTCAAGCTGGCCGGTTCAACAAAAGAAGCGAGGAGTTTAACCTTGCTGATTTTGAGTGGTGGGGGCGGAGAGACTCGAACTCTCACGCCTCGCAGCGCTGGAACCTAAATCCAGTGCGTCTACCAATTTCGCCACGCCCCCATACCGGGTACCAACTTAATGCTGGATTTCTCAAAATTCTGGCAGAGGATCAAGGATTCGAACCTTGACGAACGGTTTTGGAGACCGTCATGCTACCATTACACCAATCCTCTGTTACCTAAAATCAAGCTCACTTGATATTTAAGTGGTGGGGGCGGAGAGACTCGAACTCTCACGCCTCGCAGCGCTGGAACCTAAATCCAGTGCGTCTACCAATTTCGCCACGCCCCCGATGGCTGTGTATATTATAGAGATCACTTCCCGATGACAAGCCCTTTTTATGAAAAAGCCACTTGTTTGTTTAAATAAAAAACAAAAGTCTCTATTTTGGTTTTTTCTTAAGCATTTTCAGTGCTTAACAGCGTTTTTAAGGCAAAAAAACTGACTTCTCTCTGGCTTTTTTGTTTGTTGAGCATCACCTCAAGCAAGTCTTGAAAGCCCAAATACGCTGCGGGTAACTCAATTTTAAGCTGCTGACAATGCAAATAGGCCCAATCCTGATAACTTTTGGCCTGTAAACGGCGCTGAGTCAGCCATTCATAGATAATAATCCCCAGCGCATAAAGATCACTGGCCAGCGTTTTGGCTTCACCATGAAATAATTCAGGTGCCATATAGCGTGGTGTGGCAGTCATATTGGACATTAGCGGATCATCTATGGCCTGCAACTGCTCAAAATCAATCAGTTTGACCTGCCCTGCCCATTCGCGCCAATGTTCGGCTTTTAAATCTGCATGTAGATAGCCCAACCGTGTTAGCTGTTCCAGGCTATCCAGTACCTGCAGCAAACGTGTTTGAATCTGGCTTAGGCTAAATTGTGAGGGTGCTAAAGCAAATAACGCTGGCGCATCCGGCACAATCAGATAATCCTGAAAAGTCTCCTGCTGAATGCACAGCATTTCGGTATTTTGACTACAATAGAATGGCAGTAAAAAATCCGGTGCATCTGCCTGCTGAAACTGGCGATAAAAATCCAGCTCTCGGCAAAAACCTGCGCTCAGTTGCGGATGCGCATCCCTCTGCTGGGCTTTCAACCAGTATACAGATTGCCCTTGTTGAAACTGAAACAGACGCCGCCCCATCTTGAAGCTTTGCGGCTTGGTTTTTAACTCAAAACAATAGTGTTCAAGTTCAGCCGGACTAAACGGCAATAAATTCGGATTTGGCGTGTTCAACGGGGTTCTGCTGATATTCTAAAAGTTCCAGACAATGCTGAATGGTTTTACCCACGCGGGCATGGGTTTCAATCATGGAGATTTTTGGCCAGGTGGCGCGTTCACCTTCGCGTTGTAACAATCGGAACAGGTGTGGACGCGGGTTTTGTAACATATAGCTATAATGACGCCAGCCATATTTGCCAACAATATTCACATCACCATAATAACGCTGATCGACAATGCCATGGCCATGATCGAGCAGACGGCGTACCGCCGGCACACCACCGACACGTTCACGGGTAAAGTCCATAATCCCCTTACTAATCACCTTGCCTTGACGGCGCACAATGCGCTCCGGCCAGCTCAGCATATCTTTACGGAAACGCTCGGCATCGGTTTGCATAAACGGCACCACATGCGGATTGACCTGACTGGCAATGGTGTAATTCACATTATATAGACGCGCCATTTTTTCCTGCGGGAAATCACTACGCACACTGCCATCGACCCAGCGGGTTCTGCCCATATAGGGTGTATGTTCACCATCCTGCCGTTTACTGGTCAAACGCACCGGCGGAAACAGCACCGGTACCGCACAGGAAGCCAAAGCCGCACTCCAGACCAGCAAATCTGGCGAGGTATAACTGTTCATGATGCGTGCTTCTTGTGATGCATCATACGGCGCGACTGCAATATTGATATGCAGCCCGGACACCTTAAAGGCTTCTTCAAAGGTGACATCGCCCAGGTTGGTGAGCAGGAATTTTTTTAGATAACGCACATCGGCAATACCGCCATTGCCCTTTAAAATGTCTTCCCAGCGGCGAAAATGAAAAGCTTCGGTAAAGAAAGATTCGCCATTTAAAATGTGCATCATCTCCGATGGTTTGGAAATGCCGAGCATGGCGGTCATAATCGCCCCGGCACTGGAGCCAGACAGCACTTGCGGCATCAGGTCACGCTCTAGCAGCGCCTTGCACACGCCGGTATGAAACAGACCCAAGGTCGCCCCGCCTGAAAACATAATTGCCGGCTGGCCATAAGCCACCTGACAGTTTTTAAAAAATTCGATCTTTTCCTGAGTACTGAGTAAATGGCATTCTTTGGATGCAATAAAGGCCAGACTGTTGCTGACTTCTTCAATATAATCTTCAATAATTTTTTTGGTGCCGACATAGGTCGCAGTAAACAGCATTGGATGGGCAATGTTGGCCACATCATAGGTCAGGCCTTCGCGCAGAATATACATCAGGTCGCTGGTGCGCTCTGCCAGGCGGTAACGGCGTAATAAATTCAGACGATGGGCAATAATTTCAGCATCAAAATACGGCGAGGTGTTGTCATACTTCCATTCCTGCGCCCCCGATTCTTCATCTATTTTTAGTGCCAGATTTTTCCATTCTTCGTAACTCTCGGCATGTTCTATTTTTCGTTTTAATTTTTTGATCCGATAGGCCTGATGAGGATTAATGTCCTGGCTAAACTCTTTAAACAACATAGCTTCCCTCTGCGCTTCGCTGAATAGGCGCTGATCTGTCGATGTCTCCTAACTATGCAGAAATTTCAGACATTCTTCAATTGCATAATTCATGTTTTCATTGCTAAATCCTTTCGCCTTGGTATACAGTCGTTTGTGCACCCGATAATCTTTTGACCTAGACCGAAAAGCTGAATAATCATGGCGCATATTGATTTACCCGATAATATTCTCACCTCGCTTGCAACCGTTTTACAGCAGCTCCAGCAACATTTGCCTGAACTCAAGCAAGCCACCGATTTTTCTGCATCGGCCTTTAAATGGCAGGATCAACAGTTAAAAGCCATTTACCAGCCACGAAAAATCTATCTGGAAGATTTAAAAGGCATTAAAAAACAAAAAGAAAAAGTAATTCAAAATACCTTGCAGTTTTTAAAAGGCTTACCGGCCAATGATGTACTGCTTACCGGTTCACGTGGTACCGGAAAATCTTCCATTGTGCGTGCCCTGCTAACCGAGTATGAAGCACAAGGGTTACGGTTAATTGAAATTGAACGTGATGATTTATCGGATTTGCCTGAAATTCAGAAGCTGATTGCAGATCGGCCGGAAAAATTTATTGTCTATTGTGATGATCTGGCCTTTAACGCCGAAGATGAAAATTATCGTTCTTTAAAAAGCGTGCTAGATGGTTCATTACAGTCCGGTTCAAGTAATTTTGTGATTTATGCCACCAGTAACCGCCGGCATTTATTACCTGAGTTTATGCATGAAAATACACCGGTAACACGGGTAGATGTGCCGCAATATACCGAGCTGCATCCACAGGAAGCGATTGAGGAAAAAATTTCGCTGTCCGATCGTTTCGGGATGTGGCTGTCGTTTTATCCAATGGATCAGAATCTGTATTTAGAAATTGTCGAGCATTATCTGCAAAAGGCGGAGATGGAGCTCACCGCTGAAGCGCGTGCCGAAGCTTTACGCTGGTGTCAGGCGCGTGGGCAGCGTTCTGGTCGTGCCGCTTATCAATTCTCGAAGCACTGGATTGGGTCTGCGCAGTTAAAATCTTTGTAAAATGTTTCAATTCATTCAATGCCCAATAAACTTAATTGGGCATTTTCTTATTAAATGGCATATCTAAAATATCAACTATCCGACTGAAAATGTGATGCTAATACCGTCCACTCTGGTAATTCAGCATAATCCTGATCTGCAACGATTGTGGGTATCCAAGCAGTTTTCGACTGAAGACAAAAATTTAATCGCCGCTCTGGTTGAAGATTATTTTCCAGTAGACCTAAAGGAATCCACATATAATCCGTTTTTCCCACTTGATTAGGTACAGGGGATCCACATTGAGTACAAAAAGATGAGGTAAAGCCACTGTCCTTCTTATAAGTATGGACAGTATTCTTACCGGATTCCCAGTTAAAATTTTGCTGAAGAACTAAGGTTGCAGCATTTGCACCAGTACCACTCTGCTTTCGGCACAAACTGCAATGACAATGATAAATTGTATGAATTTTCTGTTGAATGGAAAAATTAACCTGTCCACATAAACAACGTCCCGTATACATCTTTTATTCTCACAACTTATTTTTAATTCGTAGTTTGGCATAGAGTTTAAATAAACTCGAACACCTTCAATAAGGTTTATCATGTTGATAAAAATAAAAAAGAGGCTTTCGCCTCTTTTACATGATCTTTTATGCTTGCTCTGGATTGGTCAATTCCGTCATTGGCCAGCGCGGAGTCGTGGTCACAGACAAACCATCCTGCTGCCCTGCTTTTAAACGCTGATAACCGGCAAAGGCAATCATGGCACCATTATCGGTACACAGCGCAGGCTCTGCATAATAAACCGTGGCTTTAATCTTGGCTAAATCAGCTTCCAGACGTTCACGCAAACGCTTGTTGGCACTCACGCCACCCGCAATCACCAGACGTTTTAAACCGGTCTGCTTTAATGCTTTCACCGATTTTTTTACCAAGGTATCTACAATCGCTTCCTGGAAACTGGCGGCAATATCGGCATCACGGTTTTCATCACCGAGTTTTTTCATCTGTACCGAAACGGCAGTTTTTAAACCACTAAAGGAAAAGGTTAAATCCTGATGCAGCATCGGACGCGGGAAAGCAAAAGCATTCGGATCACCCTGCTCGGCCAGTTTGGCAATATTCGGTCCACCCGGATACGGCAAGCCCATCATCTTGGCCACTTTATCAAAAGCTTCACCGGCCGCATCGTCAATTGACTCACCCAGCAGTTCATACTGACCAATGCCATACGCGGCCATCAGCTGTGAATGCCCCCCTGAAACCAGAAGTGCAACAAATGGAAATTCAGGCGGCGTTGCAGACAATAACGGTGCCAGCATATGCCCTTCCATATGATGCACGCCAATCGCAGGTTTATTTAAGGCAAATGCCAAGGTACGGCCAAATAGAGCCCCGGTCATCAAGGCGCCCATCAGGCCCGGACCGCGGGTATAGGCCACGGCATCAATATCCGATTTTTTCACACCGCTTTGCTCAAGCAGTTCGTTCATTAATGGAATCAGTTTACGCACATGGTCCCGTGAGGCCAGTTCTGGCACCACGCCGCCATATTCGGCATGCAGTTTGATCTGGCTATACAGCACCTGTCCGCGTAAACCCAACTCACTGTCGTACAGCGCGAGTCCTGTTTCATCACACGATGTTTCTAAGCCTAAAACGATCATTAAACTGCCTATAACCTGTATCAAATTTATTGCGGGAACTATTATAGACTTGTGATATGAGATGTAAATGAGTAAAATACTGACCTTCACTTGTGATCGAGGGCAATTCGGCCCCAGATCTTATCCATAACTTAATGAGGATTCTTCATGCCACAAGTTAAATTGAAAGAAGGCGAACCAGTAGACGTAGCTATCCGTCGTTTCAAACGTTCTTGCGAAAAAGCAGGTGTTTTAGCTGACGTACGTAAGCGTGAATTCTACGAAAAACCAACTCAAGAACGTAAGCGCAAAAAAGCTGCTGCTGTTAAACGCTACCAAAAGAAATTGGCGCGTGAATCAGTACGTACTACTCGCCTTTACTAAGATTAATTTGTGATTGACTGCCTGGATTAAAACATGACTACTTTAAAAAGCCAGATTACTGACGTTTTGAAAGCGACAATGCGCGCTAAAGAAATGGACAAGTTAACGGTCATTCGTAGTCTACAGGCGGCAATTAAGCAAATCGAAGTCGATGAGCGCAAAGAGCTTGACGATGCTCAGGTTCTTGCGGTCATTGAAAAGCAAATTAAACAACGTAAAGAATCGGTTAAAGCCTTTGAAGGTGCTGGCCGAGAAGATTTAGCTAGTAAGGAACAAGCCGAAATTGAGGTGTTATCTCAGTTTCTACCAGAAGCTATGACTGAGGAAGAACTTGATTCCATCATTGCGCAAACGATTGCAGCGCAAGAAGCTACTAGCATGAAAGATATGGGTAAGGTGATGAATTCTCTGCGTCCGCTCATAGCCGGGCGCGCCGATCCTGCACAAGTATCTGCCAAAATTAAAGCCAAATTAAGCTAATTCAAGTCAGGCATACGCCTCACTTCCTCCCCGAACAGCATCAACAGCTGTATCAGTTTATTTTCCCGAAAATAAAAAAACTGCCTAAAGTTTTAAGCAGTTCTTGAGTCACTTCTATCAGTGTGCACAATTGACCTGATATTTTTTCAGCATCTGCATTTCTTTAGATGAATACACCTGCTGGGCCACATCCTGCTTGGTCATGTGGCGATATTGCGGATCCAGATAGGCACGGTTTTCATCTGCAGCGCTATACAGCTGATCAATATAATTCTGCACAATGCCACAAAACTGCTGTTGCTGCGCCGGACTAAAACCCGATTGCTGCGGATTCAAGCCCTTTAAAAACTGCCGGGTCTGCTGCTTATAACTCTGGTTAATCTGCTCAACCGCCAGTACATACTGCTCCACACTCGCTGCCTGGACCACAGACAGACTCCCCCAGAGCAATACGCCCATCCATAATTTTTTCATCGCGTTATTTAAAATCATTATTTAGCCAGGAGCTAGAATTCTAGCATTTTAAACCCCATGCCTTACAGAGGTTTCCAGCAGACTGACTTGCAAAAACTGCGGTTTTCGATGCGCAAAAGCCTGTTCGGTCGGCGCCGGCACATAGCCTTCAGTCACCGTTCCCAAACGCAAACGCAGAATCCCAGGTAAATCTAAACGATAAGAATAAATCGGGCTACCACATTCCTGACAAAACACCCGCGCCTTATTCGGACTGTGAAAATATTCTTTTAAATATTGCTGGCCGCGTACAATTTTAAATTTGGCTTGATCAATCGGGCTATTCCAGCCCAGCATGGTCCCCTGCGCACGCTGGCAATGCTGGCAAAAACATAAAATGGTCTTTTCCAGCTCGGCCTGATAATGGTAATACACCAGCCCGCATAAACATTGTCCCTGTAACATCATTGTTCTCCTTACTGTTATTATGATTTTTCATGCTGTTAAATTTTGAGCTGTCGTTCCCGCTGCATTTCTGTGGTACGTGTTTTCAGTTTGGCAGTCATAGCCTGATTGTCTTTGGCCAGACGCTGGGCATGCAGCAAGGATTTAATTGCCTCTTCCTCCCATCCGGACCAGTATTGCAGTTCTGCACGATAACGCAATACATTCACCGTGTGTAATGGCGAACTACGATCAATATTGGCGGCCTGCTGCATCAAACGCCAGGCACTTAAATCGCGCTCATTCCGGTTCAGGAACTTTTGCACCAGTGCCTGTGCTTCAGCCGGCTGATTCTGCCGGATCAGCACTTCTGCCAGCTTGTAATTCAAGGCCCGGTTCTCCGGCATAATCCGCGCAGGCGAACTGATCACTTTATAAGCCTCACTCAGCTTATTCTGCCCTAAATAGATGTCAGTTTGAATTAAGCTAATAAGATGATGTAAACGGCGATGATTTTTGGCCTGATCCAGGGTTTGCTGTGCCAAGGCATAATCTCCCTGCCGGGTATAAAAAGCCGCTAAAGCCAGCTGTGCAGCAAAGTTATTGCGGCTGGCCAAGACCTGTAATTGCTGCTCTGTCGCCTGATTGGATACCACCAAGGTGTACTGTTTTAAAATATCAAATTCTTCATCACGTAATGATGATTTCACTCGTGGCAACTGGTTGGCACGTAAACGCGCTTCACTCATCCGTTCTGTGGTTAGTGGATGGGTAAACCAGAAATCTGGCAGGAAACTGACCCGGCTGGTGGCACGGTGCATTACCTCAAAAAAATCAGCCATGCTTTGCGGGTTATAACCGGCAGTATACATATATTGCATGCCAATCCGGTCGGCTTCACGTTCCTGATTACGGCTATAGGTCAGCTGCTTATCCATTAATGCGGCCTGCGAGCCCATCATCACGGCAGCACCGGCATCACCATCGGCCTGGGATGCCACCAATGCACCCACCAGCACACCTGCTAGTGCCAGCAGACCCTGTCCCTTAAAAGCTTCCTGTGAACGGCTATAATGACGCTGGGTCACGTGGGCAATTTCATGCGCCATCACCCCGGCCACTTCATCCATATTACGCGCAGAAGTCACCAGACCGGTATTTAAGGCAAATAAACCGCCTGGCACGGCAAAGGCATTAATTTGCGGATCATTAATAATGAGCAGACCAATGGGCTGGCCCATTTGGGTCTGGCTGAGCAGATGCGAGAAGACCGAGAACAGCTGGTCTTCCAGCCACGGATTTTGCGCCACCGGCATTTGACGCTGCACTTCACGATAGACTTTTTCACCAATCATGCGTTCTTTTTGCTGATCGATCAGCCCCACCCCTGCGCCAATTTCTGGCACATTAAATTGTGGTGAAGTGGTGAAGTTTGCCCCATGTGTCGAAGTGAATGCTGTAAGCAGGCCTAAACTACCTGCTAAAAACAACCGTTTCAAATTGCCGTTCTCAAATTATCTGCTCGTGTCTTGAATATAGCATTCAATATCGAAGAAATATGCAACGAAGTGTTAGGAAGTTTTACGCAAATCTGCCATTGACCGCGTAGCCCGGCTGCCGGCCTTCCAGCACATCCACCAGATTTTTATAGGCCAGCCAGGCCATTTTTTTACGGGTTTCTGCGGTCGCTGAGCCAATATGCGGCAAGGTCAGCACATTGTCCAGACCAAAGAGCTCCGAACTTTGCAGCGGTTCTTTTTCATAGACATCCAGACCGGCCGCAAAAATTTTCTGTTGTTTCAGCGCGTCAATTAAAGCCTGTTCATTGACCACGGAACCACGGGCAATATTCACAAATACCGCATGTTTTTGCATCAGCTCAAATTCACGCGCACCAATTAAAGCGGTCGAGTCGGCGTTTAAATCCACCGCGACCACCACAAAGTCCGACTGTTGTAGCAGCTCATCCAGACTGTGATATTGCGCATTTAAGGGCTGCGCCTGCGCCAGATTTTCACGGCGGTTATGGTACAGAATATTCATGTTAAAGCCATAACGCCCACGACGGGCAATGGCGGCACCAATATTACCCAAACCAATAATCCCTAAAGTTTTACCATGAATATCCTGACCGAACTGGGCCGGGCCAACGGTACGTTTCCATTCACCCTGTTTGGTCCAGCGATCCAGATAGGCCAGCTGACGCGAAGCTCCCATTAACAGACTAAAAGCTAAATCAGCAGTGGTTTCGGTTAATACATGCGGTGTATGACACAGATAAATCTTTTGCTCAGTCAGATAGTCCACATCATAATTGTCATAACCGACACTGATACTGGAAACCACTTTAAGACGGCGCGCACCCGTCAGGTTAGAGGCATTGAGCAAACGCCCCGCACCAATCATGCCATCAGCATCTTGGACATGAGCACGAATCTGCTCATTAACATCACCCAGTTTCGGGCTAATTTCTACCACGTCATACTGCTGTTTCAGCTGGCTTAAAATGTCCTGATCAACCTGACTAAATGCGATAACTTTTTGTTTCATTCCTGATCCGTCATGTGTTTTTTATCTTGCATAGCCTGCCATAGCTGTTTTTTCAATAGCGGCTGTTCTAGCATCTCGGCCAAAGCGGGCAATGCTGTAGCTTGCGTTAACTGTACATGAGGCAATTGACCCAACACAATGATCTTTTTCTCCAGTGCAATCGCATCCAGAAAACCTTGTACATATACCGAAACCGCTCGACCATCTTGCAGCTCAGGCAAAGCAAAAGGCCAATTCAGCTCAAAAAATTCTGCCTGTGCCGCACGCTGGATATTGCGCCATAACTGTTGCTGCGACTCATTGATGTGGGTGGCATCCAGCACAATCGTATATTGTTCTTTAACAATGGCTTGTAGATGAAATGCATCAATCTGTAAGGCGGGCTGCACTTCCACCAGGGCTGCAGGTGTGACAGGTTCTGCCGGGCTTTCTACTGGATTTTCTTGCGGAGAGACTTGTGGTTCCGCAACAGGCTGTCTAAGCTGTAAGGCAATATCTTGAGGCGCCGTCGCCGCGACAGCTGCCGGCATGACAATTTCAGTCAGCAGTTCTGCCGGGGCCTGATCGCGCCATAAGGAAAATGCTGGCAAATTTTGAGATGCAACGTCCCGGGGAATCCATATATCAATTCCCAAACTTGCCAAAATCTCACGTTGATGCCCAATCATCTGCTATCGTCACTTATGTCCATAGGGCTATTCTAGCCGGATTAGTCCGGTTTTGCTGTGCTTTCTGCATCCAGTCATATCAAAGCTGCTCAATGAGGATGACTCGATCCGCCTACCGCACTCAGAAATAGAGTGCTTAGATAATCATTAAACTGTTTTTCTTCTGCATACGCTCAACCATTTCTTCGGTGGCAAAGCCTAAACGCCAGTACAGCAGCTCCAGTACATCCAGCTCATCCTGAGTGATAATCCGGTCATTCCACAAACAGGCTTCAGCAATACCCAGAATACTTAAACGGTCACGCAACAACAGCCCGGCCATATCATTCAGAATTTCTGCCAGATCAATTGGCTCATCGGAAATTTCTTCATACAGCGACATTTCATACGGTGTCAGTACGCGCTGTAAAATTTTTTCCCGCACTTCCAGCTGGTTGCCGCTATTGATTTGCTGCACATGCAGCAAGGCATCAATTAAACGTACAATTTGCGGTTTAACTTCATCCAGCGCCGTCGGGGTATGTAGCGGCAGCAGGTTCAACTCGGATTTGACCCGCTCCAGCAGCAAGGCATCCAGCAGTCCAATTTCCCCATCTTCCTGAATAATTTTGGCCAGCTTGGTCAAAAACTGCCGCGCGATACTGGCCGGCATACCGCCAATATTCTGGCAGGCTTCCAGAAAAATGGAGATATGCACCCGACCATCCAGATTTAACAAGGCATCGACAATGGCACGGCTGACTTCTACTTCAGGCGGAATAAATTCGCGGTATTGGCGAATCATTAAAATTGCCATCATCACCTCACGCGAACCAGTGGCCGTCTGCAAGGCACGCTGGATCAGTTCCGGACGCGGCATATTACGGCGGATTTCCGGTTTCAGCGGCTTGATTGCATCTTTAATGGCAAAGCTAATCGGGGATAATCGCAATAAAGGCAAAGGTTGCGGCGAACTCCACGGCGCATAATATTCACCATTGACCTCTTCCAGTGAACGAAACAGACCAAACCAGGGCTGGCTGCGCAGCTTTTTCAGGTTTTCCAGTTGTAGATCCTGCACCAGTGCCGGATTTAACTCATAAATCCGCGCATCAATACTCGGATGGATATTCAACCAGCTTTGCGGACTCAGCGAGTTGGCAAAACACATATGCGCAATTGATTCCGAATATTCACTGTGAATTTGTGAACCGGCATGGTGCACATAAATCCTGAGCAGGGTTTGAATATTGGCATTGTTCTGGATTAAACGTTTGGTTTTCAGGTCGTTTTTAAAGGTACGCCCGCTCAGGTTTAAATATTTAATAAAACGGGTAATCAGCATGCCTAAGCTGCCAATCAGCCAGATCATGCCGCCCAGTGCAACAAAAGGCGTGGCAGGTGCATAAGCGGTGTTGTAATACTGCTTGCCAAAGCCGAGTTTGGCCACTTTACTGCCCCACTGGCTAAACGTGGTCAGGCTGCTGTAGAGAATTTTCAGCTTGGTATTTTCCGCAGTTTCACCACTTAAAATTTGATGAAACTCATGACTGAGCAAGCCATACAGTTCCTGCTCATCCAGGTTTTGCAAGGCGCCCCAGGTCAGAATAATCGCAATATCGCGTGGATAAAAACCGGCGGTCAGTGCATTTACCCCGACTTCATCCGGCAGGACATACAGCGCCGGGGTATCAATCGCGAAGGTATCGGCCAGCTGTTCGGTAATTTTTAAGGCAACACTTTCTTCCGGCGTGCTTTCAATCAGGCTTAAACGACGTGCACACAGCTGCTTGGCCAGTGAGTGGCCGCCAGAACGGAAAATATATAATTCAATGGCAATAGAAATACCCATTAAAGACAGCAACACGGCTACTAGATAAGGACTCAAGCTATGCCAGTAGATGGACTGCGAAGCATCAATATAATGCACCAGCAAACCCAGTACAGTATTTAAAATAAAAATGGTCAGGATGACCGCAAGCAGACACAGGCTTGCAGACCACATCATATTCTTGTTTTTAATAAAGTAGTAACCTACATCTTTCAATGTAAATTTCCTTAAATTACATTGTCTTTAGGCGACATCATAAATGAAAAAAGCGGGAATTTCCCGCTTTTCCTGCCAGTTTTACAAGAATTATTCTTCTTTCAAACCGGTCAAATCCACCGATGCAGCATCAATATTCACATCGATATAATTGTCTTTTTTCTTTTTGGCTGTATCACTGCGTTTTTGCTGAAGATTATCCAGATAGGCTTCATCAATACCGCCAGCAACATAAACCCCATCAAACACCGAGCAATCGAAATCATTCACTTCTGGCACTTTATGGGTACGTACTGCAGCTTTCAAATCTTCCAGATCCTGGAAAATCAGACGGTCAGCACCAATAATTTCACGAATTTCTTCGACGCTACGGCTAGAGGCGATCAACTCAGATTTAGCCGGCATATCAATACCATACACGTTTGGATATTTCACCATCGGTGCCGCTGAAGCGAAGAATACGCGTTTGGCACCAGCGTCACGTGCCATCTGGATAATTTCGTTACAGGTGGTACCACGCACAATCGAGTCATCTACCAGTAACACATTCTTGCCTTTAAATTCCAGCTCAACCGGGTTCAGCTTTTGACGTACCGATTTTTTACGCTGCTGCTGACCTGGCATAATGAAGGTACGACCGATATAACGGTTTTTCATAAAGCCTTCACGGAATTTAACACCTAAGGTGTTGGCCAGTTCCAAGGCCGAAGTACGCGAAGTATCTGGAATTGGAATCACGACATCAATATCGTGTTCCTCACCCCATTCACGCAGGATTTTTTGCGCCAGCTTCTCACCCATTTTTAAACGAGCTTTGTATACCGAAATACCATCAATGGTCGCATCTGGACGCGCGAAATACACATATTCAAAAATACATGGATGATATTCAGATTGCGCCGCACACTGCTGGGTAAACATCTGGCCGTTAGAGTCAATGAAGATGGCTTCACCTGGTGCCAGGTCACGCTCGACTTTAAAGCCCAGTGCCGTAATTGCCACCGATTCAGAGGCAATGATGTATTCCATGCCTTCATCGGTTTCACGCGAACCGTAAATTAACGGACGAATCCCATGCGGGTCACGGAAGCCCACAATCCCTTGACCGGTCACCATGGCCACCACGCCATAAGCCCCTTTACAACGCTCATGCACACGCGTTACCGCATGGAAGATATCTTCTGCTGCCGGCTCCAGCTTGCCGCGTTTTTGTAATTCATGGGCAAAAACGTTTAACAGTACTTCTGAATCTGAATCGGTATTCATGTGACGTAAATCAGTCTTGAACAGGTCTTCATGAATTTCTTCGGCATTGGTCAGATTACCGTTATGCGCCAGCGTAATACCGTACGGCGAGTTCACATAAAACGGCTGCGCTTCTGCACTGCTAGATGAACCTGCCGTCGGATAACGCACATGACCAATCCCGTAGTTGCCCAGCAAGGCACGCATGTGACGGGTATGGAATACATCACGTACCATGCCGTTGTCTTTACGCAAGAACAAGCGACCTTCATGGCAAGTGACAATCCCAGCTGCATCTTGTCCCCGATGTTGTAACATCGTTAATGCATCAAACAACATTTGGTTAACAGGTGATTTACCAGCTATACCAACTACTCCACACATAGCAACCTCGCAGACCAGCTAGGATTAATAAAAAGGATTATTCGTTGACTCATCTGCGCCCTTTCGTTCAGGTTCAGATGAAGAACCAGAAGATTTCGGAGCATCTTCTGATTTGATGTGCTGTAAAGCCTCATTGGCGGCATCTTTGGACATTTGTGTGGCCCAAGGCGCATAAGGTAAAAGGGTTTGAATAAATTTAGACTGTTTCCAGTGCGGCGAACTTTCGACCCACGGCCCAATGCCCTGAATGGCAATTAGCACAATCAGCAGACCTTTGAGGGTACCAAACGCACCACCGGCTAAACGATTTAATGGGCCCAGTTTCAGCGATTTCAAGATGCGGTTTAATAATGCGCTCACCATCCAGGTCAGCACCACAATCACCAACACAATAAAAGCAAAGGCCGCAATTTTCTGAACCACCGGATCAGCACTGAGAGCGGTCATTGAAGGCGCTAGAACGGAAGCATATTTTGCCGCCACAATCAGGGCAAAAATCCAACCGACCAAGTTCGCAAAGGCTTTAATAAATCCTTGACGCAAACCGTTAAGCCCTCCAATGAGCAGAATAATCAGTATAAAGATATCGATGGCGTTCATGACTTTAAAGTGCGTCTACACAATCTTTCACAAGTTCCGGGCCAGTATAGACCAAACCGCTATACACTTGTACCAAAGTTGCACCGGCATTGCGTTTCGCAACTGCCTGCTCACCTGAAAGAATACCACCAACACCAATTAAAGGAATTTTGCCCTCTAAGGTTTTGGCAAAGGCTGCCAGACACGCGGTACTCTTTTCAAATACTGGCGCACCCGATAAACCACCGGCTTCATCGCCATGTGGCAAATTCTCTACCCCTTCACGAGACAAGGTGGTATTGGTCACAATTAAACCATCAATTTTAAATTGCAGTAATTGCTGGGCAATAAATTCAATATCGGACGGTTCTAGATCTGGCGCGACTTTCAGCACCAACGGTACATAATGCTGATGCTCTTCGGCCAACGCCAACTGACGCTGTTTCAAGGTTTGCAACAGCTCGGTCAGGGCATCGCCGCTTTGCAGACTACGCAAATTCTTGGTGTTTGGTGATGAGATATTGACCGTAATATAAGAGGCGTAATTATAAACTTTTTCTAAACAGATCAGATAATCATCAACCGCTTTTTCTACCGGAGTATCGGCATTTTTACCAATATTAATCCCCAGTACGCCTTTAAATTTGGCGGCCTTGACGTTTTCAATCAGCTTATCGACGCCATCATTATTAAAACCCATGCGGTTAATAATGGCTTTGGCCTGCGGTAAACGGAACAGACGCGGATGTGGATTACCGGCTTGCGGACGCGGGGTGATGGTACCAATTTCAATAAAACCAAAACCTAAAGCGGCCAGCGCATCAATATAGGCACCATTTTTGTCCAGGCCTGCAGCCAGACCCACCGGATTCGGGAATTCAATACCCATACAGGTGACTGGTTTTGCTGCCACCTGCTGACGCATCAGGCCCATTTTATGACCTGATTTTAATAAAGATAATGTGAGCTCATGTGCACGCTCCGGTGCCAAAGAAAACAACAAAGGGCGGGCAAGAGAATACAACATATCGGCAAAAGTCTACGGCTTTTTAAGTCGGCCTATTATAGGCCCAGATTGTTGAAAACACCATGCTTGACCATTGTTTATTTTTACCGGTTATTGCACTGTCGCCGTTAATTTAATCTGCCCGGCATCGGAAATTAATTCCATTTTTTCAATGCTTAATCCCATTTGTGCCAGCTGGGTCAGGAAATTGGCCAGCACAGAATATTGTGCATGACTGCTTACAATTTGAATTTTTTCACCCGACTGCTGCGATGCAACCGATAAACCCTGCTGCTGTGCCACGCGCTGTACTTTTTCCAGACTGCTGAGCTGTACATCCCCGGCCGGCTTCATGGTCACGGCGTTGCTTTGCATCCACACCACCAGATCTTTTAAGGTATTGAGCCGTTTTTGCTGCTGATCTGCTGCGCCGTGCATATACCACAGCGCCGATCCGATGGCGGCTACCAGTACAAAAATACCGGTAAAAATCACCATGATCCGTTCACGCAAGCTCAGCGTATCTAAATAGTCATTTAATTTTTCCAGCGACTGATCCCAACGCTGCTGAATTTTTTCTACTGCTTTCATTATTGTACTTTCACCAGTCCGATTGCGCCGTTGGCGGCCGGTTGAATATTACCCAGCTCGACTTTAAAGCCCAGCTGGTTTAATTGCTGGGTCAATGCCTGCAAGCTGGCTGCAGAGCTGGCCTGTAATTCCATATTCAGACTGGACAGATCATAATTGACCCGTCTGGCCACAATCTGATTCTGCATCAATACCGGCCCGATCCGACTGAGCAGCTGTAAGGCCTGGGTATCGGCAGTCTGGCTTTGTTTTAACTGATATTCAAACTGGCTTTTAATATTTTGCTCGGTGACCGGATAGTTTTGCCCAAACCAGTATTTAAACTGATCAATCGCCTGCACCGCGGTCTGATTCGCAACTTTTTTATACTGATACCAGCGCGTGGCATCATAACTGAACTGCACCACCAGAATCCCCAAAAATACCGCAGCACAGGCTTTCCAGTAACCCGAAATGCCCGATTCACTTTTGGCTTTGGGTAAAATATTAAAAGGATGCTGTTTGACTTTTTTCAGCACCGGCACTTCATAATGGAAAGAGCTTAACTGCTCATGCGTGCTGATAGCCTCAATACTGTGCATCTGTTCGGCGGTAAAATTACTGATCTGATAACGCTGTTCAGGCGCCTGATAATCCAGAAATAAAGCCAGATCATCGACCGAGCTGCCCAGATATTCATTTTCACGTACCAGCAACCGGCCACAGACATTGGCCAGCACAATATGATCAGGCTCAGGCACTGGCAGCAATAAAAAGTCTGGCAATAAGGCCGTGACTTTGACCGGCAATAGCGCCAAAGCATGTTGCAAGGTTTCGACATGGCTTTGCCCCACACCAAGTAAAGTTAGGCGGTCCGGCTGCTGAAAATGATGCAGCACTTTCATGGCATCAATTGGCAATACCACAAATTCTTCTAGCAGGAATTTAATTCCGTCTGGCCCCAGCTGCTTGTATTGGGCCTTGCTCATCTGCTGTTGCAGCATCTGTATATCCCGGCTCGGAAAATACACCACTGCTTCTTCACCCTGATGAAGCTGTATCGCCTGAATCAGGTCTTCCAGGGTATTAGCCTGAACCCAGTACTCCCCGCTCGACCATTGCCAAACCCCATTGGCTTCCGGCATCCATATTTGCAACATTGTTATTGTACTGCCATGAAATAAAGTGTGTTGTTATGCGTCTGGAATAAAACTTTTTATTTGTGTCGATAAACCTGCAGCAATGACCGCCTGCTCATAAATACGCGCTTCTGCCAGCGCATAAGGATGGAAAGATTCCCCGGTTAACTGCTCTGCAATATGGGCCACCACATTCATATGACACACCACGGCAATTGATTCATAAGGCAAATGCGATAACCACTCAATAGCCTGAGTCGCATCATCATCCGGTTTAATGGTATTGCAGATCACCACAGGCACATCTTTAAAATAGGTCTGGATATGCGCCAGCGTTTCCTGGGCACGTAACAGCGGACTAACCACAAACACATCCGGACGGATCAGATCTTTTAAATACTCTGCCGTTTGCTGTGCCTGGGTATGCCCACGTTCGGTCAGGGGACGTTTAATATCATTACCATGCACGGGTGGTGAAGCTTCACCATGACGCACTAGGGTCAATTGCATATACATTTCCTTATTTCATTTTGTCCGCATTATAAGCAGTAAATATGACAGTTCGGTTCATCAAACTGTCATATTTTAACCAATTTATACCTCATGATGCGGCAATACAAACTCTACATCACTACGATGGCCATTTTTCATGAGTGCCAGTGCAATCGTCAGCGGCGGCTGTCCTTCATAAATCACATCATACAAGGCGCTGGTAATTGGCATATACACATCCAGCTCTTCAGAACGTGCTTTGACCTGCACAATGGTATTAATCCCTTCTGCAGTCTGGCCCAGTTCCTGTGTGGCCTGTTCCAGGGTTTTACCTTTGCCCAGTGCATACCCCACCTGATAATTACGACTCAATGGACTGCTACAGGTGGCAAATAAATCACCGACACCCGACAAACCAAGGAACGTCAGCGGGTTGGCGCCCAGCTTGACCGCAAAACGGCTCATTTCAGCCAGGGCACGGGTTAAAATCATACTCTTGGTATTTTCACCGACGTTATACGCGGCAGCCATGCCCATGGCCACGGCATAAATATTTTTTAACGCCCCACCAAGTTCCACCCCGTGTACATCATCACTACCGAATACACGGAATAAAGCACTGTGCAGTGCCTGCTGCACCGCATAACGCACCAGTTCTGACTGGCTGGCAATCACGGTTCCGGCGGGCTGCCCGGCTACAATTTCTTTGGCCAGGTTCGGGCCAGACAGCACGCCATACGGCACTTCTGGCAATTCGGCACGAATAATATCGCTCATAAAGCAGAAGGTTTTGGCCTCAATGCCCTTGGTCAGGGATACCACCGCTTGTGAAGTAATAAACGGCTTAATCTGCTTCAGCACATCACGAAAAGAATGACTTGGAATGGCGACCAAAATAATATCGCGGTCGCGCACCGCCAGTTCCAGATCCGATACTGCTTTTAAACCCGGCTCTAAAGGAAAATCTGGCAAATAGCGTTTATTGATATGAGTGCGGTTAATTTCTTCAGCGGTGGCTTCATCCCGAATCCAGATCATGGTATCGCAGCCGTTACGCACCGCGGTATTGGCCATTGCGGTACCAAAACTGCCCCCACCCAAGACGGTAATTCTTAATGCGGTTTTCTGATCAATATTGACCGGTTCTACCAGACTGGCAAAATTCAATTCTGACATTATTTTTATATCCTCAGCCGTATGCGATGCTTATTCCGTCCAGTAACTGACATAGGCGTCAGTCTGAATGTCCGCACGCGGCGCAATCGCTTTTGCGGCAGTTCCAATATAGATGATGCCTGAAATTAAATCATCTTCATTTAATTTCAAAGCTTTTTTCAATAATTTTGATTCCACTACAGCACCACTGCGCCACATGCTGGCAAAGCCTTGTGCCTGTAAAGACAGCAGGAAATTCTGTACCGCCGCCCCGGTACTTAAGGTCTGCTCAAAATCCGGAACTTTAGGATGCGGCTGGAATTTGGTCAGTGCCAGCACCAGTAATGGCGCCCGGAAAGGATGATGTTTCACACGTTCCAGCTGCACCGCATCGGTCTGGCCTAAATCGGCCAGAGCCTGTACCAGCAACTCGCCAAAAGCTTCGCGGCGCTCTGCCGGAATCACCACAAAACGGGTCGGTTTTAAACGATGATGATCAGGCGCGGTCAAGGCTGCCTGAAAGGCACGCTCCAGCTGCGCTGCATTCGGTGCCGGCTCGACCAGATGCCCAATCGACTGACGTTGATGAATATTCTGATGAACCGTAGCTTCCATTGTATCCGTCATTGGCTTATATCTATCTATAAAATCTGCCTCAAGATTAGCATAAACCACAGAATTTACTCTATTTGCGTTGGGTTATTTGTATAAATCCTGAGTTTTAATGGCCGGCTTGTCTGTCACAGAGCCACTATATAAAACTGCATTTCTTTACAGCTTCTACAAACTCTAAAAGTGCAGATATGTTTAGATAGATGACTGATTCAACAAATAAAATATGGGGACCACACATGAACAAGCTGATTGGTTTAAGTGCTGCAGCCACCGCTGCGCTATTTTTGACCGCCTGTGCTTCAAACCCGACCTCTTCGCTGGCAATTCAGAAAGAAAATAATCAGTACGAAGTCACCGGTTTAGGTAAAAGCAATATCATCTCCAAAAACAATGCGATTAGTGCGGCCAACAAAACCTGTGGTAGCCGCGCTACACCGGTGGTGGTCGATGAACAGACCACTTATAACGGCGCTTTAAAAGGCGTGGTCGATGAACAGACCGGACAGATGATTCAGGCTGCCGCGACTGTGCTCGGCACCATCTCGGGTCGTAATGCCCAGCTGGCACAGGATGATGATTATCAGACCGTACTCACCTTCCGCTGTCAGGCCAACTAATCTGAACGTAATCAAAAGATGCAATAAAAAATGGATCAGGTCCTTTGGAGCTGATCCATTTTTTCATTTTGATGCGGGTAGCTGCCTCAGCAACAACACGACATAGTAAAGTCTAGCAATAACCATCTAAACGGGTTAATGGCAGTTTTTGCCCGATGGCTTTTTCAATTTCTGGCAAATAGAAGGCATCATCTTCGGCCAGGAAACTGATACTCACTCCACGCGTACCAGCACGACCGGTACGACCAATACGGTGTACATAGTCATCTGACTGTTCTGGCAAGGTAAAGTTCACCACATGCGATACACCATCGACGTGAATGCCGCGTCCGGCAACATCGGTGGCAATCATGATGTTGTGCTTGCCATTTTTAAACTGGTCCAGCATTTTCAGGCGTTTATCCTGGGCAATTTCACCAGATAGCATCACCACTTTATAGCCATCACGTTTCAGATGGTCATACAGACGGCGCACCTGATCGCGGCGGTTGGCAAAGATCATGACTTTTTCAATCGGCTCGTCGCGCAAAATATCTTGCAGCAGTTTATATTTGTCTGAATTCGACACCATATATACGCGCTGCTCGACATCGGCATTGGTTTTCTTTTCCGGTTCAATTTCGACAGTCACCGGTTCAAATAACCATTGCTGGGCCAGATTCAGCACATCATAGCTAAAAGTGGCTGAGAACATTAAAGTCTGGCGCTGCTCTTTACGCGGTGAAAAACGCACAATCCGTTTTACCGATGGAATAAAGCCCATATCCAGTAAACGGTCGGCTTCATCAATCACCAGAAATTCCAGCTGATCCAGCCAGACTTCTTTTTGCTCGACAAAGTCAATCAGACGACCCGGGGTCGCGACCATAATGTCGACAAAGTTTTTATCCAGCTGCGCTTTTTGCTTGTCAAAATCGACACCGCCCAACAAGGTCACTACATGTAGGTCGGTAAACTTCACCAGCTCTTTGGCATCGCTTTCAATCTGTAAGGCCAGTTCACGGGTCGGTGCCAGAATCAGGGCACGCGGCTCACCACGGAAACGCTGCTCTTTCACCGGATTATTCAATAAGTCATTGATTACGCTAATGAGGAAGGCAGCGGTTTTGCCGGTACCGGTCTGGGCGCGACCAATGGCATCATGTCCAGCCAAAGTAAATTTTAAAACCTTTTGCTGAATGGGCGTCATTTCCTTAAAACCTAAGGCCGCAATAGCTTGTCTCAGTTTCGGATGTAAATTTAAGGTTTCAAAACCAGATGACATAAAAATGTGCTCTAACTTATTAATCACAAAAACGTATCATATTATAAACAAAAAACGCCCCAATAGATGGAGCGTTTTTCAGATTAATCCAACGATTAGTCTAAAGGTTGTACTTCTTCCGCTTGGAAGCCTTTTTGACCTTTAACTACGCTGAACTCAACACGTTGACCGTCACGAAGTGAACGGTGGCCTTCGCCTTGAATCGCACGGAAGTGAACGAATACATCGTCGCCGCCGTTACGTTGAATAAAGCCAAAACCTTTAGTGTCGTTGAACCATTTAACTACGCCTTGTTCACGAGCTGTCATAAGTTAATCCTCATTGATTAAAAAGAAGGACCACCCGGTGTTGCAAACAGCAGAGTAAACAAAGTTTAAAAATATTTTTATTTCTAAGCTTGTAATCATTCTGTATAACTATTAACAAAATCCCGGTTACATCCAATTTGTAATAGGGCGACAAACAACAACTGCCTATCTCAAATCCTAAATACGCATCGAGCTTAACACGGGTTTATGACAAATAATAGATTTTTTTTGATTTATCTTATTCAGAATTCATGCTTTTTTCGACAGAGTTAATTCAAGATTTTTCAATGTTATATTTTGATAAAAACCGCAAATAAACTTTAGATTTGGCACCAAATTTGCTAATATTTTGAGTCCTTTTTTAAAGACCCGATTGAAGCAGATTATGGACAACTCTGTCGATGAAATGATCATCATTGATGCGATGGGACAACCCTGCCCCATGCCCTTACTGATGCTAAAACGCGCTTTAAAAAAAACCGGCGCCGGACACTTTCTGCTCAAGTCCTCTGACCCGCATAGTCAGCAAGATGTCAGCCGCTATTGTCAGATTCACCAGTACGGCTGTGAATTGACACAAATTTCTGCCAATGAGTTTCATTACTTTATTGAAATTAAATAATTTTCAATTAAAGTAAACAGCATGCATTGGCATAAAACTTTACATTTCTCTACCTTTTTTCCTTAATTTGCAAGGATATTGGTATTAAGATGAAATTTACAGGTAATACGACCCACCGATCCTATAAGGAGAACTCATGAGTGACAGCCGCAATCAGTTGATGCCCCTGTCATTATCTGCGCCAGGCGTAAATCTCGGTGCTTATATTAGTACCGTCAATCAAATTCCTATTTTAACGGCTGAACAAGAAAAAGAGTTAGCTGAACGTTATTATTATGATCAAGATTTAGATGCAGCAAAAATGCTGGTCATGTCGCATTTGCGATTTGTAGTCCATATTGCGCGTAGTTATGCAGGTTATGGTTTGCCACAAGGCGACCTGATTCAGGAAGGCAACCTCGGTCTAATGAAGGCCGTGAAACGCTTCGACCCGAATATGGGCGTGCGTCTGGTGTCATTTGCCGTGCACTGGATTAAAGCCGAGATTCACGAATACGTGATCCGTAACTGGCGTATTGTTAAAATTGCCACCACCAAGGCACAGCGTAAACTGTTCTTTAATTTACGCAGCCTGAAAAAATCCAGCAAAAAACTGACGCTGGAAGAAGCCAAATCGATTGCCAACGACCTGAATGTCACTCCGGAACAGGTCCTGGAAATGGAAGGCCGTCTGACCGCTTATGACGCGGCTTTCGAAGCGCAAAATGATGATGAAAGTGAAAACACTACCCATGTTGCGCCGGCGCTTTATTTAGAAGATAACCGTTACGATCCGGCCCGTCTGGTCGAAGATGAAGATTATGAGGCACAAAGTACCTCTGCCCTGCATGAAGCCATGGAGCAGCTGGATGACCGTTCGCGTAATATCTTGCAGCGTCGCTGGTTAGATGATGATAAATCGACCCTGCATGAACTAGCAGCTGAATATAATGTTTCTGCGGAGCGTATTCGCCAGCTTGAAAAAAATGCCATGGAAAAAATTAAAGTGGCAATGTCATCTAACTAAGTGATGATTCCAGAGTGCTAAAGTTAAAAAAGGGCGATCTGCCCTTTTTTGCTGTCTGTGCTTGCTGAAACCGGGCGATGATCTTAAAGAAATCCATTTTCTTCCCCCCTAAAATCAAAAAGCTGGATTCAATACCACATTTCAGGGTGAAAGTTTTTCACTTTCTCGTTGCCCGGAAAAATGTTAAGGTTGAGCGCAAATTTACTCAGGTCATTCTTGCTATGTGGATTGCAATTTCTGCCCTTAATTTAGCACTTGCGGTGATGTTAGGTGCATTTGGGGCACATGGCTTAAAAGCACGCGCAACAGAAGCTCAACTGGCGTGGTGGCAAACAGCGACTGATTATTTTTTCTATCATGCCCTCGGATTATTGGCACTGGCGATTCTGGCCAAAGTCATGACTCAATTTCCCATTAAAGCCAGCTTCCTGCTGATTCAGGTCGGGATTGTGTTTTTCTGTGGCTCATTGTATGTGATGGCGCTAGGTTTGCCGCGCGGTCTGGGGGCCATTACCCCAATTGGCGGTGCGCTAATGATTGCCGGCTGGCTGGTACTGGCCTGGAATGCCATGAAATATGCCCGATAATTCGGGAACGGAACAGCTAGGAAACTGCAGGTATGCACATTTATTTAAACGGCGAATTACAACAGACACAGTGCCATAATTTACTAGAACTGGTGCAACAACTGGCGTTGGAAGGCAAACGTTTTGCGGTAGAACAAAACGAGATGATTGTGCCGAAAAGCCGACTGGAAAGCACCCCTATTCATGATCAAGACCGCATTGAAATTATTCATGCCGTTGGCGGCGGCTAAGACGGAGCACGTATGGAAGACACCCTACTTAAAATCGGTTCACGCACTTTTAACTCGCGCTTGCTGGTGGGCACGGGAAAATATAAAGATTTGCAGGAAACAGATCTGGCCATTCAGGCCAGTGGTGCGGAAATTGTGACCGTTGCTATTCGTCGCGTGAATATTGGTCAGCATCCCGATCAGCCAAATTTGCTGTCTGTGATTCCACCAGAAAAATATACCATTTTGCCAAATACAGCCGGCTGTTTTGATGCCAACAGTGCAGTGCGTACCTGTATGCTGGCGCGCGAACTGCTCGATGGTCACAATCTGGTAAAACTGGAAGTACTGGGCGATGAAAAAACCCTGTATCCAAACATCACCGAAACCTTAAAGGCAGCGCGCACGCTTATTGATGATGGTTTCGAGATTATGGTCTATACCTCGGATGATCCGATTGTGGCACAAGAACTGGAAAGCATGGGCTGTGTGGCAATTATGCCTTTAGGCAGCTTAATTGGTTCAGGGCTGGGAATTTTAAACCCGCATACCATTTCTATTATTAAAGAAAATGCCAAAGTACCGGTACTGGTCGATGCGGGTGTCGGCACTGCCAGCGATGCAGCAATTGCCATGGAACTGGGCTGTGATGGTGTGTTAATGAATACTGCAATTGCAGCAGCGCAAAATCCGGTCTTGATGGCTTCGGCAATGCGCAAAGCAGTGGAAGCGGGCCGTGAAGCTTATCTGGCAGGCCGGATGCCGCGTAAACGTATGGCCAATGCCAGCTCGCCAGAAACCGGTTATTTCTTTAAATAATCCGGACATTATCTGCGCTGAGAGATGAGTTGATCCTTCAGGTTTCACTTGATTTAAAAGCGAAACATGAAAAAAGGACTCTGCTTGA
>NZ_JBMXBO010000030.1:0-3897 GCF_049546925.1 Acinetobacter sp. AND/436
GAAGCCTGGCAAGCAGCCAACGCGCTGATCCAGTATGTCGATGATGCCACCATTGCCGCAGCACAGGCCAAGTTTAAAGCGATGGATTCCGTCGGTCAGCGCCGTATGGCTGAACTGCACAATGGCGATCGCAGCAAACTGGAAGTCTCCCCAAATCTTTGGGCAGGCGTAGGCCTGGTACGTGGTGGAGCCGGTACGGCACTGGTCGGTGACCCTGAAACAGTGGCGGCCCGTATTCAGGAATATGCCGACCTGGGTATTAGCACCTTTATTTTCTCCGGCTATCCGCATCTGGAAGAATCCATCCGTTTTGCCGAACTGGTGTTCCCGCTGTTGCCGCTGGAAACCCGCAAGAAACTGGCACAACCGAATTTGACCGGTCCTTTTGGGGAAATTGTTGCGAATAACTATGTCGCCGCAGACAGCCAGGCGAGCAAACAGCTGAAGGAGCCGGCCTGATGAGTAAAACCATTTCCCTAGAGCAGCTGGCAGAGGCCAAAGTTTCACGTGGAACATCATTTGGGCAGCGGATGCTGCCCTGGCTGGTGCCATTATTACTGATTGCTTTCTGGCAACTGGCCTCAAGTACCGGCCTGCTGGAAAGCCGGATTTTACCGGCACCAACGGCAGTGGTTAGTGCCTTCTGGGGCTTACTGGTCAGTGGCGAGCTGTGGCAGCACGTTCAGGTCAGTGCCGGACGTGCCCTCCTCGGCTTGTTGATTGGCGGTGGTTTGGGCCTGCTGCTTGGCCTGTTAAATGGCTCCTCCAAAACCGCCTCGACCCTGCTGGATACCACCTTGCAGATGATTCGTAATATTCCGGCTTTGGCGCTGATTCCGCTGGTGATTCTCTGGTTCGGGATTGATGAAACAGCCAAATTATTTCTGGTTGCGATTGGCGTGTTCTTTCCCATTTACATTAATACCTATCATGGCATTCGCTCGGTCGATCCACAGCTGATTGAAATGGGCAAAAGCTACGGCCTGAGCCGCTGGCAACTGTATAAGGAAATTATCTTGCCGGGTGCAATGCCTTCAATTCTGGTCGGTCTGCGCTTTTCTTTAGGTCTGGTCTGGGTGCTGCTAATTGTCGCCGAAACCATCTCCGCCCAATCCGGGATTGGCTATATGACTATGAACGCGCGTGAGTTTTTACAGACCGATATCGTGCTGGTTGGCATCCTGCTGTATGCCCTGCTGGGTAAACTGGCCGATGTGCTGGCTGTGGCTTTGGAACGCTATTTACTGCGCTGGCATGCCGGCTACCAGAAATAAGGAGTAAGCGAAGATGAGTAATTTAATTGCCGGCTTGCATACCGAGCACAGCAGTTCGAAACTGCGCAGCAATCCGGATATTCAGCCGCAGGCGGTGGCAGGTGCGGAAATCCTGATTGAACAGTTACACAAGTTTTATGGTTCGGTGAAAGTGCTGCAAGACCTGGATCTGCATATTCAGCCGGGCGAATTTCTGGCCATTGTCGGACGCAGTGGCTGTGGCAAAAGCACCCTGCTGCGTTTAATTGCCGATCTGGAAAAACCAAGCTACGGCGAAATCAAATTTAAGTCGGCACGGCATATCCGCGAAGGCATTACCTCGGATGATATCCGGGTGATGTTTCAGGACCCGCGTCTGCTGCCATGGCGCAGCATCGAGCAGAATGTACAGCTTGGTCTGGGCAAAGACCAGTACGCACATGCCAGCGCCCTGCTGGAAAAAGTCGGTCTGAAAGACAAAGCCGGGCTATGGCCCTCGCAACTGTCTGGCGGTCAACGACAACGTACCGCGTTGGTACGTGCCCTGTCGCATCAACCGCGGATTTTATTGCTGGATGAACCTTTAGGTGCACTGGATGCCCTGACCCGTCTGGAAATGCAGAAGCTGATTGAACGGCTCTGGACCGAACAGGGCTTTACTGCCATTTTAGTCACCCATGATGTCAGTGAAGCGGTACAGCTGGCCGACCGGATTATTCTGCTCGATCGTGGTCATATTGCCAAAACCTTTCAGGTCAATTTACCGCGCCCGCGGCAAAAAAGTATTGCCTTTGCCGAACTGGAGCAGCAGGTGCTAGATGCAGTCTTGGCCACATGAGGATTAATTTTGGTCTGAGCCTGCCCCCGCAGCTTTACCCTTAAATTCCGGCTCAATTTAAGGGTAAAACTTCATCTCGGTTTATGAAACTTTTGTGACATAGGCCCGAATAGATGCAGGATTATTTCTATAACTATGTCTTATATTTTGATTTAAAATAAAAGAATAAAAAATCTTTGAAATCAAGCCTTCAGTTATATTTTTTAACAGACTCAAAAAGTGTGCTTTATAGGGCTTAAATTTAACAATCCTGGGGAAATTATTAGTTAATCTACAAAATTCTGCTGCATTTATCATAATTTGCAATAGACGAGGATGCACAAAACTGATGATTTGACGTACAATTCGTGATTCCCCCTTTTCATTGTTTTTTAATTGCTAATGGAACAAAAAAAGAGTACTCAAAAACGACATCAGTTGCTGAACGCAGCACTCGACGTATTTTCCTTATACGGTTTTAATGGGGCGAGCTTAGATGAAATCGCTCAGATTGCAGAAATGCATAAGTCGAATATTTTCTATTACTATGAAAATAAAGAAGCGTTATATGTAGAAGTGCTGACCACTGTATTACAGAAATGGCTGGCGCCACTGCAAATGCTGGAAGCCGAGCTTGAACCTGAAGAAGCGATCACCAACTACTTATTGCAAAAGATTGAAGTGTCTCGCACCCAGCCAAAAGCTTCACGCCTGTTTGCGCTGGAAGTGATTCAGGGTGCCCCGCATATTCTGGACATCCTGAAAGGTCCGCTGAAAAAACTGGTCAAGCGTAAAGCCAAAGTCATCAGCAACTGGCAGGAACAAGGCAAAATCTCCAAAGATATTGACCCTGAACTGCTGATTCTGAATATTTGGGCCCTGACCCAGAACTATGCAGACTTCGCGACGCAAATGGAAATGGTCACCGGCAAAACCCTGCGCAACCGCAGCATGCAGCAGCGCATTATCCAGCATACCGTGCATCTGATGCTTTATGGTATTGTGCCGCGTCCAGAACTGAATACTGCACCTCCCTCAGAATCAATCGACGATTGAGCATGATTTTGGCATACGACCATAGTTTGCTATGGTCGCCGAACTAAAAACCACTCTGCTGATATAACGACAATAATTTTTTCGCCCCCAGCAACAGATTTTCTTCCCAGTCCAGATGTGCCGTATCGTTGGCGCCATCGGTAATATATTTGACGGAAATCAGCCGTACATCCAGTTTTTTACAGACTTTGGCCAGCGCATAGCCTTCCATATCCACCAGATTACAGGCCACTTTCGGTGTACCAGTTTCAAAGCTGTCACCGGTGCCACAAATACCAGCCGGTAAATGGGAAAAATGCTGCGGCAAATGAATTTCCGCCGGATGATCGTCATCCATGGGCGTCACTCCGACCTGAAAACCCAACGGTGATACATCCATATCACGCTGCACAAACTGGGTCACTTCTACCAGCTCATGTGCATTAAAATAGGAGCTGCCGGCCGTACCTAAATTTAACAGGGTTTTACAACCAGTTTTCTGAATCACCTCAAAGGCTTTAAAGGCAGCATTGATCTTGCCAATACCACTGTAATGCACCTCGATGCCGGCCTGCTCAAACAGACCTTTGGATTCACTCGGCAATGCCATAATTAAGGCCAGATCCGACATTATTGCTTCTCTACCACAGTTGCAGGGAGCCACATTAGAAAGCAAAAGACAGAAAAATAAAAGCCATCCCTGAAATGACAGGTCTTCCAACGACTCCACTTTTTTCATATCTATGCAGCTTTTCAGTGCTGGCCGCGCGTTTCAATTTTCATTCGCTCCTG
>NZ_JBMXBO010000031.1:0-3499 GCF_049546925.1 Acinetobacter sp. AND/436
ATTTCACATATTTATTCTTTAAGGAAATATTTAAAAGAATCATTAAGCTTTAATCCTTTTAAAACAAAAAAAATATACTTGTTAGCAAAAGCCTATTCAGTTCAAAATGGACATACCCCTACACTTTATCCTCAAGAAATTTTTGCTTTATTAAATCATGCTCTTAAGTTGGTAAAAGAGTCTGAATATACTTTGAGTTTACTTAAACAATATATGGAGATACATGCAGATAGTTCTATATATCATAGATCAATGTACGCGAAATTTTATAAGCTAACAGGTATTAAATCGAGTGAACTACAAAGTAAAGTCCGTGCTCTATACGGTGCGGCAGTAACAATCATTTTGATGTTATTGGCTGAGCGAAAGCATGAACTATCACTTACTAAAGAAGCTGATGTTTTAGAGCTATTAAATACTGAACTTGATATTCTTATTGGGTTAGAAAAAAAAACTGCGGGAACACAAACAGGAAAACGAACAGAACGGGCTGTTATTCAAGAAGTTAAAGACGCGCTTGGCGTTATTTTAGAATTGGCTTCATATAATCGAGAAAAATCAAAAAATGAAACAATCTTACTAAAATTACCTTTTGGTCATTCAGACAGTGGAAAAGGTGATAAAACTTTTTACCTTACTACAAATGGACTATATGTCATTTTAAGGCATTTTGCGGAATCAGCAAAATTTGAAAGAATAGAATTAAAACCTCATATGTTTAGACGAGCATATGCAATGTTGTGGACTTGGAGATTTGAGATAGGAGATTTGGAAGAATTATCCTTGATGTTGAAACATAATAGTACGGCTTTTACAAAGAAATATACGGATGATGAAGACATTTGGCAGTTTATGGGGGAGACAGAGCAAGATTTAGCATTTGATCTATTAAATAGAGCTTTCCAAGGGAAAATTATACTAAGTGGACAAATCAGTGAAACCCTTGAAAGGTATAGTAGACTAATTCAAGCTAAATCAAAATTATTGGACTCCACAGCTATTGCTGATTTTGTGGATGAATTTATTCAAACCAATGACATGCGTGTAGTTGCTCATTCAGATGGATACTGTTTCATCAATAATAAAGGATTAGACAAAGCTTTATGTCGGACTGATGGTATAGGCTTAGATCCAATAAAGAGAACAGACTCTTTATGTTTAAAGTGTCCTAATTTTGCTATTGATAACTCTCGTAAAGCTCACTGGGAGAGAAGAATCAAATTACATCAAGATGTTATTGATTCTAGTAAAAATAAAAAACTTGTTGAAAGTTCTAAAATATTTATTTCTCAAGCAGAGAAGATGTTAAATTCCATTCAGTTGGCTGAGAAATCGAAAGTTACCTCATAGTTTTATGGGAAGTGTTAAGGATTAAACTTGGATATATTAAATTGGATAACTTGAGTAGGATCATTTGTGGCAAACAGTAAAGATAAATTTGAAAGGGCTATAAGAGAGTCACTTGAGCAACTTCAAAATATTGGTGGAAAGAAAATTACCAAAGCAGAAATTATTAACAATGCTAAATTTGAAGATGGTTCTTCTGTTGGTCAGACTACTTTGTATGCGAAAAATAGTGTGACAAAAGCATACATACATGCTGAGTTACTACAAGAGCTAGATAAAAAAATTGCAGACATTGCTTCAAACAAGCCACAGAATGAGAAAAAAAAATCATCCAAGCAAATCATTGAAGAAAAAACAAAACAGATTACAGAACTCAAGCTAAAGAATAGTCGATTATTGGCTCAATTTACTGAATTAGAGGATAGTTTAGAAAATACAGTTCATCAGAATGATGAAAATTGTATAAAGAATCTTGAAACAAACTTGTATATAGTAACTTCTTTGTTAAATCAAAAAATTGGAGGAAATAAGAAATTGAATCATATAATAAAAAATTTTGAGGTTAAGTATTTTGGAAGTGAAAGATTGAAGGAAGCTAAGGATCAAATTCAAACAATGAAAAATGATATAGAATGTTCTAAAATTATTTCCATTGCGGAAAGTTTTAAGGATCGCTGATAACCTTATATAGTAAGTTATTGTTGGTTGGTTTTAAGTTAAATATATTGAATTCAAGAGGTTATGATGGCTAGAGGTTCTGTTAATAAGGTCATTTTGATTGGCAGCCTAGGTAGAGATCCAGAGACAAAACAGTTTGAAAATGGTGGTTCCGTTACAAGGTTCTCAATTGCTACAAGTGAGAGTTGGGTAGATAAACAAGGCAACAGACAAGAGAAAACGGAATGGCATCGTATTGTTATCTTTAATCGTTTAGGTGAAATTGCACAGCAATATTTACGTAAGGGATCAAAAGTTTATATTGAGGGATCTTTACGCACTCAACAGTGGACTGATCAAAATGGTCAAGAGAGATATCAAACAGAGATCCATGCAACTACAATGGAAATGTTATCTCCAAAGACTCAAAATGAGCCATCTAGTGACTACAGTGGTTATCCTAATCAAAATGGGATGAACCGTAATCAGCAGCAGCCTAACAATAATACGTATGGCAATCAGCAGCCTAACAATAATACGTATGGCAATCCGCAACCTAGTGGTAGTGGTTACCAAAATAATAATCCAGGAAATTTTGCACCGAAACCACAAGTGGCTCCGGCAAGCACTGCACCTGCTGATTTAGATGATGATCTGCCATTCTAACTTGTACAATATGTAAATATTGTATTTAAATGAAAGAAAGAACTTGATTTTAATCAGGTTCTTTTTTTACTATAAAAAAACTTGTATTTTTAGGGTAGATTATCTCTCCAGCCTTAAATCACCTAAATCAGCTATACTTAGACATAGATTCTTTAAATAAACTCTCGCTTTCATCTTTGAATCTAGTCCGCTGACTATTTAGTTCTACAAACTTTGTATATAAATTTTTGTAAATTATATCATGAGCTTTATTGTGAACTTTTACCTCTGAAGGATTATCCATCTCAAAGCTGTCCTCTAAGCATTTGTTTACAATGGTTAGAATGTCTTCTTTAGAGATTTCATCCAAAGCTTTCCAATACTCGCCATCTAAAGAAAAAAAACCTTTACCATCATCGATCTTCAAGCACTTCATAACTCCTCCTTCTGTAAGCATCCGGCTAACACAGCCTTACCAAGCAATCCTATAAGCCTTAATTCATAAGGTGTGTTCAGCGGACGCTTACCATCCTGAGATACCAGAACCAGTATTAAGCCAATGATCACTTTTTGGACTTATATTGTTATATAAACGATTATTAAATTTTGAAAAATATTCTAATAATTCTTCCCAATATGACAAATGTGTTTCACTTCGTTATTGAATCCGTCATTGATTATACTGCATGATCTCATCAACCATATTTATCGATAATTTTGGCCAATGAATCGACTCATTCCAAGAAAGCTCCAGCCAATCCCATTGATCTTTATATTTTTCGATGAGTTCGATTGACCACGGTAAGGATGTATTTCTAGAAAGACTCTCCCAATCCCATTGATCTTTATA
>NZ_JBMXBO010000032.1:0-2382 GCF_049546925.1 Acinetobacter sp. AND/436
CTAGAGGATTTAAGAATCATTGCAAGCCCCAATTCACTTTATTTTTCACGTATGTATCTTTTTTCTACGAAACAGCTAAAAAAACCGGTTTTTCACTTATTTTTTGCACAATTCAAAAGAAAAAATCCCGCGAACGGGATTTTTTGCTGTCTTTCTTTTTATCTTATTCAGTAAATTTCTGCGTGCTGTAATCCGCTGTTGGCAATTTACCGAGCGCTTTTTGTCCGGTTGTTCCCGGTAAACGCTCCACATATTGTAAAAACGCTTCGGCATAATCAAGGCCCACATCCATACGGCGCTCGCCTGTCACCTCTTTCATGCTGCTATAGTAGTCCTGTCCATTGGCCAGGAAGTCGATAGTCACCACTTTATAGGTTCGATCCAAGACCAGTGCTTCATAACTACCGCTTGCATTACGCACTTCCAGCTGGCTAATACGCTGCCCTTTGGCCTGGGTTAAATCTACCTGCCAACGTAAACCTCCAGTATATGGATAACTGCCGGTATTTCTCTGCTCGACCACACCGCTAATCGCATCTTCCAGCGTGGCTTTAATTTCTGCACCAGTCATATCCAAACGGACCAGTGTATTTTTAAATGGCAGTACCTGATAGATTTTCTCTACGGTGACTGGACCTGCCGCGACATCCACACGCACCCCACCACCATTCTGGAATGACAGATCGGCATCAAAGTACACTTTACCTTGTTGCAAGAAGGCTTCGGCAATCATCTGCTGAATATCGCCGCCATGAGCAATGACATGCGGATTCTGGTTACAGATATCGCCCAGACTAGAACGGCTGGTATCGCGCTGCGTCCCCGGTACACGGCGTAAACACAGGTTATCGGTTGCCTGAGCCACCACCGTGCTGGCAAAATTCTGTTTCTGTTGTTGATATGGCAGCAGCACATTTAAGGTCGCGGTATATGGGCTGACCACCTGCATCGGAATATTCGCCGCTTTAAAACGCTCCAGCAGCGCCGCCTGTTCGGTTGCATTTAAGGCTTCAAACTGTTTGCTCTCGGTATTTTCACGCTTAAAGTCATCGCCCACTAAAATGTGCGGTGTACCACTACACTGTTCCACCTGACCTTGCGGATTGAACCTGACCTTTAAATCACCCACTACATAGCTGTACTGCCAGGCCTGGGCAATACAGACCAGATCACCATCTTTATTTCGCGCTTGGGTCGGATACGCACCACTCGGACTCAGGCCGACCGCCTCTAAACTGTCCGGACCTAATAAGGTATGTGAATCACCGCCAACAATTACATCAACATCAGTTAAAGCCGCAGCCAGTTGCTGATCCAGGGCAAAACCGGTATGGGTTTGCAGGATAATCTTGTGAATACCCTGAGCTTTCAGGCGATCAATTTCCTGTTGAGCCGCTTCAATTTCATTGGCAAACGTAGTGTCACTGTTCGGCTGAGAGGCATTTTTGGTTTTATCAGCAATGGTCAGGCCAATAATGGCAAACTTTTCACCGTCACGTTCAAATATAAAAGACTTTTCAATGCGCTGGGTCTGATACAGCGGCGAAGATGGGCCGAAATTCACATTGGCCGATACAATACGGGTTGATGTGGCACAGTTACCGGCATCCAGATAGTTAATAAATTTCTGTAGGCCTGCATCTTTGGCATCAAATTCATGGTTACCCAGCACAAAACTGTCAAAGCAGACCGTATTCATGGCATCTGCATCGGCCTTACCTTCAGAAAGGTTAAAGTATAGATCGCCAGTAATCGCATCCCCACTGTGTAGTTTGATCACATTCGGATATTCCTCTGCCAGACGGTTGATTAAACCGGCGACACGGGCAAAACCACCCCGGCTGACGCTATAATTTTCTTCCTCAGCCCCTTGTGCCAGGCTAAAGTTCCAGTGCTCTTCATCTAAATGGGAGTGATGGTCATTGATATGCAGAATATTCAGTTCAACGGCTTTGCCCTCGACTACTGGCGTCGGTGCAGCAGTATGACGGTCATTATCCCCGCAGGCTGTCATAAAAACAGAAAGACAGGCTATTGATAATATGGTTTTTTTATTCAATACGTTCATCTGGCAATTACCCTGAGACTCAGTGTTTTAATCGGAATTGTCTGATTGAGTCTGTGGCCTGAACATGTAAGACAGATGAAAAAACGATCAAGATTTCATGACAATAGTTAAACCCGTTCGCGAATATGCTGCATGACTTCTAAGACCAGTGCCTGTTTACCGCGATAATCTTCGGCAGCAAACAGCAGTCTGGCTTTGCGCGGCAGTTGCTCGTGAATCAGGGCAAATAGCTGATACATGGCCGACAGCTCTAATTGCTCAAACAGTGTCTTGACCGGTTGATAGGCAAACTGCTTTTCACTTTGCGGCTGATA
>NZ_JBMXBO010000033.1:0-2371 GCF_049546925.1 Acinetobacter sp. AND/436
CTTTATATTTCGCATAATCGCCATTATGTTAAATATAAGCAATTTTTTACTAGATAATTTTAATTATATTGATAAGTTAGATTTTTTAATTTCTTAAAGGCACAACTTTGAAAACAATTGGTTTATTAGGCGGAATGAGTTGGGAATCTACAGATCTTTACTATCAACAAATCAATAAAATGGTTCAAATGAAGCTAGGAAAATTACATTCTGCCAAGGTTGTTCTTATCAGCGTTGATTTTGCTGAAATTGAAGAGTTACAACATAAGGGGCTCTGGGATGAAGCTGGACTTTATTTAAAAGATAAAGCTATTCAGCTAGAAAAAGGAGGCGCTGATGGTATTGTGCTTTGTACAAACACGATGCATAAAGTGGCTTCTTATATTGAGAATTCAACTACTATTCCATTTATTCATATTGCGGATACAACAGCTACGGAAATTTTAAGTCAAAATATTAAAAAATTGGTTTGCTTGGTACCGCTTTTACTATGGAGCAAGATTTTTATAAGAGCAGACTAGAAGATAAAGGGCTTGAAGTCATAACTCCTAATAAAGCAAATAGAAAAATTGTTCACGATATTATTTATGATGAATTATGTTTGGGAGTCATAAAAAAAGAATCTCAAGAAAAATATATGGATATTGTTGAAGAACTAATATCTTCTGGTGCAGAAGGAATTATCTTAGGATGTACAGAAATTTGTATGCTTATCGGGGATATTAAATTCTCAGTCCCTCTTTTTGATACAACATCTATACATGCAAAAGCAGCTGTAGATTTTGTCTTATCATGAATTTTTCCTAAAATTAACATAATAGAGCTTATGCGAAATAAAACTAAAATAATTGTTTAAAATCAATAACTTAAAAATTTTCACCCACCCCAAAAAACAGCAAAAAACCGACTTTGAAACATCTCGGTTTCTTTTTGAGCATATTTGTCATTTTTCGCCAATAAAAATGGTTAAAAAGTGATCAAAAAACCGCAATTCCCTATAAGATATATGCCTCTCGGAATCAAATCCATCCCCAATTTCTGCGGACAAATTTTTGGATAATTTAAGAGAATTTGAGTATTGGATACTTAGCTTATCTTTATTCAAAATCCAGCTGATATTCATCTGTTGTGATTCTTATTTTTATTTTCTTATATTTTCTATTCGTAGTACTTAATGCTGAATTGATAACTTCTTCATGAAAGTTAGAATCATTCATTATTTCACCAAATAATTTATAACCGATTAGGATTTTCTTTACTTCTTTGTATGCTTTTCGATATTTTTCAATCAATAAATCTAAATCATTAACGCTAAAATTTTTTATTTCTATTCGGCTTTGTTGCACAAACCTATCTGTAAAGGGTTTTTCAGCGATATAATTTTCAAATGAAGAAGCCTGCACACAAAATCTACCGCACAACCAATTGGCCCGCATATAACCGAGCACTCATGAGTCGCGGAAATATTGCCATTTGGTTTGATCCTGCTACGCAATGGTATGCTCCATCAAAAGGCAAACAAGGGCGAAATCAAACCTACTCCGACGCAGCCATCCAATGCTGCTTAATGATTAAATCCTTATTCCGTCTGTCTTTACGTATGGTCACTGGCTTTGTGCAAAGTCTGATTAAACTTTGCGGATTAAATTGGGTAGCTCCAGATTACACCACGCTTTGTAGAAGACAAAAGCATATTGATATTGTAATCAGCTACCAAAAAAGTAGCGATGGGCTGCATCTACTCATAGACTCTACAGGGATGAAGTTTCTAGGTGAGGGCGAATGGAAACGCAAGAAACATGGACCTGAATATCGTCGCCAATGGCGTAAACTTCATATTGGTATAGATGCCAAAACCCTTCAAATACGCGCTATTCAACTCACTACAAATAATGTGAGTGATTCACAAGGGCTTGGTGATTTACTCGATCAGATTCCACAAGATGAGCAGATTGACTCTGTTTATACCGATGGAGCTTATGATGCCAAGCAATGCCGTCAGGTCATTGCAGATCGGCAAGCGCATGCAGTGATTCCACCTAGAAAAAATGCGAAACCATGGAAAGATACAAAGAGTAGCTCGCTAGCGCGAAATGAATTACTTCGAACAGTTAAACGTTTAGGCAGGACACTATGGAAAAAATGGTCAGGCTATCATCGCCGCAGTTTGGTGGAAACCAAGATGCATTGCATCAAATTATTAGGCGATAAATTAATAGCAAGAAGCTTTCCTAGTCAGGTGAATGAGATTCATGCACGTGTAGCAGTCCTCAACAGATTTACGGAATTAGGTCGACCACTTACCCAAGTTACGCCTTAAATTTGGCTCAATTAGGGGCGCTTTGCATTTCAAATCTTTGTGCAACAAAGC
>NZ_JBMXBO010000034.1:0-1708 GCF_049546925.1 Acinetobacter sp. AND/436
CCATTGATCTTTATATTTTTCGATGAGTTCGACTGACCAATTTATATTTTCAAAAGAGCATAAAAACTCTATTCCTTTATCAGTCTCAATACGTTTTAGAATATTAACTAGCCGAATGGCTTCATCACTTTGAATTAAACTAAACACTGTCGAAAGCTGATTTTTGGCTTTCTTGATTTGAAGTTCTTGCGTTTGACCAATAGCTATTTCATTTTTCATTAAATTCTCCAACTCTTAATTGTTCTAATTTTTCTTGCCAAGCTGCTATTTCTCCCTCAAAACTTACTCTTTTATTATGTAGATAATCTACCCACTGTGACTCATTTTTACCGATTTGATTGATAGTCATTGTAACTGGATCAGTGGATAGCTTATGCAGTGCTTGAATGGCTTGTTCTAGCTTATATTTTATTTCAGAAATAGAAGACCTTAAAATATCAATGGATTTGAGCTTACTTGATTTGGTTTGTGAAAAATCACCTTGTTGTAGCTTTGCATAAATGATTTTTACAGCAGCAATATCATTCTTATCGTACGCTTCCTTGAGTTGAATGAATATTTGGCTAGCTTGTCCTTTTTTCTCCTCAGTAACTTTGTCAGGATGGCAAAGATTACACGCTCTACGGAATATATTTTTTAACTCTTTTTCTTCTAACTCATTGAGCTGTTTTACTTCTGTTTGCTGTACTTCTTCATACTCCTCAGAATATTCATCGTAGGTATCTTTTGCTTGCTCAGCTTCTTCTTCTAGTTCATCTATCTCTTCTTGTTCTTGGTTCTGCTCTTGTTTTGCTTGTTCAGCAATACATTGTTGATACTCAGCCTTCAAGCGCAGTAATTCTTTGATTAAATCACCCAGAATTTCATACTGTCTGCGGTTAAATAACAGAATATCTCGTTCAAGATCGGCTTTTTCATTGGTGATTGATTCAAGTCGGAGTTCTAGTATTTTTAACTCAAACTTTAATTCATTCGCTTCATGATCTTCACTGACAACGATTGCAGTAAAGTTCTTTAAGAAAATTGTAATTTCTTCAGCAGCTTGTTGATAAGCACCTTTTTCTAAAAAAGTATGAATCTGTTCAAGCTTATAGCTTTCGATAACAGGAGCTAATTTTGATAGTTGAGACGGAATATTTTCAGTTTCATCGAGAAAAATAAAATTTTTAATCATCTCAAGACGTCTTTTCACTGCATCAGGAGATAATTTAATGGTCGATATTGAGACTTGAGGATCAACTAACTGATTAAAGATTGCCGAATAGTCATCATAAATATGCACTTCATCTTTGATAACTGTAATATTTTCCTCATTATTTCGTGCTTGCTTAGTCCAATTATAAGAACCAGTAATCACAATTTTTTGATCTATAATACAGAATTTATGATGCATTCGATTAAAGTTCTGTGTTTCTAAAAAAGTGATTTGAGCCTTTAGATTCTGTAGACGAACAAAGTTAAGCTTACCAACCCCTCTATTGATTTCATCATCAATCAAAACAAGACGAATAGATAAGCCTTGCTGTGCTTTTTTACACAAAGCATCGAACAACTCCAGATCTGTAAACCAAGCAACAGCAATGAGTATTTCATTTTCAGCTTTTTGGATATAGTCCAAAATGACATTATGAATATCTCTAAAATAAGCTTTAACTGACAATTTTATATCCAATAAATATTTTATAAGTTATTAATATTTTAAAATATT
>NZ_JBMXBO010000035.1:0-1482 GCF_049546925.1 Acinetobacter sp. AND/436
TGTTATTCCCAAGTAGAAATGTCCTACCTACTAACCAAATAGAAATGTCCTATATGGACATTTCCAAGTCAAGCACAGGATTTAGATTTCGTTGTTGAATTGCTGTTTTCTGTGCTCGTCTTCTTGGCATAGATTGAGAACGATTGCGTTTGTATTGCTGTTCCAATTCTTCATGCTGTTGTTGAATATGATTGAGAACAGCACCTAAACGTTTATTCTCAACAATCTCTCGCTGGTTCAGCTGACTTAATTTATCGAAGATGCTGTAATTGATTTTTCTTCCCTGATATTCAATCGCGACTGTACCATCCGGGTATTCTAGGAACTCAAGATACTTACCAATCAATCTTTGGTTTTCTTCCGTGTTTTCCAGGAGATATACGCATTTATCATAAGTAATCGTCAGGCTATTCGTGACTCTGCGGGGTTCACGCCAAGTAAAAACATCATCTAACTCCTCAGCAGTTTCAGTAACAGTCCGGTGTAAATCCTTGGGATTAAAAGCCATCTTGGCGAACTTCTGATTGAACTGCTCAATGAAGCAGGGTAGCCAGGCATTCGCTTGCTCAATCGAACAGATGCCTTCCAGGCGCATTTCTTTGATCAGACGGTCCTGAAGCGTTCTATTGGCCCGTTCTACACGGCCTTTGGCCTGTGGTGAATTAGCGAAGATAATATCGATATTCAGGGTGCTGAGTACGCGCCCAAACTGGGTAATCTTGGTGTCTTTCTTACTGCTTTGATTCACCCTGAAGACTGAATGTTTATCGCTGTAAAATGCCAACGGCTTACCATGCTGCTCAATATACAAACGTGTTGAAATCATATAGTCAAAGGCTGATTCTGATTCACAGAAGCGTAAATGCTGCAATTTTCCTGTGGCATCATCGATAAACACCAGCAGACAGCATTTAGGGGCTCGACCTTCAAACCAGTCATGGTGTGAGCCATCAATTTGAATCAGTTCACCATAACAGTCCCGGTTATAACGAGGCTGATACGGGCGTTTCAGATGCTTGGATCGAGGAATCCATAAATCGGCTGCAATCATCCAAGAACGTAGTGTTTCCACCGAAATGTCGAATCCATGAATGGTAGTGAGCTTTTCATGCGCTAAAGTGGGTCCGAAACCATGCAGTTGATCCGAAACAATATTGAGGCACTTGAGTCTGAGTTCTTCAGGAAGCCTGGAGTTGCTGATTTGACCACGACCGGCATGGGCTAATGCAACTGGGCCTTGAGCTTTGTATTTCTGCAGTAAGCGTCTGATCTGACGCTCTGAAATATGAAGTAACTGAGCAGCCTGGGACTGGGTTATGCGTTGATCACAGATTTCCTGCAAGACCGACAATCGTTTAAGTTCTTTATCCGACATAGACACCAACATATCAAACCGTCCGCTAAGGAAATTGCAAAAATGCATATTCTAAAAGCGGACATTTTTACTTTGGAGAAACCGGACATTTCTATTTTGGGCTTACA
>NZ_JBMXBO010000036.1:0-1197 GCF_049546925.1 Acinetobacter sp. AND/436
TTTATCAAATGGAGCGTAAAACTCTGTCTTTCAGGTCAGAGATATAAGCGACACGACATGAAATGTCGTTTAATTACTAAAAACCAATATTTTAAGCCTGATATGAGCTAATATAAGCCCATGAAAACACTTAAATTACGCATAAAAGACAAACATTGTAAGGTGCTAGACCAATTGGCATCTGAAGTTAATTTTGTCTGGAACTATGTCAATGATTTGTGTTTCAAACACCTACAGCGCAAACAACAATTCTTTTCAGCATACGATATTGCTAAATACACGAAAGGCGCATCAAAGGAATGTAATCTTCATAGCCAAACCATTCAGGCTGTAACAGAAGAATTGGTCACTCGCAGAAAACAGTTCAAAAAATCAAAATTGAGATGGCGTGTCAGTAATAAGAAATCAGCAAGAAGATCACTAGGTTGGATACCCTTTAAAAAGGTCGCTATTAAATATGCCGATGGATACGTTCAGTATGGCAAGCATCAATTCAAGCTATGGGATAGTTACGGACTATCGAAATACAGCATTAAAACAGGCTCATTTGTAGAGGATAGTCGAGGACGTTGGTATGTCTGCTTAGTGGTTGATTCACCCAAACAAGACAAACCTACCGCCACAAAAGCCGTGGGTATTGATCTCGGCTTAAAGGATATTGCTACCTGTTCCGATGGCACAGTCATCAGTAATCCCAAGTTCTATCGAAAATACGAGCAAAAGCTCGGTATTGCTCAGAGAGCGAGAAATAAAAAGCGTGTCCGTGCATTACACGCCAAGATTGCAAACTGTCGTAAAGACTATTTGCACAAGGTTAGCACCCAGCTGGTGAAAGACAATGCACTGATTGTCGTTGGTGATCTAAGTGCGAACAAACTTGTAAAAACTAAAATGGCGAAATCTGTTTTAGATACAGGCTTTTCAGCACTCAAAACCATGCTCAAGTATAAATGCGAGAACGCAGGGGTCATGTTTGAGGAAGTCAACGAGAGATTCACAACCCAAACCTGTTCGAGCTGCGGTGCAATCACCGCAAGCAGTCCGAGAGGTAGAGCAGATTTGCGAATAAGAGTATGGGAATGTGAATGCGGAAGTGTAAATCAACGCGATTTAAACTCCGCCAAGAACATACTTGCGCTTGGGCATAAGCGTCTAGCAGTAGGAATCACCCTCCTTTCAGGTGGGTGAGGATGTCAA
>NZ_JBMXBO010000037.1:0-1187 GCF_049546925.1 Acinetobacter sp. AND/436
GTGTAATGCACCTATTTTATAGTGTAACACCTCCAAAAAATGGGCTTTTTATAGTGTAACGCACCCCAAAAAATGGGCTTTTTATAGTGTAACGTACAGTCAAATTATAGTGTAACGCACCTTTTTTTATAGTGTAACGCACCTCTTTTTATAGTGTAACGGTAGGAATGTATAAAAAATAATGAAATCTAAGGTTTTTTCTGGGTGACTTTAGGTTGGAGGTGATTAGGATTGTATATTTTTGATTAAATTTTAATCGCATGGCTGTTTGTTAATTTGTAAAAGCAGGGTGCGTTCATATCAAAATCGATCATTTTTAGAAGGGAATTTATGCGACAAAATGACGCATTGGTTAGAGAATTAACTCTGTCTTTGAAACTTAAAAGGAAAGTTTTGAGGACCACGGCTTTATGATTTGATAAAAGGCAGCTAAGCCCACCAAACTTCAATTAAGATGGCTAGACTAATTTTTAAATATTCGGGTAATTTTTTAATCCTGAATGGCTTTGTTGCATAAATATGTAAGCATCTGATTTAAATAAATTTAATTTTGGATCAAAAAATAATCAAAACTTTTAAAATCATATAGTTATGAAATCTTTGTGCAACAAAGCCATTTTATTGTTAAAATTAAGAATGGTGCTGACTCAATTGGTATGGAGATTTTATCCAAAGAACAATTGTTAGAAGTAAAACCAATTAATAAACTAATTCAGCCATTAATTGATTTCAAATACGAAGTATCTTTTTATTATCTGGATGATAAATTCCAATATGCACTTTATGCCCCAGATAAAAATAAACGCTGGGAATTAATTGAGTATCAAGCTAGTTCTGAAGATTTAGCATTTGCCGATAAATTTATAAAATGGAATAACATTCAAACTGGAATTACTAGAGTCGATGCTTGTCGATGCCAAGATGATTCTTTACTCTTAGTTGAATTAGAAGATTTAAATCCATTTTTATCTATTGAATTGATTAGTAAAGAAAAAAGAGAAAAATTCATCTCAAATTTGATCCAAACCTTTGAGAAACTACTTTCAAAATAAAAAAAAGCCAAACATTTTGTATATAGTTCAAAGTGTTTGGCTTGAATAACCACTGATTTTGTAGACAATTTTTGCTTAAATTTAACTTAAAACATAGTACCTATTTAACATAATGGCTGTTATACGAAATTAATA
>NZ_JBMXBO010000038.1:0-1187 GCF_049546925.1 Acinetobacter sp. AND/436
TGGTAATCCTCCCATAAATAACCGAAGTTAAAAGTAGAGGTTAAGCAGCCATTAGAGGTGGCCTTCCTTTGTTTGCTTGGTGTGGTCTTTCATAGTTGTAATGCCACAGCCAACTCGTTGCATAATCTTGTACTTCTTCCAGTGTGTCAAATAGATGCTTGCTTAGCCAGCTATAACGTATAGTCCGATTATAACGTTCAATATACGCATTCTGCTGTGGCTTACCTGGTTGAATATATTCAATACGAATACCTTGTTCAGTTGCCCAGCGTACAAATTCATGACTGATAAACTCCGGGCCATTGTCACACCGAATAACTAACGGCTTTTCTCGCCACTCCAGCAACTGATTCAACGTACGAATAACTCGGATTGTAGGTAATGAGAATCCTGCTTCAATCGCTAAGCCTTCTCGACGGTAGTCATCAATCACATTTAATAATCGGAACTTTCGACCATCGATCAGCTGATCATGCATAAAATCTAATGACCAGACCTGATTTTCTCGGATTGGTTCTTTCAATGGTTCAGGCGCGTGCCGTTTTAGTCTTCTTCTCGGTTTAATACGCAGATTTAGTGCCAACTCACAGTAAATGCGGTAAACCCGCTTGTGATTCCAGCAGTGATTCTCAACATGTCGTAAATATGAGAAGCACAGACCAAATCCCCAATCGGAATTTTCCTCAGTGAGTTCAATGAGCTGTTTAGCAATTAATGCATTGTCATCGCAAAGTTTAGCCTGATAACGGTAGCAGGTTTCACTAATGCCAAATGCAGAGCAAGCTAAACGGATACTAACCGCATGCAGGGCAACGGCTTGTTGAGCCATCTGACGTCGGCAAGATGGCTTCACCACTTTTTTGACATTGCTTCCTGAACAATCTCTGCCTTTAATCGCTCTTCAGCATACATTTTTTTTAGTCTGGTATTTTCTGCTTCCAGCTCTTTCAGTCGAGCCATCAATGAGGTATCCATACCGCCATATTTGGCACGCCATTTATAAAACGTGGCATTACTCATGCCATGTTCACGACAAAGGGTGGCTACAGGTGTGCCAGACTCCGCCTGTTTTAAAATGGACATGATCTGGCTGTCAGTAAATTTAGATGTTTTCATGCAGAATCTCCTGCTCGTATCTTAAGAGAAAATTCTACTTTTAGATCCTTTTATTTTTAGGGGGGATTACC
>NZ_JBMXBO010000039.1:0-1127 GCF_049546925.1 Acinetobacter sp. AND/436
TTCTTCTTTATTTTCCAGCAGATAGACGCATTTATCATAAGTAATCGTCAAGCTATTCGTGACTCTGCGAGGTTCACGCCAAGTAAAAATATCATCTAACTCTTCGGCTGTTTCCATGATAGGCCGATGTAGATTCTTAGGATTAAAAGCCATCTTGGCGAACTTCTGATTGAACTGCTCAATGAAGCAGGGTAGCCAGACATTAGCTTGCTCAATCGAACAGATGCCTTTCAGGCGCATCTCCTTGATCAGACGGTCCTGAAGGGTTCTGTTGGCCCGTTCCACACGGCCTTTGGCCTGCGGTGAATTAGCGAAGATGATATCGATATTCAGGGTGCTGAGTACACGTCCAAACTGGGTAATCTTGGTGTCTTTCTTGCTGCTTTGATTCACTCTAAAGACTGAATGTTTGTCGCTGTAAAACGCTAAAGGCTTACCGTGCTGTTCGACATATAAGCGTGTTGAAATCATATAGTCAAAGGTTGATTCTGACTCACAGAAGCGTAAATGCTGCAATTTTCCTGTAGCATCATCGATAAACACCAGCAGACAGCATTTAGCAGCGCGTCCTTCAAACCAGTCATGGTGTGAGCCATCAATTTGGATCAGTTCACCAAAGCAATCCCGGTTGTAACGAGGCTGATACGGTCGTTTCAGGCGCTTGGATCGAGGCATCCATAAGTCAGCTGCAATCATCCAAGAACGCAGGGTTTCTACTGAAAGATCGAATCCATGTACGGTGGTGAGCTTTTCATGCGCTAAAGTGGGTCCGAAACCATGGAGTTGGTCAGAAACAATATTGAGGCACTTGAGTCTGAGTTCTTCAGGAAGTTTAGAATTGCTGATTTGGCCACGACCGGCATGGGCTAATGCAGCTGGACCTTGGGCTTTGTATTTCTGCAGTAAGCGTCTGATCTGACGTTCTGAAATATGAAGTAGCTGAGCAGCTTGGGATTGAGTTATGCGTTGATCGCAGATTTCCTGCAAGACCGACAATCGTTTAAGTTCTTTATCCGACATAGACACCAACATATCAAACCGTCCGCTAAGAAAATTGCAAAAGTGCATATTCTAAAAGCGGACATTTTTACTTTGGAGAAACCGGACATTTCTATTTTGGAGTTACA
>NZ_JBMXBO010000004.1:0-205778 GCF_049546925.1 Acinetobacter sp. AND/436
GAAAGTAGAATTTATCGAGGGTTCTTCTCTCCGTTTAAACCAGCTTTTAATCGGTTGAAATTGAAGCCCCCAATTTAACCGGAACCGGCGTATACTCATAACATAATTGGAGTGTATATGTCAGATTCCCAAAGCCAGACTCAGCAAATTGAGCACGATTCTCCTCAGTTTAAGGCCATTCTTCTCTCTTTGTTTTTGGCCGGTTTTGCCTCCTTTTCTGCCTTATACTGCGTCCAACCGATGATGCCGATTCTGGCGCAGTTCTTTCAGGTCAGCCCGACTCAAAGTAGTTTTCCCCTATCTTTTTCGACCTTTGCCTTGGCTGCCGCTTTATTATTTACCGGCCTGATTTCAGATCGGGTCGGGCGTAAACTGATTATGGTCGTGGCATTGTTCTCTGCGGCCTTACTGTTAATAGCCAGTGCCTTATTGCCACAGTGGTCATTTTTTCTCAGCACCCGTGTCCTGATTGGCATGGCAGTCAGTGGGGTGGCCGCGGTGGCAATGACCTATATTGGCGAAGAAATTGCGGCCAAAGATGTTGGCTTTGCCATGGGCTTATATATTTCAGGCACCGCAATTGGCGGCATGAGTGGCCGTTTAATTGCCGGAGTTCTGGTGGATTTTATTTCCTGGCAATATGCAACTTTAATCATTGGTGTGATTAACCTGGCGATTGCGATTCTGTTTTACTGGCTGTTGCCCAATTCTAGAAATTTTCAGTCCTATCCGATTCAGTTGTCGCGTTTTAAACAGGCCTTTGCCAAAAATCTGGCCGATCCAAAATTAAGAATTCTGTTTCTTCAGGGCTTTATTCTGATGGGATGTTTTGTCTCGCTATTTAACTACATGAGCTATCATCTGCTGGATGCGCCTTTTGCTTTGCCACAAACCTGGATCGGGCTGATTTCTGTGGCCTATCTGGCTGGAATTTACAGTTCACCACGGGCAGCACAGTGGGGACAAAAGTTTGGCCGGGAAAAAGTGTTACCGTTGATGCTGCTGGTGATGTGGGCCAGTCTGGCGCTAATGTTACTGAATCAGCTGGCGGTCGTGTTAGTCGGGCTGCTGATTTTTACCTTTGCTTTTTTTGCAGCACATTCTCTTTGTAGCAGCTGGGTGACGGTGCAATCATTACAGTATCGGGCGGTGGGTTCATCTTTATATCTGTTCTGCTATTACTTGGGCTCGAGCGTGCTCGGCAGTGGTAGCGGTCTGATCTGGGAGCGCTGGGACTGGCCTGGCTTATTGATCTTTATCGCAAGTCTGCTGTTGTTGGGCCTGATATTGACCCTATATCTGAAAAAATTAAGCAGCACTGCACCCACGGCACAGATTAAAAATTAAAAACTTGATTTTGTATAAATTATAATCAAGCAAGCCACTTGGAATTCATGCTAAAATACTCGGCTTTCATCTTTCGATCTTTTCTGATCTTCCATCTGCCAGCCGAGAATTGCTAGCCATGTCTACTGCTTATACCGCTCAAACCGCGCCAAAAGCGTTGTTTGATTACGACAAATATTGGGCGTCATGTTTTGAACCCGCGCCATTTTTGCCGATGTCACGCGAGGAAATGGACCAACTCGGCTGGGATAGCTGTGACTTTATTCTGGTCTGCGGCGATGCCTATATTGATCATCCATCTTTTGTATCCGGTATTATTGGCCGTGTGCTGGAAGCGCAAGGTTTCCGGGTCGGAATTATCGCGCAGCCTGACTGGACCAATGTCGAGGCCTTTCGTGCCTTAGGTAAACCGAATATTGCCTGGGGCGTCACCGCCGGCAATATGGACTCGATGATCAACCGTTATACCGCGGACCGCAAAATCCGCTCGGATGATGCCTATTCACCAGACAATGTCCCGAACAAACGTCCAGACCGTGCTGCAACCGTGTATTGCCAGCGCTGTCGTGAAGCCTTCCCGGATGTGCCGGTGTTGCTTGGCGGGATCGAAGGTTCACTGCGTCGTATTGCGCATTATGATTACTGGTCAGATAAAGTCCGTCGTTCAATTCTGATGGATTCAAAAGCCGATTTATTGATGTACGGTAATGGCGAGCGTTCCATTATTGAAGTGATGCACCGTCTGGCCAAAGGCGAAAAAATTACCGATATCACCGATGTGCGCGGTACTGCCTTTATCATCAATAAACATAACCGTGCGGCCAAAGCCAAGTTTGTCGAAATCGCTTCCAATGATGTCGATACCATTGGCCGTGTCGATCCGATCATCAATCCGTATGTGATGACTGAAGATATTGATGGCTGTGAAGTTGAAAAAGAAAAGGGTAACAGCTTAAGCCAGTACCAAAATTTCCAGAAAGAAATAGTAGCCAATCCGATTGTCCGTGAAGGCGACAATCTGGATGCTGATACGCAGATTGTTCAGCTGCAACCGGCCTCAAAAGCCATTAAGCATAAACTGCCACCACGTGAACTGGCGGTTATTCGTTTGCCATCTTTTGAAGACGTGGCTAATGATCCGGTGCTATATGCACATGCCAACCGTATTCTGCATTTGGAAACTAACCCGGGCAACGCACGTGCTTTGGTGCAAAAACACGGCGAGCGTGATGTCTGGATTAATCCACCACCAATTCCATTGACCACTGAAGAAATGGATTATGTGTTTGACCTGCCATATGCACGTCTGCCACATCCAGCTTATGGCGATGCACGTTTCCCGGCGTTCGACATGATCAAGTTCTCGGTGAACATCATGCGTGGCTGTTTTGGGGGCTGTACGTTCTGTTCGATTACCGAACATGAAGGCCGCATCATCCAGAACCGTTCGGAAGAGTCGATTCTACGTGAAGTGGAAAAAATCCGTGATACCGCACCGGGCTTTACCGGGATTATCTCGGACTTGGGTGGTCCAACTGCCAACATGTACCGCTTGCACTGTAAAGATCCGGAAATTGAAAAGAATTGCCGTAAGCCGTCTTGTGTATTCCCGGGCGTGTGTCAGAACCTGCATACCGATCATGCGCCACTGACTCAGCTGTACCGTAAAGCACGTGCGATTAAAGGCATTAAAAAGATTCTGATTGGTTCCGGTCTGCGTTATGACCTGGCGGTACTGAATCCGGAATATGTGCGTGAACTGGTGACCCACCACGTTGGGGGTTATCTGAAGATTGCACCAGAACATACCGAAAAAGGTCCGTTATCGAAGATGATGAAGCCCGGTATTGGTACCTATGACCGCTTCAAGCAAATGTTTGATCGTTTCAGCAAGGAAGCCGGCAAGGAACAGTATCTGATTCCGTATTTCATCGCGGCGCATCCGGGCACCACCGACTACGACATGATGAACCTGGCGATCTGGCTGAAAAAGAATGGTTTCCGTGCCGATCAGGTACAGACCTTCTATCCATCGCCAATGGCCACCGCCACCACCATGTATTACACCGGTAAAAACCCGCTGGCCAAAGTGGCGCGTTATACCGAAGATGTCGATATTGTGAAAGGAGAGAAACGTCGTCGTCTGCACAAAGCCTTCTTGCGTTACCATGATCCAAACAACTGGCCATTGTTACGTGAGGCTTTAAAAGAGATGGGCCGTGCCGATTTGATTGGCAATTCCAAGCAGCATCTGATTCCAACCTATCAGCCGCAAGGTACGGAAGGGCAGTACCAGTCAGCGCGTAAGAAAAACTCGACCCTGGCCGGAGATTCACAGAAACGTACCGGTCAGCATGGCAACCGTGGCCAAGGGCAAAATCAGGGTCAGTCGAATCGTCCGAAAAAAGGCCAGATGTTGACCCAGCATACCGGTTTGCCTCCACGTGAAACCGGCGAAAAACGTCCATTTGGCGGTGCAAAGGCCAAAGGTAAGTCTAAGCCAAAATCTCGTGCTTAAATCAGGAAAGGACGCCAAGTGCGTCCTTTTTCTGGTTCACATTTTGTCGGATTTGTCAGACAATCGGTTTGAAAAGAATTGTGAAGCTCATAAAAGTTGGTATACATTAGCTTGAGGAAAAACAAGGAGATGGTTTTTCCTGGAAACTTGCTCTGCAACAGACTGTCAGTGTTTATGCATCTTTCGTCAGCATTGGTTTAAGTTTCTTAAATTTAACCTATTTATAATAAGCAAAACGTTATACTTGTATTTGAAAAATAATCGGTGAGATACCGAATAAATTATAAGAATAGAGTATTAAAGGATTAACCTCATGACTGTTTATATTATTCTCGCAAGTCTTATTCTGGCAGGGTTGCTGATCATGGCAGCCAGGCATGCCATTCAGGCCAAACGCCAGACCGACAGTACCCTGAAACGCCGCGCTATTTTCAGTTTGAATGAGCAGCTGACCTATACCCGGCTGAAAGAAATTTTACCGACCCATACCGTGCTGACCCATGTGTCTTTTGATGCACTACTGACCACCAAACTGCCGCGTACCCGCAATAAATACCGCAATATGGTGGCGGACTTTGTGGTGCTGGATGATGCTTATCAGGTACTGGCCGTGATTACCCTGGATGATACCCTGACCTTAAAACGTCAGCATATTCAGTATCAGAATGAATTGCTGCGGATGGCCGGTTATACCGTAATCAGCTTTGATCAGGTGCCGGAATATCAGCAGTTGCGTGAAGAATTTGGGTTACTGGAGGGCGCTGAAAATCTGGAGGCGCTTGATCTGCCAAAAAAGAAATTGGCGTTCTATCCGGCCTCAGCGCGCAGAATGGGCGCGTTGGGTTGAAAAAAAGCATCTAAACAGATGCTTTTTATCTCAAATTTTTATGGTTTAACCGCGACCACAGTCATTTCAACCAGGACTTCGGGCTGATACAGCTTGGCTTCCACACAGGTACGGGGCAGCGCTTCAATATCGGCGACCCAGGCATCCCAGATTTCATTCATGGCTGCATAGTCTTGCTCGATATCTTTTAAGAAAATCATGACTGACATGATATGACTTTTATCGGTGCCGGCTTCAGCCAGTAAACGGTCAATTATCTCAAGGGTCTGGCGGGTCTGACCGCGAATATCCAGGCTGGTGTCTTCTGCCAGCTGGCCGGCCAAATGCACCAGATGGCCTGAAATGGCAATTTCTGAATAGCGCTGTGCGACATGTAAACGTTGTACGGTCATAACAAAATCCTGTAGATGGGCAAGCAGCACCTCGGCTGCTCTGGCAATGTGACTATATTGCCATGAAGCGCCAGTACAGAACACCAGCGCTGCCGGAGTTGGTACAGAAATCCATCAATCTTGTGGCGATTTTGATTTGAAAAATGGGAATTTTAGGACGCAAAAAGCCGGTGATCTGAAGGGAATAGATCGGGATAATGCGATAGAAAATCAGATAAAAAGAAGCAGGTTACAGCAAGGCGGGAGACGATACAGCCATCCATGGGAACGTCAGAGTTGTCCTGTAATATTCGGATAGATCATCACGCCAATCACAGGACAGCATGCTGAAAGTAAAGGTGATTTTCAGCATCTCAGCACATACATGGATAAATGTATTGCGCAGATAGATTACTCTAATTTTGCCCATTGTGAAGCGCATTTTGTATCATTTTTATTCTTTTGATCAATTCCTGCACAATTTTAAGCCTAAAGTAGGCTGAGCTGTGGCTGCTGGGCTGGTGAGGACAGTTGATAAACTCCCACGCCAATTAACCGGAACTTTTCTTGGGGCGAAATATGCATTTCCTCAATTAATAGCTGTAACGCCTGTGCCAGCTGCTGCGGATGAGTAAAAATATGCTGAAAGCTTTTGCTGTGCTGTAACACCTGAAAGTTTTTCAGTTTCAGTTTGACTGACACGCCGCGGGCACAGAGCTGCTTTTTTTCCAGACTGGCCCAGACCTGTTGCAGCAGCTGTGGCCAGTAGGGCGTGCATTGGCTGAGGACATAATCATCATCAAAGGTGATTTCTTTGGAAATCTGCTGGCGTTTGCGTTCGGCCTGAACGGGGCGCTCATCAATGCCTTGTGCATATAAAAACAGACGTTTGCCATATTTGCCAAAACGTTGAATCAGCAGGCCTTCTTCGACCTGTTGCAGATCGCCCAAGGTTTCCAGACCCAAGGCCTTCAGCTTTTCCTGCATGACCTTGCCCACGCCCGGAATTTTCTTTAAGGGTAAATCCTGAATAAAGGCCTGCACCTGCGAGGGTTTGATTACGTAGAGGCCATTTGGTTTATGCCAGTCCGAGGCAATTTTGGCCAGAAATTTATTGGGTGCCACGCCGGCAGATGCAGTCAGGCCGGTGGTCTGAAAAATATCTTCGCGGATGCGCATTGCTACTTCTGTGGCGCTGGGGAGTTGCTGCAGGTTTTCGCTAACATCCAGATAGGCTTCATCGAGCGACAGCGGTTCAATGATTGCAGTATATTTTTGAAAAATTTGATGGATTTGTGCCGACACTTCCCGGTACTTCTGGAAATTCGGTTCCAGTACAATCACCTGCGGGCACAGTTTCCGGCCCTGACTCATTGACATGGCCGAGCGCAGCCCAAACACCCGCGCCGGGTAGGACGCGGCCACAATCACTGCACGCGGATGATGTGATGCCACCACCACCGGCAGATGTTGTAACTCTGGACGCTCTTTTAGCTCGACCGAGGCATAGAACGCATCCATATCAATATGAATGATTTTTCTCATGGCACCATCTTAACGCGCGACATCCGTGGCTGTCATTAGCGGATAAGCATACGGTTGATCGAGCAGCAGCACTTGGGTCTGTTGTTGTGCTGCGGCCTTGATCACGGTATTCAGACTCTTCGGGGTATTATCGGCCAGATGTGGTAAAAACTGTAGCGGCTGTTCTGGCGGCTGGAAAAAATCATCCCAATGGATGGGAATCAGCACCTTGGGTTTTAGGTGCTGCAAGGTTTCTGCCAGATACTGCTGCTGATACTGTTCCGGTTGCCTGGACAGCTGGGCAATGCCCAGAAACAGATGATCGACCTGTAGCTGTTTGAGCTGTTCGGGAATAAAACCGGTGCTGGCCTTGACCAGACTTTTATGACCTTCATATTCAATCAGATAGTCAAAGCTATGGCCTTCTTTAAACTCCGAAAACCGTGCCGGCAGGCTCAGTGGCTGCTGGATTTCCTCACCCAGATCATTATTCACTGCAGTTGGCGGAGTATGCTGGGACGGGAAAGCGGTGACAGTAAAGTTGCCAATCTGCATCGGTTGTAAAGGTACCAGCTGCTGTAACTGGCTTTCGGGCAAGTGAGCACCACGGGCAATATTCAGCGTGCTTCGGGAACCAATAATTTTAGCCTGCGGCAGCAATTGGCCAAGTAGAGGGATATCCAGCGCATGGTCATAATGCGAGTGTGTCACCAGAATGGCTTGCGTTCGTTGCAATTGATGGAGCTCAATCGCATGTTCAATTACGATTGGCTGGCTGTTAATTTGACTAAACATCAGCTGACTCAGACTCGGCCGGCTAAAGAAGCCATCAATCAACAGCTGTTGCTGGCCATCATCAAACAGTAAGGTCGATACACCAAAGAATTTGACCGTGTAGCCCGCTGGTGCGGTTGCTGCCGGCTGATACAGCCATGGCTGGAAATCCTGCACTTTGCCGGAGGGCTGCAGCATATAGATGATGAGTGCAATCAGCAGTAACATCAGGCCAAGCAGACCTGACAAAATCTTGTATTTCAGTGTCATTCGCACAATATCCCTGTCAGCTTTTATTTTTATCTTGTTGGTATGAGTATTAAGGGGTTGTATCCGCACTATGTTTAGATGGTTCCACAATCTGGTTGGCCTTCAGAAACTGTTGCCAGTCCTGTTCATCGCCATAAAAGGCATTCAGATCGACCGGAGTGGCAATGCCGGTAATCTGGCCACGATTGCTATATTGCCAGAACAGCCAGTCGGGATTGCCACTTAAGGCCGGTTTGCCTTGATATTCGCGTACCCACAGCGGCACCTGCGGGAACTGATTGACCAGTACAATATTATAAAAATTCCTGGAAATGTAAAAAATCGGCTGTTTGCCATAGTGCTGTTGCAGCGCGTCATGCATCACCCCAATTTCATGCAGCAACTGTTCCCGGGTATAGGTGTTGATGCAGTTGCTGTCGTATTCCAGATCAATCACTGGTGGCAAGCTGTTGGCCTGTTTCGGAACGCTGTCGATAAAATTCTGTGCCTGCACCTGACCATCACGACACAGCCGATAAAAATGATAGGCGCCGACCAGAAAGCCCTGTTCATGCGCGGCCAGCCAGTTGTCCTGAAATTTACGGTCTTTAAAATCGCCGCCTTCGGTGGCTTTTAAATAGACGAAACGGTATTTTTCCGGTGAAATCCTGTGCCAGTCAATCTGCTGCTGATGATGCGAAACATCAAAGCCCTGAATCGGATAGTCCTGTGCGGTGGCTGGCCGGGTATGCAGCACGCCCCAATACAGCAAGGCCGCCATCAGCACCACGCCGCAGATGGCAACCGCAGCATAGGTCAGGGGCTGGACAGAACGGCGGGCAGGGCGTGCAGACATAGGCAAGGCAGATCTTCAGGGTTCAATTTTGATCATAACGCGAAGCCTGCACGGCGGCTAGCATTCCACGCGGCTTTAGACCGGGGTGTTTTTCGGAATTTTCCAGAAAATCATTGCAGCCAGCAGGTTGATACTGCCCAGACAGATCAGGCTGGCATGGAAGGCCGCGACCACCTGCTCCGGTCCCCAATAGGCACTAAACAGATTGACCAGTGTTCCGGCCAAGGCCACGCCAATACTCATGGACAGCATCATGATCATCGACAGGAAGCTGTTGCCGCTGCTGGCATCTTGCTGCGGTAAATCTTTTAAGGTCAGGGTGTTCATGGACACAAACTGCAGTGAATTGAGCAGACCGAAAATAAAGAAATGCAGCGCGCGTAACCAGATGGGTGTGTCGGCCGTGGTCAGGGCAAAACTGGCGATACAGGCCCCGACCAGCAAGGTATTGGTGATGAGCACCTGACGATAACCAAAGCGCTGAATCAGCTGGCGGATAATCGGTTTTGAGGCCAGCGAACCGAGTACGGTCGGAATCATCATCAGGCCGGTCACAAAGGGCTCAAAGCCAAAGGCCAGTTGCAGCATCAGCGGCAGTAAAAAGGGAATTGAATTGCCGGCCAGCCGGGCAATCGAGTTCCCAAGAATCCCGATCGCATAAATCCGGTGCCGGAACAGCTTGCTGCGAAACAGGGCATTCTGATGAGTATGCGCATGATAGGCATACAGGCCGGCACTCAGCAGACCGAGCAGGACCAGCGCAATGCTCCACCACAGCGAGTACAGCGGACTGGCCACGTTTTCAATGCCCAGTGACAGCCCGACCATGGCAATCAATAACAGGATAAATCCCCAGAAATCAAATTGCGGCACGCTCGGCTCGGTGATGTTTGGCATGGCTTTAAAGGTAATCAAGACGCCTAAAATGCCAATCGGCAGATTGATTAGAAAAATCCAGTGCCATGAGGCCACTTCGACCAGCCAACCGCCCAAAGTAGGTCCAATTAAGGGGCCGATCAGACCGGCCAGACTCATCAGGCTCATGGCCGATAAAAACTGGGTGCGGGGAATGATTTTTAGCATCGCCAGACGACCAACTGGCAATAAGAACGCGCCGCCAATGCCTTGCAGTACCCGGTAAAACAGCAGTTCATTCAGGCTGCTGGCATAGGCACAGCCAATGGAGGCCAGGGTGAAAATCACAATGGCGGAAAAATAGGTGTTGCGCACGCCAAAACGGTCGGCCAGCCAGCCACTCAAGGGAATACAGGCCGCCACTGACAATACATAGGCCACCACCACGCTGTGCATTCGCAGCGGATCTTCCTGCAAATTCTCGGCAATGGCCGGCAACGCGGTGTTGATGATGGTGGTATCCAGGCCCTGCATAAAAAAGCCAATCGACACCAGCAGCACCAACAATCTGAATTCGGGTTGCAGGGCTTGATGGGTTGGCGTGGCAGTCATAATTAGCGGGCATGGTGGAATTTTGCCTAGTGTAAAACAATCTGGCGCGGATGTCGTATCTAAAGCGTTGCCGCGTGACGGCCTGACCCTGTCAGAAAACTGCAATCAAAACGTCATGGCACTGCAACCAGATGTTTATAAATTGTTCATATTCTAAACACTATCAAATTAAACCTATGAAATTAAAATTGAAATCACTTTGGGTGGCCATGTTGGCCGTGGGGATGGCAGCGTGTAACAGTGATGATGATCAGGTCAGTCCTGCACCGGTCGATCCAACCCCCAATACCATTGAACTGAGCAAAATTGGGGCCTATCAGTCGGGCATTTTTGCAGAAAGTGCCGCAGAAATTCCGGCCTATGATGCCGCCAGCAAACGCCTGTTTGTGGTCAATGCGCAGGCCGGGGTGCTGGATGTACTCGATTTAAGCCAGCCAAATCAGCCGGTTAAAATTGCCGAGATTCAGGTCCATGATATTGCTGAAGGCGCGGAAGTAAACAGTGTCGCAGTGCATAACGGTATTGTGGCAATTGCGATTCAGGCTGCCGTCAAAACCGATCCGGGTTATGTGGCGCTGTATCAGGCCAAAGATCTGAGCAAACTGGCGCATGTGCAGGTTGGTGCCTTGCCGGATATGCTGACTTTTAGCCCGGATGGTCAAACCCTGCTGGTGGCCAATGAAGGTGAGCCATCGGACGATTATCAGGTTGATCCGGAAGGTTCAATTTCCGTGATTCAGCTGAGTAATTTAACAGCGCCTGTGGTTCGCACTGCAGACTTCAAAGCCTTTAATGGTCAGGAAGCGGCGCTGCGTGCCCAGGGCGTGCGTATTTTCGGGCCAAATGCGACCGCGGCGCAGGATTTTGAACCGGAATATATTACGGTATCGCAAGATGGCAAAACGGCTTGGGCCGCATTGCAGGAAAACAATGCGCTGGCCAAAATTGATGTGGTCAATGCCAAAGTACTGGCGGTGTATCCATTGGGCTTTAAAGACCATGGTCTGGACGGCAATGGCATGGATGTCAGCGATGCCGATGGTGTTGATGGAACGGGCAGTATTAAGATCCAGACCTGGGCCAATGTGCGCGGTCTGTATATGCCAGATGCAATTGCCAGCTTTGATGTGGCCGGCAAAACCTATATCGTGACCGCCAATGAAGGCGATGCGCGCGCCTGGGGCGAAGACACACCAGAATATTTTAATAACGACACCAGCAAAGGTTTTGTTGAAGAATGGCGAGTGAAACATCTGGTACATGCCGAGGGCTTTTCCCGCCGTTTAGGCGATGATTTACCGGCGCACTTAAGCCAGCTGGCCAAAGGTGCCGAGCTGAATCCGGATAATTTTCGTTACTGCGGTGCCACGGCAGGCAATGCCGGTGACTGCCGTGAAGATCATCTGCTGGGTCGTCTGAATATTACCTGGACTGAAGGCTACCAGAAAAATGCCGATGGTACGCCAAAGCTGAATGAACGCGGCAATCTGGTATATGACCATCTTTATAGTTTTGGTGCACGCTCGGTCAGTATCTGGACAGAAAATAGCGCGCAAAACGGTCTGGAACGGGTCTGGGATTCAGGGGATGATTTTGAGCAGTACATTGCCGAGCATCATCCGGAAATTTTCAATGCCAACCATGAAGAAGCAGGCATGGATAACCGCAGTGACAACAAAGGCCCTGAACCTGAAGGCGTGACGCTGGGCCAGATTGGCAGCAAAACCTTTGCCTTTATTGGTCTGGAACGTGCTGGCGGGGTGATGGTCTATGATGTATCGACTCCATCTGCACCAAGTTTTGTGCAGTATCTGAATAGCCGTGAGATGAGTGCGAGCACTGAACAAATTGAGCTGGGGCAGGCCGGTGATTTAGGCCCGGAAGGTCTGGTCTTTATTGAGGCAAAGGACTCGCCTAATGGCCAGCCATTACTGGTGGTGGGCAATGAAGTCAGCGGCAGCACCGCGGTATATCAGCTGAACCTGAAATAAGTGAGCAAAAAAGAGAAAGGGCACTACGGTGCTCTTTTTTTATTTTAAATTTTCATTGTCACTAAAATGTCATAGAACTGAAATAGTATTGTCATCATTTTAAGCTAATGCCAGCCCAATTGGGGGTGGTGTTCCCTTTTTGAACATAGGCTTTGTTCTTATGACAATTGAACTTTTAATGGTAATCGGCTTCTGTTTGGCGGCCTATTCTATTGTCGGAAATGATGTACCTCAAACCTTAGGGACTTTTATTTCTTCTAACTCCCATCGTCCTTGGTGGGTACTGTGGGTGTATATCAGCAGTATCCTGGTTGTGGTCTTGGTCTATGGCTGGTATGCATCGGGCGTCGGTGATGCCTCTTATGGGCGACTGGAAACCATTCCGTTCCCTGAAGGCGGAATTACCTGGCTGTATATTGTGCCGCCGGTTTTACTGTTGCTACTGACTAAATATGGTATTCCGGTCAGTACCACCTTCTTGGTGTTGACCATCTTCTCTCCTGCGAGCCTGGGCTCGATGATGGTCAAGTCCATGATGGGTTATGCGGTGGCCTTCCTGGCGGCGCTGATCATCTATCGTTTTGTGGCCAACAAAATGACGGTGTACTTTAATCAGACCAAAGATCAGGAACATTCGACCAAATGGGTGATTCTGCAATGGTTATCTACCGGTTTCCTGTGGAGCCAGTGGCTGATTCAGGATCTGGCCAACATCTTCGTGTATGTGCCGCGTCAGGTACCGTTTGAATTCCTGATGTTTGCCATTACGGTCTTTGTGATCTTGCTGGGGGTTATTCTGTACCAGCGTGGTGGTGCCATCCAGAAGATTGTCGATACCAAAACCGATGTTACCGATGTACGTGCTGCGACCATCGTGGACTTTATCTATGCAATGATCCTGCTGATTTTCAAAGAGTGGAGCAATATCCCGATGAGTACCACCTGGGTATTCCTGGGTCTGTTGGCCGGTCGTGAATTTGCCATCTCAATGATTGTGAACGGGGTTAGCAAATACCGTACCTCACGCAATGTCAGCAAAGATGCGATGAAACTGATGTTTGGTCTGGCCATGTCGGTATTCCTGGCGACCACTTTGCCATGGTTCTATAACCTGATTTCAGGCTAAGCATGGACTGAACATCAAGTACAAAAAAAGCGAGCTTCGGCTCGCTTTTTCTTTCTGGACTTTTGGGTTCAAGCGCTTTAAATGGCAACGTGCTGCGGTGCATCCAGATTATGTAATGCGGTCAGGATTTCATCGGCATGATTGCAGACAATCAGCTTGGCGCGGTGCTGCGGCGGCAGGAAGCCTTCAGTCACGGCATGGTCAAGCTGGGCAATCAGCGCATCATAGAAGCCATTGACGTTATACAGCATCATCGGTTTTTGATGCTGGTTCAACTGGCTCCAGGTGGCAATTTCCAGAATTTCTTCAAAGGTACCCAGTCCGCCCGGCAAGGCCACAAAGGCGCTGGCACGTTCGGCCATGAGGGCTTTACGTTCATGCATGCTGTGTACAATATGCAACTCGGTCAGACGATGATGGGCAATTTCATAATCCAGCATAAATTCCGGAATCACGCCTACAGTTTCACCACCGTGATCAACCACGGCATCGGCGACCTGACCCATTAAACCGATACTGGCGCCGCCATAGACCAGACCAAAGCCATTTTCCGCCAGACGGCGTGCCAGTGCCACGGCCTTTTCCTGATACACTGGTTTATTTCCAGAACGTGAGCCGCAATATAAAGCAATTAAAGGTTGTGTTGTTTTAGGAGAGGGGTGTTTTAAATTATCAGTCATTTTTACTACGCTATTCATGATTCTTGTTTCACCTTAACATGTTCTTTTTGTCTGCTCTAGCTTATGCAAAAAATATGACAAACAATGCCAGCGCCGTGCAGTGTGATTGCAAAGAATTGTTAAAGCATGCAGCACAACCGTGACCAGGCCAAAAAAAGAGTGATTCTGGCGCCAATCTTTTCTATACTGAAATTGTGTTTGACAACAATAGAACCGTCATGGGTAGTGGACACTATCGCACCATACAACAACAGCCGCTTTTAATCTCTTTTCTTTTTCCCTTTCATTCCCCAGGTTTTGAAACAGCCGGTCTTGGCTGTCGCACAGCCAAAACGATACTCGTGGAGCATCGCCCATGATTTTTGAATGGATGTCTGATCCAGCCGCATGGGTGGGTTTGCTGACCCTGATTATTCTGGAAATTGTGCTAGGTATTGATAACCTGGTGTTTATTGCTATTCTGGCTGAAAAATTACCACCGGAACAGCGTAACGCCGCACGGGTGGTCGGGCTGATTCTGGCTTTGGGCATGCGCCTGATTCTGCTGGCGTCAATTGCCTGGGTGGTGACCCTGACCAATCCGCTGTTCCATATTTTTGATCATCCCTTCTCCGGTCGTGATCTGATCTTGCTGTTTGGTGGGGTGTTCCTGCTGTTTAAAGGCACCATGGAGCTGCGTGAGCGTATTGAAGGCAAGCCGCAACTGAAAGAAGAAAATCCGGTACACGCCACTTTCTGGATGGTGATTGTGCAGATTGTGGTACTGGATGCGGTGTTCTCGCTCGACAGTGTGATTACCGCGGTGGGTATGGTCAAAGAGCTGTCGGTGATGATGATCGCAGTGATCATTGCTATCGGTATTATGCTCTGGGCCTCTAAACCGCTGATGGACTTTGTTAACAAACATCCAACCGTGGTGATTCTGTGCCTGTGCTTCCTGATGATGATCGGTTTCTCGCTGGTGGTGGAAGGTTTCGGTTATCACATTCCAAAAGGCTATTTATATGCCGCGATTGGTTTCTCGGTGATGATCGAGTTCCTGAACCAAGCCATGCGCAAAAATCAGGAAAAAATGGTCACCACCACTGACCTGCGTTATCGCACTGCTTCCGCGGTGATGCGGATGCTCGGCGGCAAACCGAACGGGCCGGAACCGGAGCATCCAAGTCCGGAAGAAGTGTTGGCGACACGTGCTTTTGCCGATGAAGTCTTTGCCGAAGAGAACAGCGTCTACCATACCGTGATGGTGCAGGGCGTACTCAGTCTGGCCGAGCGTCCGGTAAAATCGGTGATGACCCCGCGACCGGAACTGGAATGGCTGGATTTAGATGAAGACCAGGACAGTATTCAGGCCCAGCTGATGAATACCTCGCATTCACGTTTAATTGTGGTGCATGGCGAGCTGGACAATATTGCCGGGGTGGTGCTGACCCATAAGGTCATGAATGAATTTATTGAAACCGGCGTACTGGATTTTGAAAAACATCTGCGCGAACCGGTGATTGTGCATGAAAATGCGCAGGTATTGATGGTGATGGAACAGCTGCGTCAGGCGCCGCTGCAAATGGCAATTGTACTGAATGAATATGGCTCGATTGAAGGTGTGGTCACCCCGATTGATGTACTGGAAGCCATTGCCGGTGAATTCCCGGATGAAGATACCCTCGACGCGGTTGCAGAAACCCTGGAAGATGGCAGCCTGATGCTGGATGGCTCAACTGATATCCGCCATGTCTCGTTATTGCTCGGTCGTGATCTGGTCAATGAGCTGGAAGAATATTCGACCCTGTCGGGTTATATCCTGTTCCATCTCGGCCGTTTGCCGGAAAATGGCCAACGTCTGCTGGCTGATGATCATATTTTTGAAGTGGTCACCATGGACGGGCATAAAATCGAGAAGGTGCATGTGCTGCCACAGCCGCCAGCCGAGTAGCACTCAGAATATTCCTGTTTTCCGATTCAGTTCCGTTAAAATAGCCTGCATTGTCAGGCTATTTTTTTGGAAAATATTTATGTCAGAACAGCCTTGTCCTTGTGGCGCTGGGTTTTATCACAGTTGTTGCCAGCCTTTGCATTTAGGTCAGCAGCAGGCCCAAACTGCCGCTCAGCTAATGCGTTCACGCTATAGTGCCTTTGCCTTGCAGCAGATTGATTATATTGTCAAAACCACCGCACTTGGTCAGCAGCAGGCTCTGGATGTGGCCGCTATTCGGGACTGGAGCAGCGCCAACCAGTGGTTAAAACTGGAAATCGTAAGTGCTCAGGAAAAGCTAGACAAAAGCCATGCCCAGGTCGAATTCAAGGCCTATTATCAGGATGGCAACCAGCCGCAGATACATCATGAAGTATCGCATTTCGTCAAACATCAGGGTGCGTGGTATTTTCTTGATCCGACCACCGATCAGCAGATTACCATGAAACAGCCCTGTATCTGCGGTTCGGGCAAGAAATTTAAGCAATGTTGTGCGCAATTTTTATAACATTTGCCGTATTTTCGCTTATGATAACACGCATCAATTCCCCTAGTGAAAGAAGGGCAGTTCATGTTGCTGTTGGTCATTTATATTATTGCCATTACTGCAGAAGCAATGACAGGTGCATTGTCGGCAGGACGGCGAAGCATGGACTGGTTTGGGGTGACCCTGATTGCCTGTGTCACCGCACTGGGCGGCGGCTCGGTACGTGATGTATTGCTGGGCCATTATCCTTTAACCTGGGTCAAGCATCCGGAATATCTGGTGCTGACCTGTGCGGCAGCCTTTGTCACCATTTTAATTGCCAAATGGATGCGCCATCTGCGTTCCATCTTCCTGGTGCTGGATGCCTTGGGCCTGATTGGCTTTACCATTATTGGCTGCCAGATTGCGCTGGAAATGGGCCACGGTTTTGTGGTGTCGGCGGTGGCCGGTGTGCTGACCGGCGTCTCGGGCGGGATTCTGCGTGATATTCTGTGTAATGATGTGCCGCTGGTGTTCCGCCGTGAGCTGTATGCCAGTATCTCTTTTGTGTCGGTGATCTGCTATTGGGTCTGTATTGAAATTGGCCTGTCGCTAGAACTAACTGTTATCGCCACGCTGATTTTTGGTTTTACCTTACGTTTAATTGCGATCTATTTTGGTCTGGAAATGCCAAAATTCATTTATAAGGATGATGATGAGCAGTCGGCCTCATCCAAAGATGCCTCCTAGCCACAAATCTCCTATAAATTAAACGGCATGACCGCTATCCAGATAGCGGTCATTGTCTTTAAAATCAAAGCTGATTGCTGTTGTCATAACAATAACCAGGCGCGCCATCCGCGTTTTCCTCTCCACCCTGTCAGAGCGTTTATTATGGATCTAGTTTCTCGTGTACAACGCTTACCGATTGGTAAGTTCCACTATACCTTGCTATGGGTCATCGGACTGGGCTGGATGTTTGATGCCATGGATACCGGTTTAATCTCCTTTATTCTGGCCAAAATGGCGGAAGACTGGCAAATGAGCCCGGCAGAAAAAGGCTGGGTGGTGTCAATTGGTTTTGTTGGCATGGCCATTGGTGCGGTGTTCTCCGGCGGGTTGGCCGACCGGATTGGGCGTAAAACCGTATTTGCCACGACCCTGGTGATTTATAGCCTGGCCACAGCGGCCTGTGCCTTTGCCCCAAATTTAAGCTGGTTACTGTTTTTCCGCTTTATTGTCGGTTTAGGGCTGGGCGGGCAGTTGCCGGTTGCGGTGACTTTGGTCAGTGAATATATTCCGGCGCATGTGCGGGGCCGTTTTATTGTGCTGCTGGAAAGCTTCTGGGGGCTGGGCTGGCTCTGTGCGGCGCTGGTGTCTTATTTTGTGATTCCGACCTTTGACTGGCATATGGCCTTTTTAATTGGTGGTTTGCCGGCGCTCTATGCCTGGGTCATCTGGAAAAAAGTACCGGAATCGGTGCCGTATTTGATTAACCGCGGCCGGGTCGAAGAAGCGCACAAACTAGTACAAAGTCTGGAACGCCGCTGCGGTGTCGAGGTGATTGAACAGCTGGAAGTGAAACCGGTGGCCGCCAAACAGAATATTTCTTTTGCCCAGCTGTGGTCGGGGCCATTTGCGCGTCGTACCCTCATGCTGTGGCTGATCTGGTTCGGCATTGTCTATTCCTATTATGGCATTTTTACCTGGCTGCCAAGTCTGCTGGTCAAGGAAGGCTATACTATTGTGCAGTCCTTTGAATATGTGCTGATCATGATTCTGGCGCAGTTGCCGGGTTATATTGCGGCGGCCTGGCTGGTAGAAAAACTTGGCCGCAAAGCCACACTGGCCGGCTTTATTGGGCTGTGTGCGGTATCAGCCTACTTCTTTGGACAGGCCAGCAGCGTCGGCATGATCGTGTTCTGGGGTTGCCTGATGTCCTTCTTTAACCTAGGCGCCTGGGGTGTGCTGTATACCTATACGCCGGAACAGTATCCAACCAATATCCGTGCCTTTGGTTCCGGCTGGGCTTCGGCGGTGGGCCGTATGGGCGGTATTGTTGCGCCTTTGGTGGTGACCCAGATGATGGTGATGCACAACGGCTTTAGCTATGTATTTATGATGTTTACCGCGGTGCTGCTGGCCGTGGCACTGGTGATTGTGCTGCTGGGTGAGGAAACCCGCGGCAAGACCCTGGAGTCGATTGGTTTATAAGCAGCCGCTCATACAGACAATGCAAGATGCGCTGGCTATTGTGCCGGCGCATCTTTTTTATTTCTGGAATATGTTTTTCAACGTGCAGTCAGACTTGTGTATTTTTCAGTTGATTGACGCGCCTAAAATGGATATTTTTACGCCATAAGACATAAATTGTCGCAGAGTGTGATCGGCTACCCTTGTGCTGGCCGCGGCTGCGGCATAGCATAAGAACGTCAAAACTATAACGCATTAATTTAGGATTACAGGTTGTTATGACAAGCCTCGCGCATCATGCGACAGAAAACCGTTCCGTAGCAGAATTTACTGAACAAGCATATCTCAGCTATGCCATGTACGTGATTATGGACCGTGCATTGCCTCATATCAGCGATGGCCTGAAACCGGTACAGCGCCGTATCGTCTATGCCATGAGCGAGCTGGGTCTCAAGCCAAGCAGTAAACCAAAGAAATCTGCACGTACGGTCGGTGATGTGCTGGGTAAGTACCATCCGCATGGTGACTCGGCCTGTTATGAAGCCATGGTGTTAATGGCGCAGCCGTTTAGCTATCGTTATCCATTTATTGAAGGGCAGGGCAACTGGGGTTCACCGGATGATCCAAAATCCTTTGCCGCAATGCGTTATACCGAAGCCAAATTATCCGCATATAGTGACCTGTTACTGTCTGAACTCGGTCAGGGCACCTGCGACTGGCAGGACAACTTTGATGGTTCCCTAAAAGAGCCAGTGACCTTGCCGGCACGGGTTCCAAATATCCTGCTCAATGGCACCACCGGCATTGCCGTGGGTATGGCCACCGATATTCCGCCGCACAACTTGCGTGAAATCATTAAAGGCACCATCGCCCTGATCCGTAATCCGAATTTAAGCGATAGCAAGGTTGCAGAATATATTCCTGGCCCGGATTTACCGACCCGGGCTGAAGTAATTACCCCGCCAGATGAACTGTTAAAGATTCAGACCACTGGACGCGGCAGTTATCGCATGCGTGCGGTGTATACCATTGAAAAAAATGAAATTGTTATCAGTGATTTACCGTATCAGGTCTCTGGTTCAAAAGTGATTACCCAGATTGCCGACCAGATGCAGGCCAAAAAACTGCCGCTGGTGACCGATGTACGGGATGAATCGGACCATAAAAATCCGACCCGTCTGGTGATTGTGCTGCGTTCTAACCGGATTGATGCTGATGCAGTGATGAGCCATCTGTTTGCGACCACCGATCTGGAATCGAGCTATCGGGTCAACATGAACATGATTGGTGCCGATGGTCGTCCACAGGTGAAATCGATTCGCCAGATTTTATTGGAATGGATCGAGATTCGTAAACATACCGTCACACGCCGCCTGCAATATCATCTGAACAAGATTGAAAAACGCCTGCATATTCTGGCCGGCTTGCTGATTGCCTATTTAGACATTGATACCGTGATCCGGATTATCCGCGAAGAAGATCATCCCAAAGCAGAGCTGATGGCGCACTTTGGTATTGATGAGATTCAGGCTGAAGCCATTTTGGAACTCAAGTTGCGTCATCTGGCCCGACTGGAAGAAATGGAAATCCGTCGCGAACAGGAAGAACTGGAGGCCAAGGCTGCCACAATTCGTGAACAGTTGGCCAATCCGGAATCATTAAAAAACCTGATTATTACGGAGTTAAAAGACGACGCCAAAAAGTTTGGTGATGACCGCCGTTCACCAATCGTGCAGCGCGCTGAAGCCACTGCCATTAATGAACAGGACATGCTGCCGGCTGATCCGGTAACCGTGGTGCTGTCTGAAGCTGGCTGGATTCGCTGTGCCAAAGGCCATGATGTCGATGCCGAAAACCTGAATTTCCGCGCTGGTGACCAGTATTTAAGTCACGCCCAAGGCAAATCCAACCAGCGTGCCTATGTGCTGGATGACACTGGACGCAGTTATGGTGTGGCCATTAACAGCCTGCCATCGGCGCGTGGTTTGGGTGAACCGCTCAGTTCACGTTTATCACCGGCCAGCGGGGTCGGCTTTAAACAGGTGTTTGTGGCAGAAGATCAGGCTGAAATTCTGGTCATGAGCAGCAAAGGTTATGGCTTTAAAACCCAAGCCAAACAGCTGGATACCAATGCCAAAGCCGGTAAGGCTTTCCTGAGCCTGTCTGAAGGCGCCAGCGTGATGAATCTGCAAACTATTGAGCAGTTCAGTCATGTTGCGCTACTCAGTTCTGCCGGCCGTTTACTGATTGTTGATCTGGCAGAATTACCGGTGCTGAACAAAGGTAAAGGTAATAAATTGATACAACTTGAACCGAAAGATCAGATTGTATCCATGACAATGCTAAATTTAGATGAAATAATTCAAGTGTTTGCAGGACAACAGCAGTTAAAATTAAAAGGTGATGACTTGCAGAAGTATATCGGTAAGAGAGGAACCAAGGGACAGCTTTTACCACGGGGATATCAAAAAGCAAATAAACTGTTGATTCAGAGATAAGACTAGCGTTGTTTACATAAAATACGTTATATATGAATCGAATTCGTGAAAATGGATCCACTGCTGTACATAAACAAGCCAAAAAATGAAGTGCGGCAGTGTATAAAACAGTTGAATACTAAGGATTACTGATTGGAGAGATTGGCATTATGGAAAAAATTTGGTTTGAAGAATACCGAAAGACAGGGATTCCAGAAACTGTAGAGTTGCCACCGGAGAATACGTCACTGGTTGATATCTTTGAACGTAATTTCCAGAAGTTTGGTTCACGTGATGCCTTTATCTTTATGGATAAAGTGCTGACCTTTGCTGAACTGGAAGAAGCAAGCCGTAAATTTGCAAGCTATTTGCAAGGTCTGGGCTTGGCCAAAGGCACACGTGTTGCAGTGATGATGCCAAACGTTCTTCAATATCCAGTGGTGGCGTTGGGTGTATTCCGTGCCGGTCTGGTGCTGGTGAATGTAAACCCGCTGTATACCTCACGTGAACTTGAGCATCAGTTAAATGATTCTGGCGCAGAAGTGCTGGTAATTATTGAAAACTTCGCTTCTGTATATCAGGCGATTCTGGGTAAAACCCCAGTCAAGCACGTCGTGGTTGCCTCTGTAGGTGACATGCTGGGCACCCTAAAAGGTACGTTGGTGAACTTTGTCTTACGCTCAGTGCGTAAACAGATTCCGGCGTGGGATCTTCCGGGGCATGTCAAGTTCAATGCGGCCATGTCGAAAGCCAATGTCAGCAACTACAAGCGTCCAAACCTGACCCTAAGCGATACGGCAGTACTGCAATATACTGGTGGTACGACAGGGGTATCTAAAGGTGCAGAATTAACGCATCGCAACCTTGTGGCAAACATGCTGCAATGCGATGGTATTTTCCAAAGTAAATTTGGTGCGCAAGATGGTCAGCCAGATGACCGTATTTTCTGTGCATTGCCGCTGTATCACATTTTTGCATTTATGGTGTGCGCGCTTTACGGGATGTATAAAGGTCAGGCAAACGTATTGATTCCAAACCCGCGTGACTTACCTGCGGTAATGAAAGAATTACGCAAATATCAACCAACTTTCTTCCCTGCGGTGAACACCTTATTCAATGCACTTGTGAACAATGAAGAGTTTAAACAGCTTGATCACAGCCGATTGAAAATGGCGATGGGCGGCGGTATGGCTGTATTACCATCTACAGCGGAAGCCTGGAAAAAAGTGACTGGCACCAACATCATTGAGGGTTACGGTTTATCTGAAACTTCACCGGTGGCTACCGCGAACCCGCCAGCGTCTGAAGAATTCAGCGGTACGATTGGTATTCCATTGCCATTAACTGAAGTGGCAATTCTGGATGATGCCGGCAATGAAGTAGCATTGGGCGAGCAGGGTGAAATTTCAATCCGTGGTCCACAAGTCATGAAAGGCTATTGGAACCGTCCAGATGAAACCGACAAAGTGATGATTAATGGTTTCTTCCGTACAGGTGACATTGGTGTTATGGATTCACGAGGCTATGTGAAGATTGTTGACCGTAAGAAAGACATGATTTTGGTATCTGGCTTTAACGTTTATCCTTCTGAAATTGAAGAAGTCGTGGCGAAACATCCAAAAGTACTGGAAGTGGCTGCAATTGGTGTACCAGATGAAAAATCAGGTGAAGTGCCAAAACTGTTCGTTGTGAAGAAAGATCCATCGCTGACCACAGAAGAAATTCTGGCCTTTGCCAAAGAAAACCTGACCGGTTATAAACGCCCACGTTATGTTGAATTTATGGATGAATTACCGAAATCTAACGTAGGTAAAATCCTGCGTAAAGACCTACGTAAGACTGCATAAATTCTGCAATAAAAAAAGCGCCTAAGGGCGCTTTTTTTAATTCTCTTTTTTCATTAGCCAGCGGTCGAAGTAAGGACGTCCAACCCCCATCACCCCGAGGAAAATAAACATCGAGCCAAACTGACGGCTAAAACCGGAGGAATGGAAGCTGCCATAACTTAAAATATTATCAATCAGGCAATATACCAGAATTACGGTCACCCAGTGCCATAAAGGTAGACGTTTAATTCCCACAGCATACAGGGCCACCCACAGCACCACAAAGGTAAACAGGGTCGACCAGATATTCAGGTTGGAACAGATGACCGTTAATAAAAAGGCCACAATGGGAATCACAATTTTTAAGGCCCGATCGACTTGCAGCTGATGCTGGCGCTGTTTTTCAAGTACATCGAACATTTCTTTTTGATCAGGATTGACCATCATGAATCCTACACAATGAATAAAAACACCCTATTTAACAAAATTTATGCTTAAAACACCATGCTATGATAAAGTTTTGAAGAATTCCGATGAGAAAAAATAGATGCAAAGTATTAGTGGAATCGTCTATCTGATTCTAATCGCCTGCCTGTTGCCTTATTTATTTGCAGTAATTGCAAAAATGGCTGGCGGCTTTAAATCTGAAGATAATCAAAATCCACGTTCTTTTTTAGCCAATACTACCGGTCTGGCGGCGCGTGCCAATGCTGCCCAGCAAAACAGCTTTGAAAGTCTGCCGCTGTTTATTGCCGCCATTTTACTGGCCGAATATATGGTGATTCCGCAGTTTATTATTATGACCTTTGGCATTGCCTATCTGGTGTTTCGTCTGCTGTACGGCCTGTGTTATCTGGCCAACTGGGCGACGTTGCGCTCGATTATCTGGTTATTATCGTTACTTTGCCCGATCTGTTTATTGCTGCTGGTGATTAAACTGACCGCGTGATTGCACAGCAAAATATCTATTTTTATGTCATGAATGTATAATCGCGAAGTCATTAATAGCCGAAACCCGTTATAATTGACGCGGTTTAAAAAATTTAATTTGTGAAAGAGTGATGCCATGAGCTACAGCAATATCCCAGCGGGTAAAGATGCGCCAAATGATATCTATGTAATCATTGAAATTCCTGCCAATGCAGCGCCAATCAAATACGAAATTGATAAAGATTCTGATGCGTTATTTGTAGACCGTTTCATGGGTACTGCAATGTTCTACCCAGCAAACTACGGTTATGTGCCAAATACTTTGTCTGAAGATGGTGACCCATTAGACGTATTGGTGGTAACACCACATCCGGTTGAACCAGGTTCAGTAATTCGTTGCCGCCCGGTCGGTAAATTGAACATGGAAGATGACGGTGGTATTGATGCGAAACTGATCGCGGTACCGCACGACAAATTGACCCCAATTTACAAAGACGTGAAAGAATATACCGATCTTCCACCGTTACTGATTCAACAGGTTGAACACTTCTTTGCCCACTATAAAGATTTAGAGCCAGGCAAATGGGTGAAATTGACCGGTTGGGAAGGCGCAGACGTTGCCAAAGCTGAAGTATTAAAAGCGATTGAAGCTGCAAAATAATACGGCTTTTTCCCCCTCACTGATCTGTCTTGTTCAGTGAGGACGTCATAAAAAAACCTGCACAGTGTGCAGGTTTTTTTGATTTAGACCATCGTCAGGAAATTAGAATAATTTCACCGGGATATCTAGGAATAAACGCCATTCATTGGTGTCACCAATGTATCTGTCTACTTGGTATTCATCGCTTGCACGGTAGTAAGAATGACGTACACGTAAGCTGGCATCTTTAGCAAAGCCAGATTGAACGGTGTATTTCACCTGGTTAAAGAATTCACGTTCTTGTGCATCATCAGTTAATAACATTGAACGGTCGGTAGCTGTTGGTACATCAATATCCCAACCATATACAAAGGCTGATGTCCAAGTTAAACCAGGAACATTCATTGCAGCAAAGTCATAAGTGTATTGGAGTTGTACAGATTTCTCATCGTTACCAACGAAATCAGACAGGTAGGAGTTTGGCATATAAATGGTTTGGCCACCATCTGCAACACCTACACCTAGGTTATAGTCATAACCTGTATTACCTGTATTTTGCTGGTATGCCACCATAATATTGTGTGGACCAGTATTATAGGTGGTTGAAAGTGCCCAAATACTGTTGCTTAAGTTATTAAAGTCATTTGAAGTATGCGAGTAAGTGCGAGCAGTGCCGTCTGCCTTTGCATCCCAATCAGTATGATAACCGCTAAAGTCAAAGGTTAAGCTGCTTTGGTTTGCCAATGGATGCTTATAGTTAACATTGGCATAGTGACGCTCTAAACGGTCTTTATTGTCTACACCAAAATACGCTGTATTCAGCTGATCATTCACCTGATAACGTGCACCCCACACAATGGCACGATCTAAATCATTTTGATCGGTGGCAATCTGGTCAGAGAACTGGTTTTTGGTAAATTTACCGGCAGTTAATTCCAGGCCATTAATTTCACGGCTCGTGGCTAAAACACCAGTGAAATATTCTGGAACTAAACGCGCCGTGTTGCTGGCCAATACCGGCAGGTCTAGAACTTGGGTACCGTAACGTACTTCAGTATTGGAAATACGTGCTTTGACATTGACACCACCACGAGCCCACTGGTCATATGGTTCGCCATTGTTGTCACGTGGAATCATATTGTTGGCTGAGTTGTTATTGCTGCCCAGTTTAAATGACCAGTCACCTACTGCACCCACACCCACGCCTACAGTGCCTTGGGTATAACCAGATTCAAGTTGAACAATTGCGGTTTGTGCATAAGAGCTTTGGTCTTTTCTATTGTCAATCTTGTCACGGTGAATAAAACCAGTACGGAATAATACCGAACCTTCTGCACCTTCAACAAAACCTTTAGCTTCGCTTTGCTCGCTGGCAACAGCTGTAGAAATTAAAGCAGCTTGTACCAGGACTGCTAATGTTAATTTTTTCGCGTTTAGCATTGGGAGAGAGCCTCATCCAGAATGTTATGTTTCAATTTGTTTAAAAAGAACCCAGAAACCGGAAGAATTTTATAGGGAATTTGTAAAAAAGATACCGTTTTATCCATTTTTCTTTGAGAAAAATGCAAACGCTAGCGTATACAGTTTCAATCCTTGCTCTTGTAAAAAACCCTTCCTGGGTCATATTGCAGAAAATTTGCTTCTCAAAACAGGAAGGCAATTTTCGCGCTTTAATGTACTGTGTTTATACTTTTTATTCAAAAAATAATTTGTGATTATGCGGTTTTAGACAGTGTGAAGATAGAGAAAATTTGGCACTTTACAGGGAGTAAAACGTACATAAAAGATTTATCTCGCTGAATTTTTTATGCATTTCGTTGAAGCTATGATTAGAACTATCTCATGAATCAGTGCATTTTAGTGGAATGCAAGATTGCACTTTTTTTAAGCAGAAAAAAGCTTTTGAATGATTAAGCGACTCAAAATAGCGCATGATGTAAGCAAATATAAATGATCTGGTTTATCTCCCAACGCAGTGAAATGATCCGCACATCAGTAGGATTGAAAAAGTATCATGCTGTTTTTAAATTTTTATCTGATATTAAAAGTTTATATAAAATAATAGGTTGAAACTAATTAAAGAAAAATTGAAATCATTCTTTTTGAACAGATGCCAGTGTTGGCATAGCTATTGCAAAGCTTAAGTTGAGTTTAAAAACACAACTAAAAACGTCTGCGGACGGTTGGGGGAATCTAACAATGAAATTCACTTTAAAAGCTTTAGCAGTTGCAGCAGTAGCTTCAGCATCCAGTTTTACTTTTGCAGATGAGCCTACATCTCCGCACTCAGTATCTGGCAATATCGGTGTATTATCGAGCTATAACCTGCGTGGTATTACCAACGTGCCTGAAAATAGCGGAGCAACCTTGCAAGGTGGACTGGATTATACCCATGCCTCTGGTTTCTATGCAGGCTGGTGGGGATCTACCCTGGATTATTCTTTGGCTGAGGAAGGACGTGATGCTTTTGAAAATAACTTCTATCTAGGCTATAGCCATGCAGTAAATGATGACTTAGGTTTAACCATCGGTACGACTTACTATCATTATTATGAATCTGATGTGGAATCCAATGGTTTTGAGCTGTTATTGGGTATGAGCTATAAGGATTTAGGTGTTACGGCACAAACCCTTCTTGAAGATACGACTTGGGGGAATGCGGGGGATACTTATATTAAAGGTACTTATAGCTACGCCTTGCCGAATGATTTCAGTCTAGATACCGCTCTGGGTTTATATGCTTATGAAAAATCAGGTGACTTTATTGAAGGAACGACTGAAAGTTTTGGCTTCCGCCATTTTGACATCGGTCTAAGTAAACCACTGGGTGATACAGGTGTCACTGCCAGCATGAACTACATCATTGGTGGTTATGACCGTTTTGATGAAAAACAAAAGAATAAAGTGGTATTCGGGCTTGGTTATAGCTTCTAATCTCTTATAGAAAAAAGGCGACAAATGTCGCCTTTTTTTATTTTTATTGTCCAATCGTTTAGCTTTGCTGACCTCGATAAGATAAAGCTTCCGATAAATGCTGAGGCTGAATTTCTGAATTCTCAGCTAAATCAGCTATGCTTCGTGCTACTCGTAATACCCGATGATAAGCACGGGCAGATAAATTTAACTTTTGTTGGGCAAGTTCAAACATTTTACTGGTCTGAGCATTTAGTGGCGCAAATTGCTCTAATTCTTTTGGGTTTAATGCCATATTCAGCTTGTTCTGTCTTTGCATTTGCAGTTCGTAGGCAGTTATCACACGCTCCCTAACGGTTGCAGAATCTTCTACCGGTTGTGTAGATTGTAATTCATGAGCTTGCAGAGGAGGCACATCGATATGCAGGTCAATCCGATCCAGTAATGGCCCAGAAATCCGGTTCTGATAACGCTTGATCATTTCCGAAGAACACTGGCAGCGAATATCCTGATTAAATGCATAGCCACACGGGCAGGGGTTCATCGCGGCAATCAGCTGGAAACTGGCCGGAAAGGTAATCTGCCGCGATGCCCGGGAAATCACAATTTCTTTGGATTCCAAGGGCTGCCGCAATACTTCCAGCACTTTACGGTCAAACTCCGGCAGTTCATCTAAAAACAGCACACCTAAATGAGCCAGGGTAATTTCGCCCGGTTTCGGATGCGAGCCACCACCGACCAGTGCAATCGCTGAAGCGGTATGATGTGGGGCTCGAAACGGCCGCTGTCCAAAGCGATGTGGGGTATTGGCAATTGAATAGATACTGGCAACTTCAAGATTTTCCTGCATATTCAGGGGCGGCAAAATACTGGCCAGACGTGAGGCCAAGAGAGTCTTGCCTGTACCGGGTGGACCTTTAAAGAGCAAGGAATGGCCACCGGCAGCGGCAATTTCCAGGGCACGCCGAGGTCGCAGCTGTCCTTTGACATCCGCCAGGTCAAAAGCATAGCGTTCCAAGCGGGTTTCCGAGCTTGCTGCAAAAGGCTGTAGGGGCGCAGCCTGCGCCAGATGCTCACAGACCTGTTTCAGATGACTGGCCGCAAACACCTGAAAGTCGGGCAATTGTGCGGCTTCCTGTGCATTGGGTTCCGGTAATACCAGTTGATGGCCGGCCGCCTGACAGGCAATGGCAATACTTAAAGTGCCGGTGACCGGGCGTAACTGGCCATCCAGCGCCAGTTCACCAATAAATTCCAGGTTTTCTGCGGCCTGTTCGGGCAATTGTCCGGAAGCAATCAGAATGCCTAAGGCAATCGGTAAATCCAGACGTGAGCCATCTTTGGGTAAATCGGCCGGGGCCAGATTAATGGTCAAACGTTTGGTGGGAAACTGAAAACCACTGTTAATAATGGCCGAGCGAACCCGGTCTTTACTTTCACGGACCGCGGCTTCGGCCAGACCGACAATGGTTAAGGAGGGCAGACCCTGACTTAAATGGACTTCAACTTCAATGGACGGGGCATTCAGTCCAAGCAGACCCCGCGTATAAATTTTGGCAAAAGACATTGTTGTTATGTTCCGTTTTGGTGCGTTATTTTTGGTCGTTATGCGTCTTTTGTTGCACTAAGAAGGTGCTTATTCTTTGTTCAAAATCTTTTGTTCGAGTGCTTCTACCTGCTGCAGCAGTTCATTTAAACGAAGATTGGCATTATTCAGTGCAGTGCGCTGACGGTCCAGCTCTTCTTTGGACACCAGATCCATTTTGCTGACGGCTTCGTTTAGCAGGGCACGCAGGTTATGTTCTAAATCTTTTTTCGGTTGATCGACCTGTTCTAAGATGGCCTGTAATAAGGTTTCTATCATAATAAATTCCATTCCAGTGGACTGAAAAGCGCAGTGTAGCATTGCTCTGGCCCAGACTATAGTGTTTCAGATGAAATATGGTTTTATTCGATGCCGGAGATCGTAAATCTCTACAGAAAAATGTTTATTTTTTGAAGATTGGTGCATGAGAAAGGTATAAAATAAGATATAAATAAATCACATGCCGTAACTTCTAATTTCCCCCGACCTTAGGAGTTTTGGCATGAAATTTGAACATAAAACCTTACTGGTGAAATAAGCCGAAGGAAAACACACATGAAGCTCGTAACTGCAATTGTAAAACCCTTTAAATTAGATGACGTGCGTGAAGCACTGTCAGAAATTGGTGTTCAAGGGATCACTGTCACTGAAGTCAAAGGCTTCGGTCGTCAGAAAGGTCACACTGAACTGTATCGTGGCGCAGAATATGTTGTTGATTTTCTACCAAAAGTGAAAATCGAAATCGCCATTAGTGATGAGATGGTGGATTCAGTGATTGAATCAATCACCCGTGTAGCAAGCACCGGCAAAATCGGTGACGGTAAAATTTTTGTGACGAATCTGGAACAGGTCATCCGTATTCGTACAGGTGAAACAGGTGCAGATGCTGTTTAAGTAATTGGCACGAAGTTTGCTGAGTACCTAATAACTCACAAAAACTAGGTTGGGGGATACGAATGAAAAAAATGCTACTTGCGCTCGGCCTGTCCGGCGCGCTTTTGGGTGGTTCTGTTACTTGGGCTGAAGAAGCCGTAACAGCGCCAACTCCTTCAGAACAAATCACAGTAAATGATACTGTGGAACCTGCGCTTATTGAATCAAGCGATATCATCACTACAGAAACTGCTTTACCTGAAGTGGCAGCGGCTGAAGAAGAAGCCGTGTTAGACACTGGTGATACCGCTTGGATTCTGGTCTCAACAGCACTTGTCCTACTCATGACCATTCCGGGCTTGGCCCTGTTCTATGGCGGTATGGTGCGCAAGAAAAACGTCCTCAGCACCATGGCGCACAGTTTTGTTGCGGCCGCAGTGGTCAGTCTGGTCTGGGTAATTATTGGCTATACCTTGGCCTTTGGCGAAGGCAATGCCTTTATTGGCAGCCTAGACAAGTTCATGCTGGCCGGTATTACCACCGATGCCTTGAGTGGCACCATTCCTGAAATTCTGTTTGTGATCTTCCAGATGACCTTTGCGATTATTACCGTGGCCATTATTAGCGGTTCGATTGCAGAGCGGATGAAATTTGGGGCCTTTGTTGCGTTCATTGCCATCTGGGTGGTGGTGGTCTATGCACCTATTACCCACTGGGTCTGGGGTGGCGGCTGGTTAGGCAATGATGGCGCGCTGGATTTCGCTGGTGGTACCGTGGTACACATTAACTCTGGTGTGGCTGGTCTGGTGGCTGCCTATATGCTGGGCAAACGTATGGGCTTGGGCCGTGAATCGATGGCACCGCACAACCTGACCTTAACTGTGGTGGGTGCAAGCTTGCTGTGGGTAGGCTGGTTTGGTTTCAATGGTGGTTCTGCGCTGGGCGCCAATGGTTCAGCAGGTTATGCTTTAGTGGTGACTCAAGTTGCCGCAGCTGCAGCCGCACTGGCCTGGTTAGTGACTGAAAAAGTGGTCCGTGGTAAAGCCTCTGTATTAGGCGGTGCTTCAGGTGCTGTGGCCGGTCTGGTGGTCATTACCCCGGCAGCAGGTTTTGTCACCGTCGGTGGTGCCTTAGCCATGGGGCTGATTGGTGGCGTGGTCTGCTTCTGGGGGATTACTGCACTGAAACGTGCCCTGAAAGCCGATGACTCTTTAGATGCCTTTGGCCTGCATGGCGTGGGTGGTATTGTAGGTGCAATTTTAACCGCCTTCTTTGCCAGCGAATTCATTATGGGCGATGCGGCACCTGCCAGCCTGATGGGTCAGCTGTGGGTGCAAGTGGAAGGTGTGATTGCCACCATTGTGTACTCTGCAGTATTAACCTTCATCATCCTGAAAGTGATTGATCTGGTAATTGGTATCCGTGTTGAATCTGATGATGAACGCATGGGTCTGGATTTAAGCCAGCATGGTGAACGGGTTGAATAATCTTTCAGCAGCATAATCAATATATTGTGTAAAACAGCCCAAAAGGGCTGTTTTTTTTCTATATATTGCGTAAAACTCTACAAAATCCTGTTTTTTTGCTACACTCTCAAATCAACTGGATTTGTTCAATTAAACCACTATGCATTGTCCATTTTGCAACGCCGCAGACAGTAAAGTGATTGATTCACGGCTGGCAGCTGAAGGCTGTCAAATTCGCCGACGTCGTGAATGTATTAGCTGTGGTGAACGTTTTACCACCTTTGAAAGTTATGAAGTGGTGATGCCACGCGTCATTAAATCGGACGGTAAAAATGAGCCCTTTGATGAAGCCAAACTGCGCCGTTCATTGATGCATGCCTTGCAAAAACGTCCCGTGACTCAGGAACAGATTGAAACGGTACTCAGTGATATCCAGCTGCAAATCCGCCGTCTGGGCGAACGTGATGTTAAATCACGCACCATCGGGGAAATTGTCATGCAGTCTTTATTCTCGCTGGATCATGTGGCCTATGTGCGTTTTGCTTCGGTGTATCAGGACTTTCAGGATGTGGAAGCCTTCCGCCGTCAAATTGAACAAATGCAGCAACGTGAATACTAAGCTCAACGCGCAAGAGTGGTGACATGTCCGAGTTAACTCAAGACCAAATCTGGATGCAGCGTGCCATTGAACTGGCACGACTCGGACAGTACTCGACCAAACCGAATCCGAATGTGGGCTGTGTGCTGGTTAAAGACGGACAGCTGGTGGGTGAGGGCTATCATCCGCGTGCCGGACAGCCACATGCCGAAGTATTTGCCTTACGTGATGCCGGCGATGCCGCCCGCGGTGCAACCGCTTACGTGACTCTGGAACCTTGTGCGCATTATGGACGTACCCCGCCTTGTGCCAAAGGTCTGGTCGAAGCCGGTGTGGCCAGAGTGGTAGTGGCCTGTCCTGATCCGAATCCGCTGGTGGCTGGTAAAGGCGTGCAGATTCTGCGCGATGCCGGAATTCAGGTGGAGGTAGGCGTGCTGGAACCGCAGGCGCATCAGCTGAATCTGGGCTTTTTAAAAGCCATGGCCACGGGTCAGCCTTATGTCCGCTTAAAAGTGGCGTCAAGTCTGGATGGCCGTACTGCCATGGCCTCCGGTGAATCGAAATGGATTACCGGCAATCCGGCCCGTCTGGATGTGCAGCACTGGCGCGCAATTTCAGCAGTGGTGATTACCGGGATTGAAACCGTACTGGCCGATGACTGTCAGCTCAATGTCCGCCAGCTGGCGATACATCAGGACATCAGCAGCATTGCCCAGCCGAAACGGCTGGTGCTAGACCGTCAGGGACGCTTACCCTTAACCGCCAAACTGCTCGAGCAGCCGGACAGTGTGATGGTGATGGGTCCGTATCGGGCCGAGCTGGAAGCGCTGGGCGTGATCCAGCTCGAGGTTCAGCCTTTGGATCAACTACTTCGAACTTTGGTGCAGCAGTATCAGCTGTATGATGTGCTGATTGAAGCCGGTGCAACATTATCGACCGCCTTTTTACAGCAGCAATTGGTCGACGAAGTGATCAGTTATGTGGCTCCGACCCTGTTAGGCCGGTCTGCACGTGCCATGTTTCAGGCAGAATTTGAGCGTATGGCACAACAACTTCGATTTAAACTTTGCGACGTCACTCAATTCGGTGATGATGTGCGCTTAAGGTTAACCCCTTCTCAAGAGACGTTATGAATTCAGAGTCTACGGTTTATCACAAACGTCGTCACGCCGCACGTACGACAGATGAATATCTTTTCCATCAGCTGGTTCCTTATCTGGGGAATAAACGTCGTCTGTTACATCTGATTCTGGAAGCGCTGGAGCAGACCGGCACCCTGAACAAAGGCGGCCGCGCCCCGATCTTCGCTGACTTTTTTGCCGGTTCAGGCGTGGTTTCACGTCTGGCCCGACAAAATGGCTATCGGGTAATTGCCAATGACTGGGAACCGTATAGCCATGCGCTGAATCATGCGATTTTGGCTTGTGTGGAAGCGCCGGCGTTTAAAGAGCTGGGCGGTTATCAGAAAGCAATTGATTATTTAAACCGTTTGCCAGAAGTCAAAGGCTGGGTCACGCATAACCTGTGCCCACGCAATGATGAAATTTATGATCCGACCCGCGACCGTTTATTCTTTAAACGCCGTAACGGGATGCGTATTGATGCCATCCGCCAGCAGATTGCCACCTGGCAGGCGCAAGGCGCGATTGATGATGTCGAGATGAGCGCGCTGCTGGCGCCTTTGTTGTATTCGGCCAGTTTTGTCAGCAACACCTCCGGGGTCTTTAAAAGTTTCCACCATGGCTGGGGTGGTAAAACCCAGACTGCACTGGAACGGATTGAATCTTTGTTGTGGTTAACCCCAAGCCGCTTCTGTGAAATTGGTGATCCGAAACGTCCGGCTGCCGAAATGTGGTGTGTTGATGCCCAGCATCTGGCCAACCAGATGAGCGGTTTTGAAGTGGATGTGGCGTATTTAGATCCGCCATATAACCAGCATGCTTATAGCAGTAACTATCATGTGTTAAATGCCTTAACCTTGTGGGATCAGGTCGATTTACCAACCCCGGATACCAAAGGCTTTAAGAGCGGCATTGACCGTGCCTGGCGTAAAGAGCGTCCGAGTCCGTATAACTCGTCCAAGCACGCCAAAGAAGCGTATGAGAAGCTGTTAGAGACCATTAATGCACGGTATATCCTGACCAGTTACTCCACCGATGGCAATATCAGTGCAGTGGATTTGTTGCAGGCCAATTTAAAACGTGGCCGGGTCAGCCTGTTAACCCAGGATGTACCACGTTACCGGGTCAGCAAGCAGCGTCAGTCTGAACGCGCACGGGTACTGGAGTTTATTGTGATTACCGATACTCATGCCAAGTCTGGCCCGCCAATCCGGCAGTTGCTGGGGCAGTTGCATCACTTTGCCGAGCTGGGCGGGGTCGATACCAGCGGTGTTAGCACCCAACTGGCCTTGTGGTAAGCACTAGAGACAATAAGAGAAAAGACTATGTTTACAGGAATTATTGAAAGCGTGGGCAAAGTGGACAGCCTGCAAAGTGTCGGTGGTGATGTCCGCCTGCGTATTCAGACCGATCTGGATATGTCCGATGTCCATCTGGGGGATTCGATTGCCACCAATGGCATCTGCCTGACCGTGATTGAGTGGGGCGATAACTGGTACGCGGCCGATGTGTCACGGGAAAGTTTAAACCGGACTACCTTAGGTAACTGGAAAGTTGGCCAGCCGGTGAATGTGGAAAAAGCCATGTTACCGACCACCCGTTTTGGCGGACATATTGTCAGTGGTCATGTCGATGCCGTGGGTGAAATTACCTTGGTGCGTGAAGATGCGCGTTCTTTATATTTTGAAGTGACTGCACCGGCTGAAATTGCCAAATATCTGGCCGAAAAAGGTTCGGTGACTGTAGATGGCATCAGCCTGACCATTAACCATTTACGTGGCAGTGTAATCAGCCTGAACCTGATTCCGCATACCGCAGAGCGTACCAATATTGGTACCTGGAAAACTGGCAGCAAAGTCAATCTGGAAGTGGATGTTTTGGCGCGTTATATCGAGCGTTTACTGCTCGGTGAAAAAGCCGCAGAAACCACGGCACAGTCAAAAATCAGCATGGACTTTCTGGCCGAAAATGGCTTCTTAAAATAAGTCCTGACGCTGCTGTACAGAACAGTCTGATTGAAAAAATTAGACTGTTTTTTTATTTTTAGCGATAATTCAGGCTGCGCGAAACAGAGTAACTTACGTTGGTTAAGTGTAGATGATTGATTTTTTGCTAAATTTTGAACAGTGGCTGCCTGTGTTGCTCAACAACTATGGGGTCTGGATTTATGCAATTTTATTTTTAATTATCTTTGCGGAAACCGGTTCGGTATTTATGTTTTTCCTGCCGGGAGACAGTCTGCTGATTGCCATTGGCGCCTTATGTTCAACCACCGATGTGGTGCATTTACACTATATGGCGATTTTACTGTGCCTGGCCTCTATTCTTGGCTATAGCGTGAATTACTATACCGGCAAGGTCTTGGGGCTGAAGTTTTTTAATGACCATTCGCGCTATTTCAAACCGGAATATATCGTCAAAACCAACCGCTATTTTATGAAGCATGGCGGTAAAACTATTCTTATTGCCCGATTTATTCCTTTTGTCCGTTCTTTCGCGCCGTTTGCCGCCGGTTCCGGACATATGCCCATCGCCAGCTTTACGGCCTATAACATTGCCGGTGGTATTATCTGGATTGTGTCTTTATTGGTCATCGGTTACGGGCTGGGTAATATCCTGTCGTGGCTGGGGCATATTTTTTAATAGCAACAGTGCAGAGAAACCGCATGCACAAAAAAGCCCACGCGGGGTGGACTTTTATCTTGCGGGGAGAAATTCGCTGACCTTAGTGCTTGATCACTGTGACAGAGGTACCGCCTAAACGTGGACTGGCTTCGGCAACCGGTGCTAAAGAAAATGTACCTTTTTCAGCTTCTTTGGTCAGGTAAATATAAAGCGACTGGAAATCTGCACGGCTGATTAATAAATCCTGAGCAGTAATATGCCATTGTTCACCACTATGCAGATGATCAATTTTGCTCGATATTTGTGTCAAGATACCCATTTTAAACCCTAATTATAAAAATAATTTTTACTTTAAAAGGCAGCAGTACTGCTATTCAAAGTATGACTATCTTGTGACAAAAATATTTCACTTTCATGACACTTGGGCGAGAAATTCTGCCTCACACCCGATTGATCTTTCAGATGGGCCGGTTTAAATCTGCATTTACTGACACCATGCCGGGTTTTTCACGCCAGAAGGCCGACATTTAGGCCTCTTTGGAAAATTGGGAATGTTTTAAAATATATTCAATTTCTTCCTGGGCAGCGGCTTGTAGCTGGCTGCGGAACTGTTGTACTGCTTCTTCAATCCGGGTTTCGGCTTCCAGTTCCAGACGTACCCGCACACTGTCGAGTTCCGACAGAATCTGTTCATCGGCAATACGCACGCCTTTGGCAAAATTGAAACTACCATTTTCCGGATTTTTTTGATAACGCGCAGTGTAGTCCAGAATCTCCTGATCCAGCTGGGTGCGTAAACTGGCCAGGGTTTCGGTCTGCGCGGCAAACTGTTGCAGTTCATCCTGATACAGAGCCTGCGCATACGCGGCCTGATCAGCGCGTTGTTGGGCCAGACGTTGTTCTAGCATCTGCTGGCGGCGAATACGCGCTTCTTCAATTAACTGGATTTTCAGTTCGGCATAGGCCTGATCAATTTTCTGAAAGGACTGTTGCTGTTGCTGCTGATCGTACTCCACCCAGCGTTTGAGGTCGCTGTCCGGTTGCAGCACCTCACTAATCCGATGCAGGTCATCAATAAAGGTCTGACGCACAGCTTCAGGCGCAGTTAACCAGCGCTGTTTAAAATCTGGACCAACATTTAATGCCACGCTGCATCTCCTTTGGGGTGGTTCTATAATTTGTGGGTTTGCGGCTCAATGCCTAAACGACGATATTGTTTATATTTTTCCCGGCCAAGCTGTTTGGCGGTTTCATGATTTTCAATGATTTCGATAATGTGACTAAATTTGGCGAACTGTTCAAGAGCCTGTTCGTTAAAATTAAACACAATCCAATCATTTTCAGTTGGCAACTGCGCTGAAATACAGACCTGTGCCGTAGGCTCATCAATACCATGCGGAATAAAACTGCCGGCATCAAAGCTCCACAGCCGTTCATCCAGCGCCCGTTGCAATGCCGGGTCTGCGCTATACAGCCAGATGCGCTGTGGTTCACGCAGGATTTTCCGGCATAAACGGCAAGTGCTGTCCACTTGCCGTTCAGGACTTTTTTCAAACAGATAAAAGCTGACTTTAGCCATGCTGCTCTGCACGGTTAGCCAGGAATTGCATCAGTAGCGGTACCGGACGGCCTGTGGCACCTTTATGGGTTCCTGAATTCCAGGCAGTGCCGGCAATATCCAGATGCGCCCAGCGATAGTCACGAGTAAAGCGTTGCAGGAAGCAGGCTGCAGTCACAGAACCGGCTTTTGGACCACCAATATTGCCAATATCGGCAAAAGGTGAATCTAATTGTTCCTGATAGTCATCAATCACCGGCATACGCCATACGCGGTCAAAACTCTGCTGGCCGGCCTGGGTCAGTTCCTGTGCCAGTTCATCATCTGGTGTGAACAGACCGGTTAACACCGAACCGAGCGCAATCACACAGGCACCGGTTAAGGTCGCCACGTCAATGACCAGTGCCGGGTTAAAACGCTGGATATAGGTCAGCGCATCACACAGCACCAGACGGCCTTCAGCATCGGTGTTCAGGATTTCGACAGTCTGACCGCTCATGGTGGTGACAATATCGCCCGGACGGGTGGCTTTGCCCGATGGCATATTTTCCGCTGCGGCAATGGCTGCCACCACATGAATCGGCAAGCGTGATTCACACAGCGCACGTACGGTCCCCAAGACTGAGGCTGCACCGCACATATCGAATTTCATTTCGTCCATGCCAGCACCCGGTTTCAGGGAAATACCGCCGGTATCAAAGGTAATACCCTTACCGACCAGTACAATAGGTGCCTGCTCAAGATTGGCCTTGTATTCCAGGGTAATCATGCGGCCCGGACGCTCGGAACCCTTGCTGACCGCAAGGAACGCACCCATGCCCAGGTCAGCCATATGCTGTTCATTCAGCACGGTTACTTTGAGTAAATCCGGGAATTCTTCTGCCAGTGCCAGTGCCTGATCAGCCAGATATTCCGGAAAGCAGATGTTCCCCGGACGGTTGCCTAAATCGCGGGCAAAATTCTGACCAGTATGTACCGCTTCAATAAATTTCAGCTGATGGGCAGTTAACGGGCTTTGTGTGGCAATCAATTGAATCTGCTCTAATACAAATTCATTCTTTTTGGTTTTAAATTCATCAAAACCGTAGGCGGCCTGGGTCAGGCTCAAGGCAAAAATATAATGCAGTTCTTGTGGCAGGACTGATAGATCTACCGCAATACTGCTAAATTTCTTCTGTGCGGTTTTTACAATGGTTTGCGCCAGTTTGGCCAGTTTAGCCGGCTGTAATTCGCTGCTTGAACCAAGGCCAATCAGCTGGCTGAATGCCGGCAAGTTGTCCTGTGCTGTCAGGCTTAAGCTTTCATTAAAGCCGGATTTAAATTGTACGGCCTGGGTGATGCTATCTAAATTTTTGATTTTATAGTGATCTGCGGTTGTACGAAGGGTATTGGCATCGACCAGAATAAATAAAGCAGCTGCGGTGACATTGTCTTGGTATGTCGGATGAATCGTCAGTTTCATATGCGTTATATAGGCCTTTTAAAATTTTAAAACCATTAAACCATTGAAACATTTTCATGAATAGAGTTTCAATGTGAAACAACAGTATAGGTTTTATATTTTCAACATTCGGGTAAACTATCGCTAGTTTTATTCCCTCGTTTTCTGGAAGCATTAATTTGATTATTCGGCGTTATCTGGTCAAGCAAGTTGTGTCGACATCCTTGGTTGTGATTGCCTTATTGACCTTGATCATGATGGGTGGCCGGCTGATCAAGTATTTTGGCGTCGCCGCGCAGGGGCGTCTGGATGCGGGGATTCTGTTTAGCATTATTGGCTACCGTCTGCCGGAATTTTTAACCCTGATTTTGCCACTGGGCTTTTTTATTGGCCTAATGCTGGTGTTTGGCCGGCTTTATGTCGACCATGAAATGGCAGTATTAAACGGCAGCGGCGTCAGTCGTAACCAACTGGCACGTTTATTAGTCCCGATGACGGTGGTATTTCTGGCGGTGCAGGCCATGCTGATGGTCTGGGCAGCGCCGTGGGGGATTCGCCAGTTTGAAGAATTGACCACCAATCAGGCGGTCCGTACCGGTTTCGATCTGGTACGGCCAAAAGAGTTTATTTCTTCGGGGCCCTATACCATTTATGCCGGCGACCTGTCAGAAGACCGGCGTAATCTGAAAGATATTTTCTTCTACCAGCGTGCCGACCGTCCGGGCAAACCGGATATCATGATTCTGGCCAAAGAAGCGACCCGGATTGAACTGTCCAATGACCCGGCCAATGTGGTCGATCTGGTCGAAGGTCGCCGTTATGAAATTTATCCGGATCGTCCGCAATATTCTCAGGCTGAATTTGCCAGCTATCGCTTACGTCTGGAAAGCGATCAGGAAGCCAAATTCCAGAGTACAGAAGTGGAAGCCCTGCCAATCGGGCAACTGTGGGATAACCGTCAGGACCCGGTGGTGGCCAGTGAACTGGGCTGGCGAATCTTTGTGCCGTTTTCAATTCTGGTGGCACTGCTGCTGGCCGTGGCTTTATCTGAAGTCAGTCCGCGTCAGGGACGTTATTTAAAACTGTTTCCGGCCCTGCTGATTTTTGCCAGCCTAATTGTGGCGTTAATGGCGGTCAAAACCCGGATCAGTAAAGAAGAAATGGGTATCTGGGCCTATCCGCTGGTGCTGATGGTCTATGCCATTGCGGCGGCGCTGTTCTCGCGTAAACAGAAACTGGCACCCAAAATCAAGAAACAGATTCAGCGAGTGAGGTCTTAATATGTTCGCACGTCGTATAGTGGCCAAGCATGTGACCAAAACGACCGCACTGGCGATGTTGGGGGCAACCGCGGTGTTGTCCGGCTTACAGGTATTATTTACCTATCTGGGTGAACTCGGTTCCCTAAAAGAAGGCTATGGCGCGCTGGATGCGCTATGGCATGTGCTCTGGGGTGCGCCCGGTTATCTGTATGAAATTCTCCCGATTGCCGCATTAATTGGCGCAGTGCTGGGTCTGGGTACCTTGGCCTCAAACAGTGAGCTGATTGTGATGCGTGCCGCCGGTATCAGCCTGTGGCGGATTGTCGGCTGGGTGGTGCGTTCGGCACTCATTCTGGTGGTGCTGTCTTTTGCCTTAAGTGAATGGGTGATTCCCTATACCAACGAGCGCGCAGAAAGCGTCAAGAAACATCGTAGCGTGGCTGAACTCGGTGAAGTCAAAGGCTACTGGACCCGTGAAGGGCAGCGCTTTATTTATATTGACTATGCCAACTCGCAGGGCACACTGAAGAATATTCAGGTCATCGACTTTGATGATAACTTCCGCTTACGCGGTACCTTAAATGCCGAGCAGGGCCAGTTTGTCGAAGATGGCGCCTGGTCACTGCAAAACAGCCGCCAAATGGACATTCTGCCAGAGGGCAATGCTATTGCTGATCAGCAGGCCACGCAGCCTTTATCGCTGGCTTTGCAACCAAAATATGTACACATGGTCACCATCGACCCGGAAGATTTATCACCCAGTCAGCTGGTCAGTTTCATGAGCTATATGCATGAGTACAGTCAGGTGCCGAAAAGCTATCAGCTGGCTTTCTGGCAAAAAGTTGGTTCTCCATTTGCCCTGATTGCGCTGGTGCTGATTGCCTGTTCCTTTATTTTTGGACCGCTGCGCCAGCAGTCGATGGGTTTCCGTCTGGTGATTGCCTTGTTTGTCGGCCTGGGCTTCTTCTATTTACAGGATTTCCTCGGTTATGCCAGCCTGATTTATGCGCCATCTCCGGCCTGGTTTGTGTTTATCCCGATTATTCTGATGTTTGTGGTGGGTGGTTATCTGCTGCAACGCGCCCGATAAGCCGGCAATTGAACAAAACGATAGTGTGGCACGGTTGAAACCATCAGCCGTGCATGGTGTCCGAACTGAAAATTCGGTAAGATATGCGATTAATTTGTAGACTAAAAGAGTGTGAACTATGACGGATGCAACTGCAGGCAAAATCCCTCACGTACTGGTCATTATGGATGGTATTGGGCATCGTGAAGCTGTTGAGGACAATGCGTTCCTGGCGGCACAACGTCCAAATTTGACCGCTATGCAGGAAAAGCATCCGCATGGGTTGATTTCAGGTTCAGGTGAAGATGTGGGCCTGCCAGATGGTCAGATGGGTAACTCCGAAGTGGGCCATATGAACCTGGGTGCCGGCCGTGTGCTATATCAGGACTTTACCCGCATTACCAAAGATATCCGTACCGGTGCTTTCTTTGAACATGAAGTGCTGGTCGATGCAGTCGAGAAAGCCAAAGCTGCGGGCGGTGCCGTGCACTTAATGGGCCTGCTGTCGGAAGGTGGCGTGCACTCACATGAAGACCATATTGTGGCAATGGCGGAGCTGGCGCTGAAACGTGGTGCAACTGTTTATTTACACGCATTTCTGGATGGCCGTGATACTCCGCCAAAAAGTGCGCAGCCCTCTTTGCAAAAACTGGATGCCCTGTTTGCCCAATATCCAGGCCAAGGCCGGATTGCCAGCATGATCGGCCGTTATTTTGCCATGGACCGCGACAATCGTTGGGATCGTGTAGAACAGGCTTATCGTCTGTTAACAGAAGGTGAAGCAGTCCGTACTGCAGCAACCGCCGTAGCTGGTCTGGACGCAGCTTATGCAGCCGATGAAAGCGATGAATTTGTTAAAGCTACCCGTATTGGTGAGGTTGCGGCAATTCAGGATGGCGACAGCGTGGTGTTCATGAACTTCCGTGCAGACCGTGCCCGTGAACTGACCAAAGCCTTTGTGGAAACCGACTTTGCCGGTTTTGAGCGTAAAGTGGTGCCGCAGCTGGCCAAGTTTGTGATGCTGACCCGTTACCAGGCCACCATTGATGCACCTGTGGCTTATATGCCAGAAGCATTAAAAAACTCGCTCGGTGAATACCTGTCAGACCTGGGTAAAACCCAGCTGCGTATTGCCGAAACCGAAAAATATGCACACGTGACCTTCTTCTTTAGTGGCGGCCGTGAAGATGAATATCCGGGCGAAAAGCGCATTCTGATTCCATCACCAAATGTAGCAACTTATGATCTCAAGCCAGAAATGAGCGCGTATGAAGTGACAGATGAGCTGGTGGCAGCGATCAATTCAGGTGAATATGACTTGTTGGTGGTCAACTATGCCAATGGCGATATGGTGGGTCATACCGGTGTGTTTGATGCAGCGGTGAAAGCGGTAGAAGCAGTGGATACCTGTCTGGGCCGTGTGTATGAAGCTGTAATGGCCAAGCAGGGTCATATGCTGATTACTGCCGACCATGGTAATGTCGAGCAGATGCAGGACTATGACAGTGGTCAGGTCCATACCCAGCATACTACCGAGCTGGTGCCGTTTATTTATGCCGGCCCGACCCAGGCGGTGATTGCAGAGGGTGGTGTTCTAGCCGATGTGGCACCGACTTTACTGAGTCTGATGCAACTGCCAATTCCTGCAGAAATGCAAGGGCGTAATTTAATTACCCTGACTCCATAAACTGCCAACAGATAGGTGAAAGGATGGTTCCACACTGGAAACGCATGCTTGTTGCAACAACATTGATGATGTGTGTGAACCTGCCTGTCTGGGCGGCAGAAGATCAAGATCCGCTTGCACTGGAAGAAACTACCGAGCAGGACTATGTTGAAGTGCCGGTCGAATCGATCCAGCAGTTTGTCAAAATTTATGGGCTGGTCAAAGCCAATTATGTCACGGAAAAAAGTGACGAAGCTTTGTTTGCTCAAGCCATTCAAGGTCTGGTTTCCGGACTGGACCAGTATTCGCGTTATCTGAATGCCGAAGATTACCGTGCCTTGGTGCAATATACCGAAGGCGATCTGGCCTCGGTCGATTTTAATTTACGTTACGATGCCCAGCAGCATCAATGGCAGATTCATAATTTAAGACCCGATGCCGACTCGGCCAAACAAGGCCTGCGTAATGGTATTTCGGTTTTTAAAATCGACAATCAGGAACTGCAAAAGCTCAATCAGGATCAGGTCAATGCCTTGTTGATGGGCGCGGTTGGCTCCAATATCACCTTGCAACTGACCGCAAGTGCGCAGCCGATTCGTCTGGTACGCAACAGAAAAGTCGAAACCGATATTCAGGCGCAGATGCTGAGTAATCAGGTACTACTGATTAAAGTCAAAGTCTTCCAGCAAGATACTGCCAATGAAATCAAGGAACTGATCGAACAGTACAGCACACCACGGCTAAAGGCGGTACTGTTTGACCTGCGCAATAACCCGGGCGGTTTGCTGTCCTCGGCAGTCGAATCGGCCGATCTGTTCTTGAATCAGGGCGTGATTGTTTCTACCAAAAGCCGCGCTGAAGGCGACCAGCAATTTCAGGCTTTACCGAGTTTTGAATTCCAGAATCTAAAGGTCGGTGTGCTGATTAACCAGCGTTCGGCCTCGGCTGCAGAAGTGTTTACTGCCGCCTTAAAAGATCATGGCCGTGCCTGGGTGATTGGTGAAAAAAGTTATGGCAAAGGGGTGGTACAGAAGCTGTTTCCGCTGTCAGATGGCACCGCCTTACAAATGACGGTTTCTCACTATTACACCCCGCAAGGCAAAATGATTGAAGGGGTCGGGATTGAACCGAACCAGCGCTATGCACTGCAACAGGATATGAAAGAAGACAATTATCTGGATCATGTTGCAGAGCTACTGTTAAGTCATAAATAGGCGCAGGGTTCGCACCTTATTCATCGGTATCCAGTCCGAATTTCTTTAGTCGATAACGCAGGGAACGAAACGACATCCCCAGTTTTTTCGCAGCCAGGGTCCGGTTCCAATGGGTCAGATTCAGTGCATTCAGCAAAATCTCTTTTTCGATTTTCTCCAGAAACAGCTCCAGTCCTTCTTCCGGCAGTTTACGCGGAGCAGCGGGCAGGGCATCAGCTGTAACCGGTGTTGCCGGGTCAGCTTCTGGCTCGGCCAGCGGTGCCATTTTGCGTAAGGGTGCGGTCTGCAGATGTGGCAGATCAATCACATCATCATCACTCAAGGTCATGGCGCGTTCAATGATATTGCGTAGCTCACGCACATTACCCGGATAATACTGTTCCAGCAAAAACTGCTGGGCACGTTCTGACAGGGTTTTGCTGTGTATATCCCATTCCTGGGCAATTTTCTGAATAAAATGCTGGGCCAGCAATAAAATATCCTGACCACGCTCACGTAGCGGTGGCAACACAATATCCATCACATGAATCCGGAAGAACAGATCCTGACGGAACCGGCCTTGCTGGACTAACGCTTCCAGGTCCTGATGGCTGGCACTAATAATCCGGAAATCAACATCAATTTCCGTATCGGAACCGACCGGACGAATCCGTTTTTCCTGCACCGCGCGCAGCAGTTTTACCTGCATATTGAGCGGCAGTTCGGCAATTTCATCCAGGAACAGGCTACCGCCGTGTGCCGATTGAATCAGGCCCTGTTTGTCCTGCGCTGCACCGGTAAAGCTGCCTTTTTTATGGCCGAAGAATTCGCTTTCCATCAAATCGCCCGGAATCGCGCCACAGTTAATGGCAATAAAAGGCCCGTCACTGCGGTTGCTGAGGCGATGCACCAGATTGGCCACCACTTCTTTCCCGGTGCCTGATTCACCGCTAATAAACACCGGTGCCTGCGAGCGGGCAATTTTTTTCAGGGTGGTGCGCAGTTGCTGAATCGGTAGAGATTGCCCGATCAGCATCCGTTGTTCCAGCTGGTCTGCTTCCTGACTATGTGCTTTAAACAGCGGCTGATTCAGTGCTTTTTCCAGTAATTGTTCGAGGTGTTTCTGGTTAATTGGTTTGCTGACAAAATCAAAGGCTCCGGCTTTGAGCGCGGCAATGGCAATTTCCATATTGCCATAGGCCGTCAGCACCGCAACCGGCAGCTGCGGAAAATGCTGGGCAATCAGCTCGACCAGTTGCAGGCCATTGCCATCAGGTAAATTCAGATCGGTGATGCAGGCATCATAGTGATGACTGGACAGTAACTGGCGTGCCTGCTCCAGCCGGTGTGCCACGTGTGTTTGAATCCCCATGCGCGCCAATGTCATTTGCATGAGCGTGCATAAATCTTCCTCGTCATCGACGAAGAGAACGAGTGGTTGTTCCACTAAACTTCCCCAAAAAACTATTTATTTACGTCAACAGGTGAGCATTCAATCCTGAAACATGCTCCTTGTTTTTGTTCTACATAGCGCAGCTTGGCCCGATTGGCTTCGCAGAAACTATGTGATAAGTATAATCCTAAACCAGTTCCGCTAATTTCGGTACTAAAAAATGGTTGAAACAGGTAGCGAATATCATGTGAAGCCACGCCGCTGCCATAATCTTTGACATCCATATAGACCGTGTCCTGCTGGCGATAAAGTTGCAGTTCAATCGGATGATCCGGCGCATTGTGGCGCTGGGCATTACGGATCAGGTTAATCAGCACCTGACGCAGCTGGGACTCATCAAACAGAATCTGCAGAGGTTCGGGCTGGCTGACCTGAATCTGGCTGGCCAGATCGGCCAGATCATCCTGGATCAGCTGCGGAATAAAACGCGCCAGATCAATCTGCACCGGTGTGGTTTCCTTATTTTTCACCATGCTCAGGGTGTCATCAATGATCTTGTCAATGCGCTGCGACTGCTTGTCAATCATCTGGCTCAGCATCTGCTGTTGATCGGTATCGCTGCCAGCCAGCAGGCGATTGGCCTGGACAATGGCCGCCAGCGGATTACGGATTTCATGGGCAATACTGGCCGAAAGCTGGCCCAGTGCTGCCAGTTTCAGTTGCTGCACACGCTGGTTAATTTGCCGTGCATCCTGCAGCACCAGCAAGGTTAAGGTCTGCTGCGGCACCACCAGCTTTTGTACCTGAATCTGGATCAGGAAATGACTGAGCTGCGATTCAAACTGGAATTTTTCGCCGTTAGAGAGCTGGTCAAACTGCAATAATTGAAACAGGTCGGGCTGTACTTTATACAGTGGATATTTGTCGAAAGCATACAGCGGATTAATACCCAGCAAATGGCAGGCGGCCGGATTACTGACCATAATATGGCAGTTTTCATCCAGCACCAGATAGCCCATATCGGTCTGTTCCAGAATATAGCGGTTAATATTCTTTAGCCGGTTCAGTTCCAGTGATTGGGAAAAGTTCAGGTGCTCCAGAATCTGGAAACGGCGGACGGCAATCTGGCCAAAACGGTAAATAATAAAAAACAGGAACGAGAGCAGGGCACTTTGCCCGATGCGATCCAGAGAGGAAAAATCCAGTAATGTGCCAACAAAATGCTGATAGGTGACACAAATCATTGCCACCAGGGTAATGAACAGCGCCTTGCTTTTTTCCAGCAATAACGTCGCGGCGAAAATCGCAATCACAAACAGCAGGCTTAAATGCAGGCTCGGTCCATCCAGCGCAAAGGTCAGGCTGCTGAGCACCAGTATATCAACACTGAAAATCAGCGTGAGTTGTAGCGGAATCCTGTGCCGGACATAGCGAAAATACAGCAGCTGGGCACAGCTAAAAATAAAATACAGCACCAGACTGGCGGCATACAGCCGTGGATGCTGATAATCATGATTGAGAGTTTGAGTGGTGAGTAAATAAATCAGCAGCAAACAGAAGGCAATTATCAGCCGATACGCCCCGTACCATAGCCCGAGATGGTACTGGTTCAGTTCAGCTTGCGTACGGCGGATATCCATGAGGCTTAAACCGCTTAAGGTTTAATTAATCCGTAGCGAATGGCCAGATGGGTCAGTTTGACATCACTGTCGATATTCAGTTTTTCAAAAATACGGTAGCGATAGGTGTTTACGGTTTTCACGCTGACGAACAGCTTGTCAGCAATTTCCTGCGCGCTAATACAGTTCACAACCATCATTGCCACCTGCATTTCACGTTCCGACAGGCTGTCGAACGGTGATTGCTGGGTGTCTGACAGGTAGGAACTGGCCAGTTGCTCGGCAATATCGGCACTAAAATATTTACCGCCCTGCATGACTTTTTTAATGGCACGCACCATTTCCGAGACAGGTGCACCTTTGGTGATATAGCCTTTGGCACCGGCTTTGAGTAATAAAGAAGGATAGGGTTCTTCGGCCAGACCACTGACCGCCAATACCTTGGTTTCCGGGGCAGTCTGTAATAAACGGCGCGTGGTTTCCACCCCGCCAATGCCCGGCATGTTCACGTCAAGCAGGACCACATTGGGATGATGCTGGCGCACCAGATTAATGGCTTCTTCCCCAGATTCAGCTTGTCCAATGACCTGAACATCGGTATGGTCTTCGAGCATACGGCAGATGCCGGTACGAACCAATTCATGATCATCTACCACTAAAACTGTGATCACCTAGACTCTCCCTCTCACTAAAATCATCTTTTTTGTTACATATAGCAAAATTAGCTTGCAATCAACCGACAAAATTGGCCATCCTATTCTTAACCTAAAGTGAAAAATTCTGCACAATGTCGGAGGCTAAAATTGGTTCCGTGCTGTGTTGTAAATGTAAGGCATATTTGAGGTAATACGCAAATGTATCTTACCTCCCTGAGTTGAGTAAGCAATAGTGAAAAATTCTAAGAAGTTATTAATGCATGTGCTGGGAGCATCGGTTCTGCTCGGCATGAGTTCAGTCAGTACTGCTGAAATCGTCATGAACCCTTCCTCGGGGAGTAACGCCCAGGCAACGCTAAGCTGGTCATCTGAAGAGGCCAATCAGCTGCTGAATGGCGATGTGATGACCACCGCCACGACTTCTGTGACCGAGCAGGTGGTGGAACCATCACCACAAGGCTCAACCAAAATTACCACCACGGTCCGCAGTTCCAGCACACCGGCGCCCGCCAGCACGGTCAGTAGAACCAGCCCGATTCTGGATACTGCATCCTATAGCAACCAGCCCACTGTGAACGCACGTGCCGCACTGGTGATGGATGCCAATACTGGTGAAGTGCTGTACAGTAAAAATACCAATACCGCGTTGCCGATTGCTTCAATTACCAAAGTGATGACTGCGGTAGTGACGGCGGATGCGCGTTTAAATATGTCTGAGCAAATTACCTTGCAGCAGATTGATTTTGCCGGTGCAGCAGGCAAGAACTCGAGTTCGACCCTGCGTGTGGGCGACAAGATGAACCGTGCTGAAGCCTTATTATTTGCCTTAATGAAATCAGAAAACCCGGCCGCAGCAGCGCTGGCACGTACCTATCCGGGTGGACGCAGCGCGTTCGTGGCTGCCATGAACAACAAAGCGCGTGAGCTGGGCATGCATTCGACCCGTTTTACCGAATCAACCGGTTTGGACCCGCGCAATGTATCATCGGCGCGTGATTTAGGTATTCTGGTCAGTACCGCGTCACAATATGGCCTGATTCGCCAGTTTTCGACCACGCCAAGCTATGACTTTAACCTAGGTTATCGGGTGCTGAAATCGAACAATACCAATTCGCTGGTGCGTAATGGTGGCTGGAATATTAACCTGTCTAAAACCGGCTTTATTAATGAAGCAGGGCGTTGTCTGGTGATGCACACCACTTTAAATTCACGTCCGGCGGTGGTGATTATTTTAGGGGCCAGCAATACCCAGGCGCGTAATAACGATGCCACCCGTTTAATGTCCTGGACCAGCCAGTTACCAAAACGGATTTAAGCTGAACTGTTCTGTGCGAAATCGTGCAGAACTTAAAACCTCAGCCATAAAAAAATCCCTGCATGAGCAGGGATTTTTGTTTCAAACCGGAATTATTGATTCATATTTGAAAGGATAGAATCACGAACCTGATCCATGGTAGCGTCAATCGACAGCATCACCGCATCTTGGCACTGTTTCATTGCAGTGTCTGGGTCTTTCAGACCGTTACCAGTAACAGTACATACAATTACTGAACCTTCTGCAATTTTACCGGCTTTAATGTCACGCATCGCGCCGCCAATGGATGCTGCAGATGCAGGCTCAACAAACACGCCTTCGTACATGGACAGCATGCGCTGAGCTTCCAGAATTTCTGCATCGGTCAGTTCATCGAACCAGCCTTGTGAATCACGAACTACAGCTTTGGCATGGTTCCAGCTTTGCGGGTTACCAATACGGATTGCAGTGGCTACAGTTTCCGGGTTTTCAACTGGCGCACCACGTAAGAATGGCGCAGCGCCAGAGGCTTGATAACCGACCATAACTGGTAAACCTTCCGGTTTTGGACCAGTAAAGGCATCCGTTGCCGCATCATAAACCACTTGTTCAAACTGGTCTGCAGGCTGGTTAGCCACAGCTTCGGTATAACCCATCCAGTGTGCAGTGATGTTGCCCGCGTTACCAACTGGCAGGCAGTGGTAGTCTGGGGCACGGCCGAGTTCATCCACGATTTCGTAGGCAATGGTCTTTTGACCTTGCAGACGGTACGGGTTGATCGAGTTTACGATGGTTACCGGAGCCTGATCGGCCACTTCTTTCACCAGACGCATACCATCGTCAAAGTTACCGCGAATCTGCATGGTGATGGCACCGTACATCATGGCCTGTGCCATTTTACCCATGGCAATTTTGCCTTCAGGAATCAGCACAAACGCTTTGATACCAGCACGCGCTGCATAGGCTGCTGCCGCTGCAGAAGTGTTACCGGTAGAGGCGCAGATAATGGCTTTTGAACCTTCTTCAACCGCTTTGGTTACGGCCATGGTCATACCGCGGTCTTTAAATGAACCTGTCGGGTTTAAGCCTTCATACTTCACATAAATTTCAACGTTCTTGCCAATAATACGTGGAATGTTCTCAAGCTTGATTAGCGGGGTATTCCCTTCACCGAGAGAGATTGCACGTGTAGTTGCAGACACTGGTAAACGGTCACGATAACGGTCAACTAAACCAGTATAACGATTGGCATTCGACATGATGATGTTCCAATTGTGTGTAGAGCTTGGCAAGGGGAAATATTCCCCTTGACCCGATTAATTATCAAGCGATTCTAAACGAATTCGTACAATTTCGCCATGAATCACAGGCAAAGCTTGAATTTGTTGTAACGCTTCATCCATTTTTGATTCCTGAACTGGGTCAGTCAGAATCACGATAGGGATAAGGTCTTTTAAGCGAGATTGCTGCATGATGGCATCAATACTGATACCGGCACGGCTTAAAATAGTGGTGACATCGGCCAGTACACCGGTCTGGTCTTCGGCATTAATGCGAATATAGTAACCCGTGGTCATCTGTTCACGGCTTAAAATTGGCAAGTCGGTTAAGGCTTCGAAGGCCAGTTGCGGAATTGTTCCTGCACCGTCTTCGGTATAGGAGATGTCACGGACAATATCGACCACGTCAGCAACCACTGCTGAAGCGGTGGGGCCTGCACCGGCACCGGCGCCATAATACAGGGTTGGACCGACTGCATTGGCCTGCACCAGCACCGCATTTTTCACGCCATTCACATTGGCAATCAGTTCTTCTTCAGGAATCAGGGTTGGATGCACACGTAGTTCAATGCCGGCATCGGTACGGCGTGCAATTCCTAAATGCTTGATACGGAAACCTAAATCTTCGGCATATTTGACATCTTGCGCGGTAATTTTGCTAATGCCTTCGGTATACACCTTGTCAAATTGCAGCGGAATACCAAATGCACATGAGGCCAGAATGGTCAGCTTGTGTGCTGCATCAATACCTTCAACGTCGAAGGTTGGATCGGCTTCGGCATAACCCAGCTCTTGCGCTTCTTTCAGCACATCGGCAAAGGCACGGCCTTTTTCACGCATTTCGCTTAAGATGAAGTTACCGGTACCGTTAATGATACCCGCCAGCCATTCAATCTTGTTCGCGGCCAGACCTTCACGAATCACCTTGATGATTGGAATACCACCAGCTACCGCAGCTTCATAAGCGATCTGAACGGCATGATCATCCGCGGCTTTAAACAGTTCGTTGCCGTGTTCAGCCAGCAAGGCCTTGTTTGCGGTGACAATATGTTTGCCGTGTTTCATCGCTTCCATAATGACTTCATATGCAGGATGAATCCCACCCATGACTTCAACCACGACATCTACATCCGGTTGACGCACGATATCCAGCAGATCCGAGCTTTGTTTGACCGTTTCTGGCAGGTTCAGGTCTGGACGCGGACGACGGGTGCCGACATAGGTAATTTCAATTTCACGACCGGTGCGACGTTTAATCTCAGCAGCATTTTCTTTTAATAGTTTAAGGGCACCACCACCCACAGTACCAAGACCGAGGATTGCCAGACGAACTGGTTTCACGTCACACTCCATATTTAATCAATTTTAAGCGAGCTTAGATCATAGCTAAAAAAAGCTGAAGACTCTAGCGTAGAAATCACTTTCTCTTGATCTATAAAAAACAGTAATTTAACCCATTAAAATTAGTTATTTAAACGCTTCAGCAATTCGCTTGGCGACAGATAACCACCGAGGTAAATCCCGTCTGCACTATAGATTGCCGGTGTACCGTTCACCCCGATATTCAGACCCAGCTGATAGTGTTCACGTACTGGTGTTTTGCAGCTGGCGGCAGGCAGTTCAGCACCGGCAATGGCCTGATCAAAGGCCGCATGGCGGTCTTGGCTACACCAGACGCTTTCCATGGCCGGAATAAACTGTTCACCACGTGGCCAGGCAATATAGCGCACTTCAATGCCTTTGCTGTTCAGCTCATCCATATGTTCATGCAGCTTGTGGCAGTATGGACAGCTGACATCGGTAAACACATAAATCACGTGTTTAGTTTCACTCTTGGCTTTATAGATCAGCAGGTCCTGCTCTTTCAGGCTGGCAAAAATCTGTTTATTGGTGCCGGCTTGCAGGCTCTCACCGACGTTATGTAGCTGTTTGTCGCCTAAACGGATCACATCGCCCTGGAAAATGTATTTGCCATCGCTGGTGGCATAGACCGCAGACATGCCTTCCAGGCTGACCCAGTATAGATTCGGGACTTCCGTGGTTTTAACTTCAGTGATTTTGGCCTGAATGCCAGCAGTTTTAAAATGCTGTTCCAGGGTTTTGACCAGACGCTGCTGGGCATTACGTTCAGAAAGGGTAGAGGCTTCCCCGGTTGCCGGTGCACTGGCCGTAAGCGTGGTTTGTTTTTTCTCATCATTATTGCTCGAGCATGCCGTCAGGCCCAGGCCTGCAGCAAGTGTCATGGCCATTACAATTTTCGCGCGGGTAAATGTCATTGCTAACCCTTTTCTTATCGATATAAAAACAAGGAGGCTAGCATAACAAAAAAAAATGACCGATCGAAAACTTCTTGGTCGTATTTCGGCAGTGCGGTTAAGCGCGAGGATGATGGGTCGCGTGCAGCTGCTGCATGCGAATCTGCGCGACATGGGTATAAATTTGTGTGGTCGACAGGTCGCTATGCCCCAGCAGCATTTGCACCACGCGCAGGTCCGCGCCATGATTGAGCAGATGCGTGGCAAAGGCATGGCGTAAGGTATGCGGCGATAATTCGGCCTGAATCCCGGCCTGTAGTGCATAGCGTTTAATCGCATACCAGAAGTTCTGCCGGCTCATGATGCCGCCATGCTGGGTCAGAAATAAATAATCGGTGCTGGTTTTATATAGCTGCGGCCGCGCCTCTTGCAGATAGTGTTCTACCCATTCACAGGCGACCTGGCCTAAAGGCACCAGACGTTCTTTATTGCCTTTGCCGACAATGCGCAAATAACCCTGTTTCAGGTTAATCAGCTCCAGACGTAAATTCAGCAATTCAGACACCCGTAACCCACAGGCATACAGCACTTCAAACATGGCCCGGTCACGCAGGCCCAGCGCTGTATTGACATCCGGTGCCTGAATTAGCGCTTCAACATCGGCTTCGGACAGATCTTTGGGCAAGGCCCGGCCCAGTTTTGGGGTTTTATGTGCGGCGACCGGATTGTCGGCGCGCAGTTTCTGTTCACGCAGAAATTTATAAAAAGCCCTTAAGGCCGATAGGCAGCGGGCAATCGAACGTGGGCTTTTTTGCTGTTTGGTCAATTCAATCAGGACATCGGAAATATCATCATGACTCCAGTCCAGCATCGAACTGGGCACGCAGGCACTGCATAACATTAAGTCGGACAGATAGGCATTGCGGGTATGTGGACTGACGGTTTGTGCTACTAGATGATCGCGAAAGCCCTGCAAATAGCTTAAATGTTCCGGAATGGTGACAGGTGCAGGAATGCGGGGCTTTTTATTGAGCATGTGGATCACTTTAATTTAAGAATTCGATCAAGATCATTGGAATTCTCCAATGTAGAGTAATTTTTCCGGGCTGTCGATGTGATATAAGAACGGAAACGTAATCAATCCTTATTTGTTAATTATTCTCATTTGTTTGTATACTATTTAAAAGAGCTTAGGAATTTCACAGTGCGTTTATCAGAGTTAAAGGTAAAGCAGACGGCCATTATCCGCCAGATTATCCGGCAGGATGAGGGGGGCGAGTCACACAATGACTTGGTGGCCAGCCGTCTGGAAACATTGGGGTTTGTGCCGGGCACGCGCGTTCAGGTCATTACCAAAGGTGTTTTTGGCGGGGACCCGATTCTGATTCAGGTCGGTTTTACCCGTTTTGCCTTACGCAAAAATGAAGCAGAGAAAATTGAAATTGAAGATGGAGTCACTACATGAGTGATGCCTTACGTATTGCCCTTGTAGGGAATCCTAACTGCGGTAAAACCTCATTATTCAACCATTTAACTGGTACACGCCAGAAAGTTGCCAACTATGCCGGCGTAACGGTCGAACGTAAAGTCGGTCATTTTAATTTACCTTCAGGCAAGCCGGTACGGGTGCTGGATTTACCTGGCACTTATAGCTTGAATGCTGCCAGCCCGGACGAAGCCATTACCCGTGATGTGGTACAGGGCAAACTGGCAGAAGAAGGCCAGCAGGATGCTTTCCTGTGTGTGGTTGATGCCACCAATCTGAAGCTGCATCTGGGTCTGGTACTGGAAATGATTGAACTGGGTCGTCCAATGTTGCTGGTGCTGAACATGATGGACGAAGCGCGTCGTCGTGGCATGCAGATCAACACCCAGAAACTGTCTGAGCGCCTCGGTGTGCCGGTGGTAGAAACCGTGGCCGTGCGCCGTTCCGGGATTGAAAACCTGATGAATGCGCTGGATCAGGGTAAATATGCGCTGCCACATACCGAATTGACCGGTCTGAAAGGCGATGCCCATCAGAAGGTCGAAACCCTGCTGAATGATGTGGTGCAATACGTCGATCAGGAAGATAAACGTTCCGATTTCCTGGATAAGGTGTTCCTGCATCCGGTGCTGGGTCTGGTCAGTCTGGCGGTCATGATGTTTATCATTTTCCAGGCGGTCTTTGCCTGGGCAGCCCCATTTATGGACGGGATTGAAACCTTCTTTGGCTGGCTGGGTGAAGTAATTGGTGGCAGTATTGCCCATCCTTTACTGAACAGTCTGGTGGTGGACGGGATTATTGCCGGCGCCGGTGGTGTGGTGGTGTTCCTTCCGCAAATTCTGATTCTGTTCTTCTTTATTCTGATGCTGGAAGAATCCGGTTATTTACCGCGCGCTGCATTCTTGCTGGATAAACTGATGTTTAAAGCCGGTTTAAGTGGCCGTGCCTTTATTCCGTTACTGTCCAGCTTTGCCTGCGCGATTCCGGGGATTATGGCAACGCGCAGTATTAGCGACCCGCGTGACCGTTTAACCACTATTTTTGTGGCACCGCTGATGACCTGTTCCGCGCGTTTACCGGTGTATGCGCTGTTAATTGCCGCCTTTATTCCGGAACAAACGGTATGGGGCCTATTTAACCTGCAGGGTCTGGTGCTGTTTGCGCTGTATATGGCTGGTATTTTAAGTGCGCTAGGCGTGTCTTTTGTGCTGAAGTTTTTCCAGAAAGACAAGTCCGATCACATGCTGTTGATGGAACTGCCAAGTTACCGTTTCCCGGACATCAAAAACGTCTGGATTGGTTTGCTGGATCGCGCCCGAATCTTCCTGAAACGGGTCGGTGGCATCATCTTTGCCCTGTCGATTCTGCTCTGGTTCCTGTGTACCTTCCCGCAGCCGCCAGAAGGCGCGACCATGCCAGCGATTGATTATACCTTTGCCGGGATGCTGGGCCATATCATGCAGCCAATTTTTGCCCCACTGGGCTTTAACTGGCAGATCTGTATTGCCTTGATTCCAGCAATGGCAGCCCGTGAAGTGGTGGTGGCTGCACTGGGTACCATTTACGCCCTGTCAGGGGACGAAGATGCCATGGCCGATGGTCTGGCCAGCATCATCAGCAGCGGTGGTGACTTGGGCTGGTCATTGGCGACCGGTTTATCGCTACTGGTCTGGTTTATTTATGCGCCGCACTGTCTGGCGACGCTGGCCACGGTACGCCGTGAAACGGCATCGTGGAAAACAGTGGGCTTTATGACCGTGTATCTGTTTGGTCTGGCCTATTTGATGTCATTCCTGACCTATCAGATTGCATCCAACCTGTTGGCTTAAGCCGAAACAAAAAAAGGAGACTGAAATGATTGAAGTATTGATTGTGGCGGTATTGGTGATGTGGAGCACGCTGGTGGTCTTCAAAAAGGTATTCCCGAAGACTTCAAATTCAGTCTTTCTGAAGTTGTCGGATGCCTGTACGGCAAAAGGCTGGCACACGCTGGGCAAATGGTTCAGACCGAAAATGGCTGCCGGTTGTGGTGGTGGCTGTGATTGTCCGGTGTCGGAGCAGGCCAGCAAGAAAACTGAAGTACAAGGGGTCAAGTGGAAGTAAGCCCTTGAGCATCAAAAAAGCCGTCATCTCTATGACGGCTTTTTTACGCACTGACACAAAATTTTTTCCAGAAACTGCAAACAGAAAAAGCATTCAAAACCCCAAAGTGCTAACATTTCCGCAGTTTAAAATCCAAATCATTGATGGAGCTCAAATGTTAATACAACGCGGTGGATTAAAAGTTGTGGCAGGTCTTGGCATTTCAGGTGTTGCAGCAGTCAACTTCTTGCATGATCAGGGCTACCGCGTTGCCGTAACAGACTCTCGAGCGACACCCCCCGGTTATGACCAGATTCCGGCCGAGGTTCAGACCAGTTTTGGCCAGTTTGACCAGGAACTGCTGTTGTCTGCTGAAGAAATTATCATCAGTCCGGGGCTTGATCCAAAACTGCCAGAAATTCAGGCGGCAATGGCACAGGGCATTCCGGTGGTCAGTGAAATCCAGATTTTGCGCCGTGCTACCGACAAGCCAATTGTGGCCATTACCGGCTCCAATGCCAAAAGTACTGTAACCACGCTAATTGGCCTGATGGCTGCCGATGCTGGCAAGAAGGTCGCGGTTGGAGGCAATCTGGGCCGTCCGGCGCTGGATTTAACCAAAGATGATCCGGAGCTGTATATTCTGGAACTTTCCAGCTTTCAGTTAGAAACCACGTCAAACCTGAATGCTGAAGTGGCGGTGGTGCTGAACATGAGTGAAGACCATCTGGACCGTCATGGTGACATGCTCGGTTATCACACCGCCAAACACCGTATTTTCCAGGGCGTGAAACAGGTGGTGTATAACCGTGATGATGCACTGACCCGTCCGCTGGTGCCAGATACCACCCCTATGCAGAGCTTTGGCCTGAACGCACCAGATATCAACCAGTTCGGTATTTTAAAAGAAACAGATGGCACCATTTGGCTGGCGCGTGGCCGTGAACGTCTGCTGAAAAGCAGCGACATGTATATTCAGGGTACGCATAATATTGCCAATGCCTTGGCCTGTCTGGCGCTGGGTGAAGCGATTGGCCTGCCGATGGACAGTATGCTGAACACTTTAAAAAGCTTTAAAGGTCTGGAGCATCGCTGTGAATTCGTCAAAGAGGTCGCAGGCGTGCGTTATTATAACGACTCCAAAGGCACCAATATTGGTGCCACCCTTGCGGCACTAGAAGGTTTGGGTGCAGCAATTCAGCCGTATGGTGGTCAGGTGGCCATGATTTTAGGTGGGCAGGGCAAAGGCCAGGACTTTAAGGCACTGCGTCAGGCGCTCAGTCAATATGCCAAACTGGCAGTGTTGATTGGTGAAGATGCCGCGCTGATTGAAGCGGCAGTACAGGGCACCACTACGCTGCTCCATGCCGACAGTCTGCAACAGGCGGTCACACTGTGCCAGCAGCATACCCAGCCGCAGGATGTCGTGTTATTGTCACCTGCATGTGCAAGTTTTGATATGTTCTCGGGCTATCCGGAACGTGGTCGTCAGTTCGTGGCTTATGTCAACGAACTTGGTCAAGAATAATAAGGATTTGGGATATGGCTGGCTTTGCTCAGACAACGATCAATAAAATCAATCAGGTCTATGAGCGCTGGTTACCGCGGTTACCGGCCGAAGTGAATGTGCGCAATGTGCTCATTTTTAGCGTATTGGCCTTGCTCTGTATCGGCTCGATTATGGTGGCGTCTGCCTCAATGCCCTATGCCGAGCGTATGCATGAAAATGCCTTCCATTATGTACTGCGGCATGGTATTTCAATTGCGGTAGCGCTAATTGCCGCCTATACCGTGTATAAAGTTCCCTTAAACCTCTGGTTCAATAACACCTTCTTTTTATGGATTATTACCATTGCCTTGCTGATTGCGGTACTGGTGGTCGGTACCGAAGTGAATGGTTCCAAACGCTGGATTCGGGTGGCCGGGTTTACCTTGCAGGCTTCAGAAGTGGCCAAGGTGATGATGGCGATTTTTACCGCCGACTACGTGGTACGTCGTGCCGAAGAAGTGCGTAATAATATTAAAGGTCTGGTGCGGCTGGCAGTGATTATGGCGGCGACTGTGGGCCTGATTACGGCAGAACCGGATTTGGGTGCGACTGTGGTGATTGCGTTGACCATGCTCGGGGTGTTCTTCCTGGCCGGTGCACCACTGATTCAGTTCGGGATTGCCTTGGGTGCGATGCTGGGTGCGTTTACCTTCCTGGTGGTGTTTGAGCCCTACCGTTTTGAACGTTTAATGTCTTTCTCTAACCCGTGGAATGATCCGCTCGGGGCCGGTTATCAGCTGTCAAATGCCTTAATGGCTTTTGGCCGTGGTGAATGGGCCGGGGTGGGTTTGGGGCATAGTATCCAGAAAATGTCCTATCTGCCGGAAGCGCATACCGACTTTATGCTGGCCGTTTTAGGCGAAGAATTTGGCTTTTTTGGTATCCTGGTGGTGCTGAGCCTGTCTTTCACCATGCTGGTCTGCTGTATTCGCATTGGTCATCGTGCCTTGCGACATCAGTATTTACGTGCTGGTTATCTGGCCTATGGCATCAGCATCATCTTCCTGTTACAGATTCTGGTGAATGCCGGCATGAATATGGGCATGTTGCCGACTAAAGGGCTGACCCTGCCATTTATCAGTTATGGTGGTTCATCGCTAATTATGTGTGCGGTGATGGTCAGTCTGATTCTGAAAATTGAAAGTACTACCCAGCAGACCAATCCAAGCCGTGAGGAATCAAGCTTCTAGATTGCTCTGCTGAAATGGATCTGGCTGAGCATGGTGCAACACTGTGCTTGGCATTTCCGTTTTACAGTTAAGACATTTGACAAAGCTGCCTTTGGCTTTGGATAGCGGAATTAAAGGAATAAAAAATAAGGAAAAATAATTGCGCTGCTGCTTCAGTTCATAGCTGGTGCGGGTGCGACAGACCGGACAGACAAACTGGTTTTTCTCCAGCACTTTGGTTTTTGGACCAATCCCGAAAATAAAAAACATAGTAATCCCATCTTGCAGTTATTTTTTTCTAGATTAGCGCAAATTGTGTAGTTATGCGTAGCTGCCCTGTAGCTGAGTTGTATGTGGAATGGCGTCAATTGACCACTGGGCAATGGCTTGCTGCAGCATACGTGCCGGGGTGTCTAAAACTACCGGGGGTTGGTGCAAAGCCGTGAGCGCCTGTTGTAATAGCAGAGGAGCCTGATTTAAATCCAGCGGCTGGGCCAGGTTCTGCTTGGAGAGTTTTTGCCCCTGATCATTCATGGCCAGCGGCAAATGCAGATAGCGCAGTTCCGGATAGCCCAGCACCCGCCCAAGCCAGATCTGTCGTTCGGTATTGTCCAAGAGGTCTGCGCCGCGGACGACATCGGTAATGCCTTGCAGATAGTCATCGACCACCACGGCCAGCTGATAGTTAATAATCCCGTCACGGCGTTTTAAGACAAAATCCCCCAGATCTTGTTGCAGGTTGGAGCAATGCCGGCCCTGCAAGCGGTCTTCAAAGCAGATGTCTGTATCGGTCACTTTCAGGCGGATGGCCTGCTGTGCAAAGGGGAGTTGCAGATTGCGACAGGTGCCAGCATAAATATGATTGGAACCGAGCATTTTACGCGTGCACTGACAGGCATAGACCCAGCCTTGCTCGGCGAGTTGCTCAAGAATGTCTTCGTAAATGGCCAAACGGTCTTTTTGAAACAGAATCTCGCCATCCGGCTCGAACTGAAAGGCATCTAAAGAACGCAGGATATGCGCTTCACTGCCGGGATAAATACGGGGAATGTCAGTGTCTTCAATACGGACCAGCCAGCGCCCATGCTGGGCCTTGGCATCGCAATAACTGGCCACCGCGGTAATGAGGGAACCAAAATGCAAAGGGCCGGTTGGCGATGGCGCAAACCGGCCCACGTAATTCTCTTCAGCTTTCCCTCCCTTTATCAAAGGGAGGGGCAGGGAGGGATTACGAATAGACATGCTTAACCGTTATTTTGCTTCTCTTTGATTTCTGCCAAAGTTTTGCAGTCAATACACAAAGTCGCAGTTGGACGCGCTTCTAAACGGCGTAAACCAATTTCGATTCCGCAGGTTTCACAGAAACCGTAGTCATCGTTTTTAATGGCTTCAATGGATTGTTCAATTTTACGGATCAGTTTGCGTTCACGGTCACGGGTACGTAACTCGATAGCAAACTCTTCTTCCTGAGTGGCGCGGTCGTTTACGTCAGGCAATGCAGTATTTTCATCTTGCATTGTGTTTAGCGTACGATCAACTTCAGACATCAGCTCGGCTTTCCAGGCCAAGAGAATCTGACGGAAGTGCTCAAGCTGGCCCTCAGACATATATTCTTCATTTTTTTTCGGCTGATAAGGCTCAATACCAAATAAGCTAGCAGTAGAACCACCTTCTGACGCCTTTGGCTTTGTCTTACGCACGCGCTTTGTAGATTTTTCCTCTACAACATCTGTTTGTTCGTCCAAGACTTGATTTTGGTTGTCATTCGCCATGTAGGGCATTCCTCATCATATACGTATCATCTATACGCAAAAAATATGGTGATATGCAAGTGTTTTTATCCACTCCCAAGGAGAAGATTATCCCTTCGGGGGTCGTCATCATATAGACTTTTTATGTATATTGATAGTCTTTGATGTTTGGATTTCGTCGTATCACGTTTTCCTTCGCAGCCATAACTTAAAGCAAAAAGAATAAAATGAAAAGTTAATAACCTGAAATTTCATTATTTATTTGACCGACCAAATTTTCAACACGATGCACCTGTGTGTCGAACTCGCCATTGTCCTTTAAATGCAAGACCCGATAGCCCGGTGCTTCCTGTCCCAGGGCAAAATCATCACTGTGTGGTTTAAACTGCACTGAAGTCGAAGGCGTTGAATAAAAAGGAATATTGTTCCAGATGTTCAGTGAATCCTGATGCACGTGGCCAAATAAAACCGCTTTAATATTCTGGTGCTTGACCATCACTTCAGTCAGATCGGCGGTATTTTTCAGTTTATGCTGATCGACCCAATGCGACTGCATGGCAAAAGGATGATGATGACAGGCCAGAATCACATGCTGGCCGGCATGTTCGGTTAACAGCTGGTCCAGTTGCGCGAGCTGGGAGGGTTCAATCCGGCCATCAATCTGATTCTTGACCGCACTGTTCAGCAGCATGATGGTCCAGCGACCCAAATGAATGGCATGTACCCGGTTTTGCTGCTGGTGAAACGGAAAATACTCCACCTCATCATGATTGCCCGGAATCTGATAAAACGGAATATTCAGGCGGTGCATAAATGCCAGATAGCGCGCATAGGTCGCCGGCACTGGCACCTGTGCCAGATCCCCGGTATGAACAATGGCATCCAGCTCAGGATAACGTTGCTGAATATCACGCATGATGCCATGAAAGCTGTGTTCCGGATTCATCTGCACAAATTTAAGGTCTTCCTGATCCATTAAATGTGTGTCTGAAATCTGGACGATGGTCCAGCTTTGTGTATTTTTGCTTATAAAAGTCATGCCTGACCCCTTAGACATTCCTTATGGTTTGATTTGTTGTTGTAACCATTGCAGGGCGATGATCAGTGGCGCATTCCTGAGCCGACCATTGGCCAATAAGATCGGTAAGTGCTCATACTCAAAAATATGCAATTGAATATTTTCGCCTTCCTCACTAAGACCAAACACACCGCCTTGTTCAGGCAAATTTACTTTCGCACTATATAAATGAAAGATTTCCGCACAAGCTCCTGCAGAAGGATAGAAGGTAAACAGATGCTGCAGTTCTTCAACTTCGCAGCCTGATTCTTCTAGGGTTTCACGGCGAATGCAGCTTTCCGGTGATTCATCACCATCGAGTACGCCCGCAATGACTTCGAGTTGCCAGGGAGAATCCTGATCATCCATTGCCCCAATACGAAATTGTTCTATTAATGCAAATTTATGTTTTTTTTCATCATATAACAATACACCGGCTGCCTCCGGGCGTTGAATCAACTCCCGATGAATGACCGGTGTATAGTGGTTTTGATTAAACAGGCGATGGCTCAGACTGACTTTTTCAACCTGAATAAAGCCACGAAACAAGAATTCACGCTGTTGAATGCGCAGTTCATTTCGACCATAGGTCGCCTGTTTAAGTATTTCCATAAAACATCATACGGATGAAGAACATCAGTTTTCATCCTAACTGAGATTAAATGGAACACAAACTCTTTTTCGATAGTTTAGACGTCGTGGTACAATTTTTGACCAGTCTGCTGATAGGTCTCCTTCATGGCTTTGAGACCTTCCGCAACCTCTGTATCACTTTGCATGGCTTCTTTAGCAAGATTCTGATTTTGCGCATAATCTCTCACATTTTGGGTGATTTTCATGGAGCAGAATTTCGGTCCACACATCGAACAGAAGTGCGCTGATTTGTGTGCTTCTTTCGGCAAGGTTTCATCATGCATACTGCGCGCCGTATCCGGGTCCAGACTCAGGTTAAACTGATCTTCCCAGCGGAATTCAAAGCGGGCTTTGGACAGGGCATTGTCACGCGCCTGCGCACCCGGATGACCTTTGGCCAGATCGGCGGCATGTGCAGCAATCTTGTAGGTGATAATACCGTCTTTAACATCTTTCTTGTTCGGCAGACCTAAATGCTCTTTTGGCGTCACGTAGCACAGCATGGCCGTGCCATACCAGCCAATCATAGCGGCCCCAATGGCCGAGGTAATATGGTCATAGCCCGGTGCAATATCGGTGGTTAGCGGACCAAGGGTATAGAACGGCGCCTCTTTGCAGACTTCCAGTTGCAGATCCATATTTTCCTTGATCATATGCATTGGCACATGGCCCGGGCCTTCAATCATCACCTGCACATCATGTTCCCAGGCGCGATGCGTTAACTCGCCCAAGGTGCGAAGTTCGCTGAATTGTGCTTCATCATTGGCATCCTGGATACAGCCCGGACGCAGACCATCGCCCAGACTGAACGACACGTCATAGGCTTTCATGATTTCGCAGATTTCATCGAAGTGGGTATACAGGAAGTTTTCTTCATGATGCGCCAGACACCACTGCGCCATGATTGAACCACCACGTGACACAATACCGGTGAGGCGGTTGGCGGTCAGCGGTACATAACGCAGCAGTACCCCAGCATGAATGGTGAAGTAGTCCACACCTTGTTCGGCCTGTTCAATCAGGGTGTCTTTAAAGATTTCCCAGGTCAGGTCTTCTGCTACGCCGTTAACTTTTTCCAGCGCCTGATAAATGGGCACGGTACCAATTGGCACGGGTGAGTTACGGATAATCCATTCGCGGGTTTCATGAATATTTTTCCCGGTCGATAAATCCATGATGGTGTCGGCGCCCCAGCGGGTGGCCCAGGTCATTTTTGCCACTTCTTCGGCAATGTCGGAACCCAGTGCCGAGTTACCAATATTGGCATTAATTTTCACCAGGAAATTACGGCCAATAATCATTGGCTCAATTTCAGGGTGGTTAATGTTGGCGGGAATAATGGCGCGGCCGGCAGCGACTTCCTGACGTACAAATTCCGGGGTAATTTCACGCAGGTTTTGTGCGCCAAAGTTTTGTCCCGGATGCTGGCGCATATCGACGCCTTGCTGCTGGCGCAGGTTTTCACGGATGGCGATGTATTCCATTTCCGGAGTAATAATGCCCTGTTTGGCATAATGCATTTGGGTCACGTTATGCCCGCGTTTGGCCCGGCGCGGTTTCTGGATATGGGCAAAACGGATGTCGGCAGTGCGGATGTCACGCAGGCGTTCCTGACCGAATTTAGAACTGAGCTGATCCAGAATTTCAGTATCGTTACGCTCTTCAATCCAGCGTTCACGCACATTCGGTAAACCCTGGTTCAGATCAATATTGACTTCCGGGTCGGTGTAAACGCCAGAGGTGTCATAGACCATTACCGGCGGATTGTGTTCACCGCCTAAACTGGTTGGGGTCTCGGTCAGTTCAATCTGGCGCATCGGGACACGGATATCCTCACGTGAGCCCTGGATATAGACTTTGCTCGAAGCGGGTAAAATACGGGTGAGGTCTTTGGCATCTTGCTCGTGTTGAGCAGAAATAGCCTCGGAAGAAAGATTCGTTAATTGGTTCATACCATGATCCTTATGAAGAGCATCAACGAATCAAGCACGACCAAAACGAAACGGATTTATCCTGAATAATAAATCGAAACTTAAGGTTTAGTTGCGCTTGATTCCTACGCAGGTGTTAACCTGATCAGGTTCAACGGTACTTGTGCTTAATCATCTATACGGTTAGACAATTACACAATCTCAGCGAGGATTTACTCGCGCTCCGTCAAGCTGCTTAAATCTTAACAGGTTGGCTTAAAAAGGCCAGTGATAAAACTGCCAAATTGGTGGGGGCTTAGTTATTCTGATAAGGCATACAGACCGCATCGCTAAAACAGTCACGGGTCGGACTTAAGCCGTTTAGCGGTAAATCCAGATAATGGGACAGCTGCTTTAGCGCCAGGGTGTTGGTACGTTCATTGTTTTGTTCCTGTGCGGTCAGGCTGACTGGAATACGGTTACGCCGTTCCTGTGGCGACATCTGTACAAAGCTGCGGAATTTACGCGCCTGATCTGCCAGTCGTGACTGCTCCAGCTTGGCCAGCTTTTCAATTTGATACCAGACACTGGGCTGAATCGCATATTCTGCTTCATAGCTGTCTGAAACCGGGGTATTTAAGGTGCCTTTAAACAGGAACATACGATAGACCTGATCCAGATAACGCGCATCGCGGATATAACTGCTGTCAGGATAGTTTTTGACATAATCTTCCCAGAACAGGGCGCGACGCACCACTTCCTGGGCATCAATGGTCAGGCCGCCATCACGAATCGGACGCTGCATATTCTGTTCGGCCAGATTTTCAATAAAAATCCGTTCGGCATCGGGCAGATAAGGCGCAAAAATACGAGCCAGGTACTGCGGATTACGCCGATAGACCAGTTGCCCTTCACCGGCATCATACAGGTCGACATAGGCCTGACCTTTGTGTTTCAGCAGATACTGGTCGCGTAAGGCAAACTGTTCGAAATGGCTTTGCTGAATGGTGGGATGCTGGGCCAGATCAAAGGCATACTGATCAAAAGCGGTCTGCTGCTGGGCGGTACGTTCGACTTTCAGAAAATTCTGGTACATCTGGGCAGACAGTTCCAGCAGATGCTGCTGGTCGGGGAAATCCATTAGTGGCAAACAGACTTTTAAATCCTGGTTAATCTGTTCCAGGGCAAAGGTGGTGCGCTGCTGGTTAATCTCGCGCATTTCCTGTTCAATGCCGCGGCAGATCGACTTTAAATCGACCGCCTGTTCAGCCACAGCCTGCTTCGGCTTCTGTTCAATGACCACAGGAGGTTCTGGCCTTTGACACGCGGTCAAAACCATTGCAGAACATAAACTGAGCAGTAAAGTACGCCAGCGGGGAGAAATAAGCTTCACGATAACCCAATTAAAAAAGCAGCAAAAAAATAACAAGTGCGGAATGTATGGCGCTATTGTAACCAGCTTCGGGCCGGTGAATTGTAGCGTTGTGCTGAAGTTTGGTTACATGGCTGTGAGTGCGCTCCTGGCTCAACTCAACTGGACAGCTTGCTGCTTGAGTTAAAGCGGTAAAATATAAAAAAATAATCAAAAACATACGAAAAAAATGCGATAAATCGCTACTATGGAGCAAATTGAGTCAATGCTTGACTGAGACATGGCCATTTTGGCGAGATGAGTTAAACGAATAAAATGAAGAAAAAAATATGTGTATTGGGCCTGCTGTTGTTTAGCCCTTGGGCGCAAGCCTTGGATCTGGTCGAGGCCTATGAGCGTGCCAAAGCCACCGACCCGAACTGGCAGGCCAATCTGTTGCAATATGAAGCCGATCAACTGAATTTAGGCATTGCCAAAGGCAATTTGCTGCCGACCGTGACTGTGTCTGGCAATATCACCCGGCGCAGTCAGGACGCCAATGCTGCGACAATTCCAGGTTTTCCAGTCAGCTCTGAAAGCCTGTCGCCTTCAGCAACCACCACCCGTCAGGTGAGTGTCACTGCACGCCAGCCTTTATTCCGCTGGGATGCCTGGGAAGGCCTAAAACAGGTCAAAACCTCACTCAGTCTCAGTGAAGTCACCTTAAGACTGCAAAAGCAGGAGCATATTTTAAATGTGGCCGAAGCCTATTTTAATGTGCTGCGCCAGCAGTCTTTAACGACGGCCTATTTGCAGGAAGAGCAGGCACTGCTGGAACAGCTGAACATGATGAATGCCAAGCTGCGCGAGGGACTGGTCGCGCGCAGTGATGTCAGCGAAGCCGAGGCGCAATATCAAAATGCCAAGGCCAACCGGATTGCTACCCATGTGCAGCTGGTGCTGGCACAGGAACAACTGGCACAGCTGATCGGGCCATATCGTGAAAATCTGGCGGTACTGCGAGATGACTTTCAGTTCCAAAAACCTTATCCGGCCAGTTTAGAGGCATGGACCGAGTTGGCGCAAAGTCAGAACCTATCCATTTTGCAGGCCCGCTTGCAGCAGCGTTATGCTGAAGACCAGAAACGGGTCGAGCAGGCCGCGCGTTATCCGCAAATTGAAGCGGTCGGTACTTATGGCTATAACAAGCAGACGCCACAAAGCCTGATTTCTCAGGATGGTCAGTTTGATCAGGTCGGCATTGAAATGAACTGGAATGTGTTTACCGGCGGCCGTACCCAGCGCAATATCCAGAAAGCAGCAGTGAATGTCGATAAAGCCGAAGCCGAGCTGGATGCGGCCATCCGTAAAGCCAATACCGATGTAAAAAGTGCCTATTTGCAGGTGGAAACCGATCAATCCAAGTTACAGGCACGACAGGCGGCCATGCAATCGGCGCAACTGGTATCGCGCGCCTCCCGTGCCCAATATCATGAAGGCCTAAAAACCATGGTCGATGTCCTGCTGGCCCAGCGTAATGCTTTTTCGGCCAAGCAGGACTATTTGAATGCCAAATATGATTATCTGATTAATGTGCTGCGCCTCCGGGCATCGGTGGGGCAACTCAGTGAAAAAGATCTGGCCGAGATGAACTTGTGGTTAATAGAAAAACCTTAAATTTCAATAAAATAAAATGATGCAATCGGGCACTTGTTTAAATTGTCATAAAAGCTTAATGTTTAATGTGATTTAATAATCAATGATAAAATAAGTCCGTTATTATTGCATTGGAGTACATCTCTTGAGTCCAAATAATCCTGTGTTAAATCACCATATTTCTTCTCAATTTAATGAAGATCTACAGGATGTCAATACAAAATTCATGACCATGGGTGGCTTGGTAGAGCAGCAGGTGGCCAATGCGATTCATGCATTGCTGGACACAGATGCCGCGATGGCAATAGAGGTGCAATTTCAGGACAATGCAGTGAACCGTCTGGAAACTGAAATTGATGAAGCATTAACCCTGATTTTGGCACGCCGTCATCCCGCTGCAATTGACCTGCGCATGGTGATTGCCATGAGCAAGGCCAATACCGACCTGGAACGTATTGGCGATGAAGCGGCCAAAATTGCCCGGATTGCACAAAGCCTATGTGAAGAAGGGGGCTCGCCGCGCGGTTATATGGAGACCCGTCATATTGGTAACCAGGTGCGAGTCATGATTCATGATGCGCTGGATGCTTTTGCCCGTTTGGATGTCGATCAGGCTTTACGTGTACTGCTGGCCGATGCCGATATCGACCGTGAATACCAGTCGGCCACCCGGACCTTAATGACCTATATGATTGAAGATCCACGTCATATTTCCCGCGTCATCAATGTAATGTGGGTACTGCGTTCCCTAGAGCGGATTGGTGACCATGCGCGTAATATTTCCGAGCAAGTGATTTATATGGTCAAAGGTCTGGATGTGCGTCATACCAGCATGGAAGAAATTGAACAGAAAGTTCAAGAACGCTAAGTTTGAATACCAGAAACAGCCTGAAATAATTTCAGGCTTTTTTTTATGGATTACGCATAAAATGGATAAAAAAAATCCCAGATTTTGGGGGAAATCTGAGATCGAAATCGGGGATATTTATATCTATTATAAGAGATGCTTCCATCTCCTTGATTGTTATTATAGGAAGATGATGCGCGGAAATCTTTAAGCTTATTGTAGTCTAATGTTGAGTTTTATGAACAAATGTATCGGCCAGTTACAATACTAATCGGTTAAATAGGTTAATTTTAATCTAAATTATAAACCCCTGATTTTGGTGAAGTAAAACTTTATAGTTGTCCAGATATACCTGTCAATTCAATAAAAACCAATCACCTTAAGCTCACTATAAACAGGGAGCTTGCGGCTGGAAAACAACAAAGTTCATCTACTTTTTCTGTGCCAAGCCTGAAATGGGTGAATGAAGAGGAATTCATTTTTTATCGATGAAATTTTTTTGGATTAAAGGCTAAAAGCATCTTCCGAGATAAAACCCTATGTGCAGTGGTTGATCTTGGGTTTGGATAGAGTAAAAGAAAAGCTCCATTTCTGGAGCCTTTCAAATTTAAGCCCACGCGCTTCGCTTGTCTTACGTAATTTTTACAACCGTGCATAAAAAAGAATCCCCAAAAATGGAGATTCTTTTTGCATGAAAGCCTACGCGGACTTCGTCCTTGTCTTGCGTAAAACTTAAAGCAGCGCTTTAAGTTTTACTCAGGCTTTAGCCCTTCGGCTTTTTCTAAGGTTTCGTCATTATTGAAGAATTTTTCGCGCTGTTCTTCCAGAAACTTTTTCGCATCTGCTTCAAACACATTTAAACGCTTTTCATTGATCAGCGTGGTCTGATGTTTCAGCCATTCGTTCCAGGCCTGTTTAGACACGGTATCAAATAATTCCTGACCTTTGGCACCCGGGAACGGGGCAAAGTCCAAGCCTTCCATTTCTTGTTGATACTTACGGCAAAATACTTGTCGAGACATATCCATACTCCGAATTTAAGATTAAGCGTAAAGTTGCTCTAAACGGGCGTGGGCGCGTTCAATCGCAGCAGCGACTTGTGCCGGAGCAGTCCCCCCAATATGGTTACGTGCATTCACTGAAGCTTCCAGAGTCAGGGCTTTTTCAAATACATCGGCCTGAATCAGGTCAGAGAACTGCTGCAGCTGTTCCAGGGTCAGTTCAGACAGGTCTTTGCCTTCCTGTACGCCCAGTGCGACCGCTTTACCAACAATTTCATGGGCATCACGGAAAGCAACGCCATTTTTCACCAGGTAATCCGCAAGGTCGGTTGCAGTAGAGAAACCACGCAGCGCCGCTTCACGCATTTCTGCAATGTTAGGCACCAATGCCGGAATCATGTCAGCAAACGCCATCAGTGAACCACGTACAGTATCAATTGCATCAAACAGAGGCTCTTTGTCTTCCTGGTTGTCTTTGTTATAGGCCAGTGGTTGACCTTTCATCAGGGTCAACAGGCTCATTAAATCACCATAAACACGGCCGGTTTTACCGCGAACCAGTTCAGGGACATCCGGGTTTTTCTTTTGCGGCATGATCGATGAACCGGTACAGAAACGGTCAGGAATATTCACAAATTTAAACTGGGCTGAGGTCCACAGAATCAGTTCTTCCGACATACGTGACAGGTGCATCATGATTAACGATGCCGCAGCGTTAAATTCAATCCCGAAATCACGGTCAGATACTGCATCTAAAGAGTTTTCAGCCACGGCATCAAAGCCCAGTAATTCTGCGGTATAGGCGCGGTCGATTGGATAGGTTGTACCTGCCAGTGCAGCTGAACCGAGTGGCATACGGTTCACACGTTTACGGCAGTCAATTAAGCGCTCAGAGTCACGTACCAGCATTTCAAACCAGGCCATAAGGTGGTGACCAAAAGTCACAGGTTGAGCAGTTTGTAAATGGGTGAAGCCCGGCATAATCGTGTCAGTGTTTTTTGCCGCCAGGCTTAGAATACCAGTTTGTAGTTTTTTCAATAATTCTAAAATGGCATCAATTTCATCACGCACATACAGACGGATATCAGTCGCCACCTGGTCGTTACGGCTACGGCCGGTGTGCAGTTTTTTACCGGTAATGCCAATACGCTGGGTCAGGCGTGATTCGATGTTCATGTGCACATCTTCAAGGTCAATACGCCATTCAAACTGACCCGCTTCAATTTCGGCTTTAATGGTGTTTAAGCCGTTGATGATGTCGTCACGTTCCTGTGCAGTCAGCACGCCAACTTTGGCCAACATGGTTGCATGGGCGATTGAACCGGCAATATCTTGTTTATAAAAGCGTTGGTCAAATTGGACAGATGCTGTAAATTCAGCAACAAATGCGTCAGTAGCTTCAGAGAAACGACCGCCCCACATACCCGAAGTCTGGGTTTGTGACGGATTTGAGGAATTAGAAGATGTGGTCATATCGGCTCAATAGAATAAAAAGCAGTAATTTGAAAACGAGTATAACAAATTCGGAATCACTTGCCGAAGGGCAGGTGAGATCATCTTTTGCAGATACGGCTGATGAAAAAAATTACAGTTATTTTTTTACGAAAATAGGGCGTTGGCAACATCTAATTGAATTATTTATTGCCAGCAATGTATTGGCCATGGTGCTGGCACTGGCTGAAGCGCAGGGCTGGCAGGCATTAACCGGCTCAAGGCTGCTGCAATATGTGCTGTATATTAACTGGGTGCTGCTGGCCTTTACTGCCTTTATTGAATATTTTCAAAGACGTTTGGGCCGGATGAGTCTGGGCTTTTCGCTCGGTTTTGGTTTTTTATTGCTACAGCTAATTGTACTGGTGACCACTTTAAGCCTGAATCTGCTGACGCATTTTGGCCAGAATTTTCATCTGCGTGACTTGACTGCAGCCGAGCTGGGGGGCGGGCTGGATTTGCATTTAAGTTATGGCATCTTGCTGGGAGCATTCTGTTTTCGCTATTTATATTTGCGCGAACAGAATTATCTGCGCGAGCAAAGTGCTCTAAAGGCCAAGGTGCATGCCTTGCAAGCGCGTATCCATCCGCATTTTTTATTCAACAGTTTAAATAATGTCATTAGCCTGATTGCGATTGATCCTGAAAAAGCCGAGCAGATGCTGCTCAATCTGTCACGTCTGTTTCGTGCCAGTTTACAGGAAGTCAAGCTGGTCAAGCTGCAGGAAGAAGTTGAATTATGCCAGCGTTATCTGGAGATTGAGCAGATTCGTCTGGGTGAACGCTTGCAGGTGGAATGGAAAATTGAACAGCCGCAACTGCTCAGTCAGGTACAAATTCCCTTATTAACTTTACAACCTTTACTGGAAAATAGTATTTTTCATGGTGTTGAAAAAATATCCAGACCGAGTACCATTAGCGTATTGGTAGAAATTTTGGAAAATCAAGTCAATATCGTCATTACAAACCCTTACGTAAACGCTAAAATGAATTTACGACAAGGACATGGTATTGCAATTCAAAATGTGCAACAGCGTCTACGCGCCTTTTATGGAAGAAAGGTGGTCTTTCAAACGTATGCAGGGGAGGGCATGTATACCACCGTGGTACAGTATCCATATAAATAAAAAAAAATTCACGTTAAGCTATAAAAATAAATGATTTAACGTAAAGGAGGGATAAATGGATGTTCTGATCTGTGATGATGAACCTCTTGCAACTGAGCGTTTGGCCCGCTTGGTGACTCAACTTGGACATCAGGTGGTGGCAACCGCCAGTCATGGTGAGCAGGCCATTGAGCTAGCAGATGAACATCAGCCAGATGTCGTGTTATTAGATATTCAGATGCCAGAAATGGATGGACTAAGCTGCGCCCAGCATTTGCGCGAGCTTGACCCCATGCCGGCAATTGTCTTTTGTACCGCCTATGATGAGCATGCACTTGATGCATTTAAATCGCAGGCAGAAGGGTATTTATTAAAACCGGTCATGCAACAGGAATTGCAGCAGGTTTTAGATCACTTAACCAAACTCACGCAAGCCCAGCTGAGTCACATAAAACAAAAAGAAAATATGGAAGAATTGAATATAAAACGCCACCAGATCACGGCGAAAACTTATCGTGGTGTTGAACTGGTGCCTGTAGAAAATATTTATTATTTTTTAGCAGATCAAAAATATGTCACCGTGCGCCATAAAAATGGCAGCGTGCTGATTGACGAAACCTTAAAAGACCTGGAGCATGAATTTGCCGACCAGTTTATTCGGATTCATCGCAATGCACTGGTCTCGATTCATTATCTTGAAGGACTGGAAGTGATTAATACCGGTCAATATCAGGTGCGTTGTCGTGAACTGGAAGAACGTCTGGCAGTAAGCCGTCGTCATTTACCGACCTTAAGAGAACGTATTCAGAAACTGTAAGCACCGGCTGAAATGGCTTTTTCGCCATCTCAGGGTGCAAATTGACTTGCATTTTCAAGCGATCAGGTTAAGTTTAAGGGAATCCTTTTATTTGCTTTCACTGACATGATGAACACCCTGAAAATTGCAACTCGACAAAGCCCGCTGGCATTATGGCAGGCGGAACACATTCGTGCGCGTTTAGAAGCCTTGCATGCCGGTCTAAACGTGGAGTTGGTCACCTTCGTGACCCAGGGTGATAAAATTCTCGATACCCCCTTAGCCAAAATTGGGGGCAAGGGACTGTTTGTCAAAGAATTAGAAGCAGCTTTGCTGGATGGTCGTGCTGACCTTGCTGTGCATTCCATGAAAGATGTGCCAATGGCGCTACCAGAAGGCTTAAGCCTGGCGGTGATTTGCGAGCGTGAAGATCCGCTGGATGCCTTTGTGTCCAATACTTATGCCAGCTTTCAGGACTTGCCGCAGGGTGCCAAAGTCGGAACGTCCAGTTTGCGCCGTAAATGCCAGATTTTAAAAGCACGCCCTGACCTGGAGATTATTGATTTGCGCGGTAACGTTGGTACCCGTCTGTCCAAGCTGGATGCAGGTCAATATGATGCGATTATTCTGGCCAGTGCCGGCCTGAAGCGTTTGGGCCTTAGTGAGCGGATTCGTCATACGCTCGCGCCTGAAGTGAGTTTGCCGGCCGTGGGTCAGGGCGCTTTGGGGCTGGAATGCCGGACTAATGATCAGGCCGTACTCGAGCTGATTTTGCCGTTGATGGATGATGAAACCAATGTCTGTGTACGCGCAGAACGTGCGTTTAATGCTTATCTGGAAGGTGGCTGTCAGGTGCCGATTGCCGGTTATGCCACTTTAAAAGATGGCCAGCTGTCGATGGAAGGCCGGGTGGGCAGTGTCGATGGCCAGACCTTGTTAAGCGCACAGCTCAGTGCCGCACCCGAGCAGGCCGAACAGCTGGGTGAACAACTGGCACAGAACCTGTTGGCACAAGGGGCAGGTGAGCTGCTAAAAGCCTTATATTAAGATGCTGTTTATTAATACCCGCCCGGCCGATCGTGCCTGTACCTTGTCACAGGCTTTAAGGCAACAGGCCTGGTCGGTGATTGAGCTGCCTCTGCTGGAATTACAGGCCTGTCCCTGGTCCGATGCATTGGCACAGCTGTACCAGCAATTACTGCAGGCGCAGCGGATTGTGGTGGTCAGCCCGACCGCAGTACACATCGGGATGGAGTATCTGGCGAAAAGCGGTATTCATCTCGATCAATTACAACATTTACAGTGGATTGCGGTTGGTGAAAAAACGGCGCAGGTACTGGCAGAATACGGAATTTCGAGCGCCGTGCCGGAGGTTGAAACCTCGGAAGGCATGCTGGAACTGCCTTTATTAAAATCCCTGGCGGCCGGTTCGTGTATTGCCTTCTGGCGCGGTGAAGGCGGTCGTCAGTTTATGATGGACAGCCTGCAACAGGTCGGAATGCAGATTCTGAATTTTATTTTATATCAGCGTCAGTGTCCGGCCGCGTCCATTCAGCAGATGCCCGCGCTATTGCCACAACTGCAGCAGCACCGGGACTATTGGATGCTGATTAGCAGTGAGGCCAGCTGGTTAAACTGGTTGCGGCTGAGTCAAGCGCAAAAAGAATTATTGAACCGGGGACGTTATCTGGTGCTGGGTGACCGCCTGGAAGCGCTGTTGATGGATTATCAACAACAGCATCACACCCGTTTTCAACTGATCAAGTTGACGAATTTAAAAACAGAAACAATACTGCAGCAGATTGAGCTTAAATCAGGACACGCATGAAGAAGCTACTTATTTTATTATTGATCATCGGCTTGGCCTGGATGTTAAAGCTGAGCTATGACGTATTTAAAATAACGGCGCAGCAGTCCGAATTGTCTCAGAGTATGCATCAGGCGGAAAAAAGCCGCGCCAATCTCAATGACCAGCTAGTGGCTTTGCAGCGCCAGAGTAGCAATCCTTCACCGTCAGCATCTTCAAGTGCGCCTGCAACTAATACTACAGTGCAGATCAGCCAGACCACGATCACGCCGCAGCAGATGCTTCAACAGCAGCTGGAACTGATCGAATTTGCCTTAAAGCAGGCGCAATATCCGTATGCACTGGAAAAGTTGGCAGTACTGGATGTTCAGCTGAATCAGTGGGCTTTGTCACCGGCCTTGGCCGAAAGTCTGCATCAAACCCTGAGCAAAGACCGGCAGCTGATCCAGCAATTTGCGGCACAGCGCAGTGCCCAGCAGCAGCAGGTCACTCAGGCTCTACAGCAGCTGGATCAGCTGTTGCGTCAGGAAATCCAGCAGCCACAACTGCAGCCGGCGCAAGAGGCCAATCCGGCCTTCTGGCATAAGTGGTTGAAACTGGAAGCCGCCGAGCAGCCAGCGACTGTACTTAGTCAGCGTCAATTGCTGTTAAAAGAAGCGCAGTTGCGTTTATTACTGGCACGTCAGTTATTAGGACAAGGCCAATATCTGAATTATCAGCAGGAGCTGACTGAAATTCTTCATTTGTTACAGCCACTGCCGGATCGGGGGGCGCAGCAGTTAAGCGCTGAATTGGCGGAAATTCAGAGCCTGACCGTGATTCCTGTGCCGGTGCTGACCAGCCGCACCTTATTGGATGAATGATCATGAAGCAGATTGTTCTGGCCTATGTTTTGGTCACGTTAGTGCTGGTGGCCTTGCTCAGTGTATTCAGTTATGGCTATGGCGCGGGCTATGTTTACCTGTATTGGCGTGACTGGCAGCTACAGACCAATATCTGGGTGCTTTTAATTTTATTGATGCTGATCAGTCTGGTGGTGCAGCTGATCTGGGCGATGCTAAAGCGTTATTTAAGCCGTGAACAGCGTAAGCAGGCAGCGGTGTTTGATTTCCAGCATTTACATCCTTATGAGCAAATGGCAGTAATCTGGCTGCTGGATGCCGCGCGTGAGCAGGACGCCTTTATCCGTCAGGTATTTAACCAGTCTGGTTTATTAAAAGCCGTGATTCATTCACGCCTATCGCTGATGCAGCAGGATTATCCGGTGGCTTTGCAGATGTTAAACCAGAGCAAGGCCATGGCCTTTGAGCTGGCCGAGTTGCAGCGTATTGAAATTTATCTGGCGCAGCAGCAACCGGAAAAAGCCCTGACCCATCTGGAATTTTTAAATGGCCATCAACTGTCGCCGTGGCTCAAAGATGTTAAACAAGCCTATGAACAGCGCTTAACCGCACTGTGGGGAGAGTTTGCGCTGCAGTATCCATGGTTATATTTGCGTGCGACCCAATATGGGCATTTAGGGCTGGACAGCAAGCAGTTATGGCTTGAGCAAATCTTGCAGCATTTTGAGCAGGCCACACCGGAAGCATTGCAGGATTTAAAACAGCGTTATTGCAATCTGTCAGGGCAGATATTTACCCAGCCGTATGCGATTAAAGTGCTGTGGTTAAAAGTGCTGGTACGCTTAAGCGATATGGGAGAGCAGCAGGAGCATCTGGCGGTGCATTTACTGTCTGAACAGTTTCATCAGGATGTGTTCTATTTATGGTTCCAGCAGCAGCTGTTAAAACCGGTACCGGATTATCTCAAGATTGAAGATTATCTGAATCAGTGGGAACAGCAATATCCTGCTTTACCGGTATTGAGTTTTGCCAAATGGCATATATTGGAAGCTACCGGTCGTCATGACGATGCAGCACAGCTTCTGGATTTATATCCGGAACATATTTTAATGAACTATTTAAGAATTAGATCGGCATTAAAAGATCAACCGCATTTACAGCAGCAGTTAAATCTGGTGTTTGAAAATAATAGTCATTTCATGAAAATTAAAATCTAGGTAAAGTCGCATGCAATTAACCGATTATCCAGTAATTCATCAACAAGTGGTGGCATGGGGCGATATGGATGCGCTCGGTCATGTCAATAATGTGATGTATTACCGCTATATTGAAAGTGCCCGCATTCATTATATGGATCAGATCAGAATGATGCAGCAATCCTTTTCGACGGTAGTGGCATCAAATCAGTGCAAATATATGCGTCCGGTATTTTATCCGGATACCTTAAAAATAGGTGTACGGGTTGAGGAAATCCGAAATAGTGCTTTTCGCATGCATTATATATTATGGAGCGAGCAGCAACAGGCTGTAGTCGCGAGTGCAGAAGCCATCATGGTTTGTGTGAATTCTGAAAGTATGCAGAAAATGCCATTACCCGAGTCGATTCGGCAGCATATTTTGGCTTTGGAAAATAGTGTGGGGCATTATCTGGATTAATTCTAATCCCGAATAAATAGATTATTTATCTCTGTTAATAATTGTTTTTCATTTCAAATAATGATTGAAACTTAATTCAGATAAAAATATGATGTATTAATGCAATTGAAGTAAATTAATATAAAAGCATACTTGTGGAGTAAATATGATGCCCGATATTAGTAATTTGTCTGTAGAACAATTAAAGCGCTTGCAGGAAGAAGCGGAAGCATTAATTGCATCGAAAAAGGACCAGGCAGTTGAAGATGCATATAATCAGATTTTGGCAATTGCTGAAAATGCGGGTTTAAGCATTGAACAGATTCTTGAGTTTGGTGCGTCTAAACGTAAAAAGAATGTACGTAAATCGGTAGAGCCGCGTTATCGTAATAAAGCCAATGCCAATGAAACCTGGACAGGTCGTGGTAAGCAACCGCGCTGGTTAGTGGCAGAACTGGAAAAAGGTGCCAAGCTTGAAGACTTCTTGATCTAAACTTCATCAGATTGTCATCTAAGCGCACTAGAGTGTCGAAACCAAGCAGAACTGCTTGGTTTTTTTATGTGTATCCGTTGGTGTTGTAAAAAAAGTGTGCATAATGTGTGCATGAAAATAACAATTTGTTCATGAATGCATTAGATAGGTTGGTCGTGGTGGAATGATAAAGAAACCGAGATACATCACGTGGTGGATTTTCGCCATCATTGCTTTTTTAATTTTTGTGTTATTACAGATTCCTGCAGCTTGGTTAATTTCAAAGTTTTATAAAAACAATCAGAGTTTACATAATGTCAGTGGCAACATCTGGCAGGGGCAGGCAGATTGGCACAAGGGACAGTTGCGTGGCAGCTTAAGCTGGAATACGCGTCCTTTAGACCTGTTATTGCTGAAAGTGGCAGCCGATGTTGAAATCCATAGTGGTCATACCGAACTAAAAGGCGTGATGGGTTACCGTTTTGGGACCTTCATGCTGAACGCGGTACACGGCCGTGTTGCGCCAGAAACTCTAAAAACCCTGGTCGACTGGCAATGGCCGACCAATCCGATTCAATTACAAAATATCGATCTGAACTATAGCAAGCAGCAAGGGTTTGCCCAGGCACAGGGCCAGCTCAACTGGGCCGGCGGGGAGCTGGTGTATCAGTTTGCCCAGCGTCAAGAGCGCATGACCGTGCCCACGCTGAAAGGCACACTGTCGGATGAAAGCGGAAAACTGAAAATTGATGTGCGTGATGCACGTGACCAGAAAATGATAAATCTGAGTCTGGATCAGGAGATGATGCTGGATGTGCAGCTGACCCAGCGTTTATTGATGCATGTTCCTTCTTATGAAGGCAAGGCTGGTGCTGATACCTATGTAATCAGTACCCGCCAGCCGCTATTCAAGGGAGGCTTCTGATGCAGAAAATCTGGGAACAGCTGCAGACTCTCCAGCTGAAACAGGCCGATCGTGTCGCACCGTTATTGCTGGCGCTGCTGATTCTGTATTTATGCTGGAAGCTGGCCAGTCTGTTCTGGCTATTACTGGCGCCGCCTCAAGCGATGCAACTGGATCGGGTCGAACTGGGTTCGCAGCAGCTGCGTGTACCGAATATCAGCAGCTTTGCCTTGTTTCATGAAGCGAGCCAGCGTACGCAGGCCGAAGACAATCTGAACCTTCAATTACAAGGCGTGATGGTCGGTTATCCCAACCAGTTTTCTTCTGCCGTGCTCAAAGTCAATGAAGTGGCAGAACGCTATCGTGTCGGTGATGTGATTGAAGGCAGTGGCTATCAGTTGGCTGAAGTGTACTGGGATCGGGTGGTTTTGCGTCATAGCAGTGGCGCCACCCGTGAGATAGAGTTTAAAGGCATTGAAAACGGGCTGAATCAGCCGATTGTGCCGACACAAAGCCCAGCTGCACCCAACAGAAATCCGGCACCGGCAACAACTGCGCAAAATGCGATTGGTCAGGCAGTGCAAAAGATTCAGCAAGACCGGGAACGCTATTTACAGGATATGGGCGTGAATAGTGGCAATGGTCAGGGCTATGAAATTACCGCACGGACACCGGCGGCACTCAGAAGCAGATTGGGATTACAACCAGGCGACCGGATTTTATCCTTAAATGGTCAGACTGTCGGACAAGGGCAAAATGAAGCCCAATTGCTGGAACAGGCAAGACAGGAGGGTCAGGTCAGACTGGAAGTTCAGCGTGGTGACCAGGTCATCACGGTACAACAAGATTTTAAGTGACGGATTTGTCACCTTATAGGGTTAGGAAACACGGTAGATTATGGCTTTATTAAATCATGAGCGTCCGCTTTGGGCATTGATGGTCGGTGCACCTCTGGTGGCTATGGTAAGTACGGCGAGCTATGCACAAACCTGGAAAATTAATTTACGTGATGCTGACCTGACTGCATTTATTAATGAAGTGGCCGATATTACCGGTAAAAACTTCGCGGTTGATCCGCGGGTGCGCGGCAATGTTACGGTCATTTCCAACAAGCCGTTGAACCGCAATGAAGTCTATGACCTGTTTCTGGGCGTGCTTAATGTTAATGGGGTAGTGGCTATTCCCTCGGGCAATACCATCAAGCTGGTGCCAGATAACAATGTCAAAAGCTCCGGAATTCCGTTTGATGCACGCCAGAATGCGCGCGGCGACCAGATTGTGACCCGGGTCATCTGGCTGGAAAATACCAATGCCAATGACATGATTCCGGCTTTACGGCCTTTAATGCCGCAATTTGCCCACCTGTCTGCGGTGGCCGGCACCAATGCCCTGATTGTTTCGGACCGGGCCAGCAATATCTATCAGCTGGAAAATATTATCCGTAATTTGGATGGCACCGGCCAAAATGATATTGAAGCCATCTCGCTACAGTCCAGTCAGGCCGAAGAAGTGATCGGGCTATTGGAGTCAATGAGTTCGACTGGCAATGCCAAAGATCTCAAAGGTTCACGGGTGCGAATTGTGGCGGATAACCGGACCAATCGCATTATCATTAAAGGTGATACCGCCACCCGCAAGCGTATCCGCCAGATGATTGAAATGATGGATGTGCCGGCGGCCGACCGTCTCGGCGGCTTAAAAGTCTTTCGCTTAAAATATGCCAGTGCGCAAAGCCTGGCGGAAATTCTGCAAGGGCTGGTATCGGGGCAGGCGGTCAGCAGTTCATCTTCCAATACGAAAAACAGCAGTAATAATAGCGTTAGCAATCTGGTCAATAACAGCAGTAACAGCACATCCAGCAATAGCACGGGCAGTACCTCGCCAAGTATTACCCTGAATAACGGTTTTGATCAGCAGAGCCAGATCACCAGCTTTAATGGCAATGGCGTCAGTATTATTGCCGATAGTAGCCAGAACGCCCTGGTGGTCAAAGCCGATCCACAGCTGATGCGTGAAATTGAATCTGCGATTCAGCAGCTGGATACACGCCGTCAACAGGTTCTCATTGAAGCCGCGATTATTGAAGTAGAAGGCACCGATGCCGATCAGCTTGGCGTGCAATGGGCCCTGGGTGATTTAAGCAGTGGCATTGGCCTGATCAATTTTGATAACTTGGGGTCTAGCCTGAAAAATATTGCCGCCGGTTATTTAACTGGAGGTGCAGCGGGTGCGGGTGGCACGATTGGCGCGGGTACCTCACTGGTGTTGGGGGATTATCAGGAAGGCAGTGATGGTTCACGCCGTTTGTATGGCGCGCTGATTCAAGCTTTAAAAGAAACCACCAAATCCAATCTGTTGTCGACCCCATCTATTGTCACCATGGACAATGAAGAAGCCTATATCGTGGTTGGTGAGAACGTGCCGTTTGTCACTGGTTCGGTCAGTACCGGAAATGGTACCGTCAATCCCTATACCACCATTGAGCGTAAGGACGTCGGGGTCACCCTAAAAGTGGTGCCGCACATTGGCGAAAATGGCACAGTGCGTCTGGAAGTGGAACAGGAAGTTTCTGGGGTTAAATCCAGCAAAGGTCAGGCGCAGGACTTGGTCACCAGCAAACGCGCAATTAAAACCTCAATTCTGGCCGAGCATGGTCAGACTATTGTCTTGGGTGGTCTTATTTCAGATAACACTGCCTATTCTCGCCAGGCCGTGCCGGGGTTGGGTGCCATTCCAGGACTGGGACGTTTATTCCGTTCCGATGGTAAGTCCAATCAGAAGCGTAATCTGCTGATCTTTATTCACCCGACCATTGTTGGAGATCAGAATGATATCCGCCGGATTTCGCAGCAGCGTTATAGTCAGCTGTATAGCTTGCAACTGGCACTGGATCAGGATGGTAATTTTGCCAAACTGCCGGAGCGGGTGGAAGATATCTATCAGCAGCGGGTGCCAGTGTCTAAAACTCCACTAAATCAAACCCGTTATCAGCAGGTGCCATCCGCGACCCCTGCGGCACAGTCGGGGGCGGCTGTGGTGACCACACCCGTTGCGGTAGAACCGGCGCTGCAGCGTCAGACCTTAAGCCCGCAAGTCAGCAAAACCACCAATACCACCACCACGACCACCTTAAGACCGCGCTCTTAACAGAGCGGACATGGAATCTGGTTTTGAGCATGTTATGATGGGCAAAAATTTAAAGAGAAGTTCGCTATGACTTGGAAATTACAAGCAATTACGGGTGAATTTACCGGGCAGGAAATTAGTGTTGATCGTGACATGCTGGTGGGGCGTCATCAGGAAGCTGATGTGGTGCTGCAGTCGGCTGAAGTATCACGCAAACATGCTGCGTTGTTACTGAAAGCTGAAGACCTGTGGGTACAAGACTTAAATTCATCCAATGGCACCTTTGTGAATGACCTGCGGATTGATCAGGAAACTCCGTTGCATGAAGGTGATATTGTCCAGTTTGCCAGCTTTAAATTTTCAGTCCTGGCACCAGCCAAACCGGAACTGTTGGCAGATGAGCCGCTTGCGCCTGCAGGCACCGAAGTAGAACAGATTCCTGAGCTGGATGTGGTGGAAACCGCTACTGCAGCCGAGCCGACAGAAACTGTAGCAGTGAAAACGCCGGCACAGCAGATGAATGATCAGGGTATGCCTGAGCTGAAAGAGCGTGATGCATCGGTACAATTGACACGTGATGGCATGCCAACCAATGTCGGTGTACCAAAACCAGCCCCAATTCCTGAAGGGACCGATTTAAGCGCGGCCACCCCAGAGCCACAACCGGTACCGGTTGAGCAGCCTGTATCACGGGTTGAGCAGGAAAAAGAGCAGCAGAAAAATGCCTCTGTCGGCCTGATGACCATTATTGTGCTGGTGATCCTGGCAATTATTGCCTGGCTGTTGTTTAAATAAACCGCGACACAGCATACAATCGAGGCATGCTTTGGCATGCCTTTATTTTTTTGAGAGGACCAAAATGTCTGTGGCCAAACTTGACACCCGTGAGCTGATTTTATTTGACCTGGACGGTACGCTGGTCGATTCAGCCACCGATCTGTATCGTGCCATGAATATGAGCCTGAATGCCTTGCAGCTGCCCATGGTCACCGAAGCACAGGTACGCACCTGGATTGGCAAAGGCACCTCGGTATTTTGTCACAGCACCTTGCTGCATTTAACCGGAGAGGTGCATCCCGATCAGCATCAGCAGCTGCTGGAAACTTTCCTAGGAATTTACAATGCCGATCCTTGTCTGGATACCCAGCCTTTTGCCGGAATTCTGGAGTTTCTGGAATGGGGCAAACAGCAGCAGAAAAAAATGATCTGTGTCACCAACAAGCCCGAGCTGCCATCACGCGCCATTTTAGATGCACTGGACATGAGCCATTATTTTGTTGATGTGATTGGTGGTGATCGGTTTAGCGAACGTAAACCGCATCCACGCCAGTTATTGCACTGTGTTGAGACCTTTGGGGTAGAAAAATCCCAAGTGTTGATGATTGGCGACTCTTCCAATGATGTGGAAGCCGCACGTCGTGCCGGTATTGATTGTATTGTAGTCAGCTATGGCTATAATCATGGCGAGAGTATTTATGATTGTCAGCCGCAGCAAGTGGTGGATAATCTGACAGAATTATTAGCTTCCTAATGTAAGAATAGATGTAAAAGGACACCGCAATGAGTGATTGTGTAGTTTTTCGATGGCGTCACTAAGTCAGCACCTACCAGCAACCTTCCTATGACCCCGCGAAAATGAAAGAGATTCAACATGACCACTCAAGCCCAATATCAACAACTGCAAGCTGCCGGCTATAACCTGATTCCTGTCTACCGTCAGCGTCTGGCCGATACCGAAACCCCATTGTCTGTGTTTGCGCGTTTAAAAGAGCATGAACAGGCTTATCTGTTTGAATCTGTTGAAGGTGGTGAAAACTGGGCGCGCTATTCGATTATTGGCCTGGGCGAGTCAACCGTGTTTTCCTGCAATGAAGGGCGGTTGACCATTCAGCAGGCCAATGGCGAACTGCTACAGCAGCCGTGTAGTGATCCTTTCCAGTTTATCCGTGATTTCCAGGCCCAGTTTAAAGTGCCAACACAGGCCGATTTACCGGCGTTGCCAAGCTTTACTGGTGGACTGGTCGGTTACTTTGGCTATGACGCCGTGCGTTATATCGAACCGCGCCTGAACAATATTCCAGACGCCGATCCGGTGGGCCTGCCAGATATCTGGATGATGCTGTCTAAAACCGTGATCGTGTTTGACAACTTAAAAGATACCTTATTCCTGATTGTGCACGCCGATAGTAATGATGCTGATGCCTATCAGAAAGCACAGGCACAACTGGATGCGCTGGAGCAGTTGCTGGCGACACCGGTGAATCTGCAAGCACAGACTCATATGGCACCGCATTTTGAATCTTTAACTGGGCATGACAACTTTATTGCTTCGGTTGAGAAGGTTAAAGAATACATCCGTGCTGGTGATGTCATGCAAGTGGTGCCGGGACATCGTATGGTGTCTGACTTTGATGGTGAGCCGTTACAGGTCTATCGCGCTTTACGTCACCTTAATCCATCACCATATCTGTTCCTGGTGCAAGGGCGAACCTTGGACAATAACACCCCGTTTCATATTGTCGGTTCATCGCCGGAAATCCTGTCGCGTCTGGAAAATGGTATTGCTACCGTGCGTCCACTCGCTGGCACACGTCCACGTGGTAAAACCAAAGAAGAAGATCTGGCCCTGGAAAAAGATTTACTTTCTGATGAAAAAGAGATTGCCGAGCATTTAATGCTGATTGACTTGGGTCGTAATGATGTTGGTCGCGTCTCAAAAATTGGCAAAGTGCAGGTGACTGATCAAATGGTGATCGAACGTTATTCGCATGTCATGCATATTGTGTCCAATGTGCAGGGTGAAGTGCGTGATGATGTTGATGCCTTGGATGTTTTTAAGGCAACTTTCCCGGCAGGCACACTTTCTGGGGCACCAAAAATCCGTGCCATGGAAATTATTGACGAAGTTGAGCCAGTAAAACGTGGAATTTTTGGTGGTGCTGTTGGTTATTTAGGCTGGCATGGCGAAATGGACATGTCGATTGCGATTCGGACCTGTGTTATTCGTGAAAATAAGGTCTATGTGCAGGCTGGCGCAGGCCTTGTTGCCGACTCAAATCCTGAATCTGAGTGGAATGAAACCCAAATAAAAGCTCGCGCAGTGATCAAAGCGGTTGAATTATCGTCAAACGGATTGATTTTGTGAGTTTTTGACGGTTTTTTTAAAAAAAACACTTGCACGGATTTCAAGTTTTGCTAAACTGCACACCGTTCCGATACGAAACGTACGAAACACTAAGAAACGCCGGCATAGCTCAGTTGGTAGAGCAACTGACTTGTAATCAGTAGGTCCACAGTTCGAATCCGTGTGCCGGCACCATCTTAGAGAATTCGAGATGTGAAGTAAAGAACGAGCACTGCAATAAGTGTGATATTGGTGGGATTCCCGAGCGGTCAAAGGGAGCAGACTGTAACTCTGCCGCGTAAGCTTCGAAGGTTCGAATCCTTCTCCCACCACCATTAACTTCGAATGAAGTGGTACATTACCAACAATGTGCGGGAGTAGCTCAGTTGGTAGAGCGGCAGCCTTCCAAGCTGCATGTCGCGAGTTCGATCCTCGTCTCCCGCTCCATCATCGAAGATGATCGCTCTTATAGCTCAGTGGTAGAGCACTCCCTTGGTAAGGGAGAGGTCTCGAGTTCAAATCTCGATAAGAGCTCCAGATACAGTTTGGCAACTTGGTTGCATGAGATTTAAAGAAAGCAGGCTATTTAGTCTGCTTTTTAAGTATTAGGTGTCTAGTTTTTTAGGCGATATGTCGAGGCTGGGTATTACTCAGATTGTGTTCGACGTAAACGAGGAAAATAAACATGGCTAAGGCTAAGTTTGAACGTAATAAGCCACACGTTAACGTGGGCACAATCGGTCACGTTGACCATGGTAAAACAACTTTAACAGCTGCAATTGCAACTGTATGTGCGAAGAAATTCGGTGGTGAAGCGAAAGATTACGCTGCAATCGACTCTGCTCCAGAAGAAAAAGCACGTGGTATTACAATTAACACTTCTCACGTAGAATACGATTCTCCAACTCGTCACTACGCTCACGTTGACTGCCCAGGTCACGCCGACTATGTTAAAAACATGATCACTGGTGCTGCTCAGATGGACGGTGCGATCCTTGTTTGTTCAGCGACTGATGGTCCAATGCCACAAACTCGTGAACACATCCTTCTTTCTCGTCAGGTAGGTGTACCTTACATCATCGTATTCTTAAACAAATGCGATATCGTAGACGACGAAGAGTTAATCGAATTAGTTGAAATGGAAGTTCGTGAACTTCTTTCTACTTACGACTTCCCAGGCGATGACACTCCAGTAATCCGTGGTTCTGCTCTTGCAGCACTTAACGGTGAATCAGGTCAATATGGCGAAGACGCTGTTGTTGCTCTTGTTGAAGCACTTGACTCTTACATTCCAGAGCCAGTACGTGCAATCGATCAAGCATTCTTGATGCCAATCGAAGACGTATTCTCTATTTCTGGTCGTGGTACAGTTGTAACTGGCCGTGTAGAAACTGGTATCGTTAAAGTTGGTGAAGAAGTTGAAATCGTTGGTATCAAAGATACAGCGAAAACAACTGTTACTGGCGTTGAAATGTTCCGTAAGCTTCTTGACGAAGGTCGTGCTGGCGAGAACTGTGGTGTTCTTCTACGTGGTACTAAGCGTGAAGAAGTTCAACGTGGTCAAGTACTTGCTAAACCAGGTTCAATCAAGCCGCACACTAAATTCGATGCAGAAGTATACGTACTTTCTAAAGACGAAGGTGGCCGTCACACTCCATTCTTAAATGGTTACCGTCCACAGTTCTACTTCCGTACTACGGACGTAACTGGTGCGATCCAGCTGAAAGAAGGCGTTGAAATGGTTATGCCAGGCGACAACGTTGAAATGTCAGTAGAATTAATCCACCCAATCGCAATGGACGCTGGTTTACGCTTCGCGATCCGTGAAGGTGGCCGTACTGTAGGTGCGGGTGTAGTTGCTAAAGTAACTGCATAATTATAAAATAAGTTTCACAAGCCGAAGTTTGCGGATTTCGGCTTGTTCTACAGGCCAGTAGTTCAATTGGTAGAGCGTCGGTCTCCAAAACCGAATGTTGGGGGTTCGAGTCCCTCCTGGCCTGCCATTTTTCAAAAAAAGCTTGATGCTGGCAAAACTGGTCATATAATAAGTCGCGAATCCTACGACGAGTACAAAAATGTCGAATGATAAATCGCGTGACGCATTAAGCGAAGCGCCAATTCCTCAAAGAAATAATCCTGCTGAAGTTGTAAATTCGGGTTCTCCATTAGACTACGTGTTGTGGATTATCGCCTTGATTTTATTCATTGCGGCAACCATGGTGAATCAGCATCTACCAGCGTACTGGGCACCGGCAAATGATATTTGGGTGCGCGTTGGGGTAATTTTGGCTTGTATCGTAGTGGCTTTAGGTTTATTATACGCCACCCATCAAGGCAAAGGCTTTGTTCGTTTATTGAAAGATTCACGAATCGAGCTGCGTCGAGTGACTTGGCCAACCAAGCAAGAGACAGTGACCACATCTTGGCACGTACTTGCAGTTGTAGTTGTAGCATCCATTTTATTGTGGTGTTTTGACTACGTTTTAGGTTGGGCAATTAAATTTATTATCGGGTAAGAGAGCTATGAAACGTTGGTACATTATTCATGCCTATTCTGGTTATGAAAAACAAGTGATGCGTTCGCTTAATGATCGAATCCAGCGTAGCGCTGTTGCCGATAGCTTTGGTGAAGTCCTGGTTCCTACCGAAGAAGTGGTAGAAATGAAGGATGGTAAGAAACGTAAATCTGAGCGTAAATTCTTTCCGGGCTATGTGCTAGTCGAAATGGAAATGAATGATGATACTTGGCACATTGTAAAAGAATGTCCAAAAGTATTAGGTTTTATTGGTGGTACACCGGAAAAACCTGCGCCAATTACGCAGCGTGAAGCTGATGCAATTCTTGCACGTGTACGCAATACTGGTGAAGCACCTCGTCCGAAGACGATGTTTGAACCAGGCGAAGAATTACTGGTAATTGACGGTCCATTCACCGACTTTAAAGGCGTGGTGGAAGAAGTCCTTTACGACAAGTCACGTTTAACGTTGACGATTAATGTATTCAATCGACCAACACAGGTTGAGCTGGAATTTCGCCAAGTCGAAAAATCAGTTTAATTCACTGCTGGTTGAAAACGCCCGATTTGTTATGGATCGGGCATTGTTGTTGTAACGGTATCGTTACTTAGAAATCATTGGGGAGCCTAGCGGCGTTTGTACCCAGAGGTAATTGAAAATGGCTAAGAAGATTGACGGCTATATCAAGCTGCAAGTTCCAGCTGGTAAAGCAAATCCATCTCCACCAATTGGTCCTGCACTGGGTCAACGTGGTGTTAACATCATGGCATTCTGTAAAGAATTCAATGCTGCGACACAAAAAGTTGAAGCTGGTCTTCCAATTCCAGTAGTGATCACTGTGTACAACGACAAGTCGTTCACATTCATCATGAAAACTCCACCTGCTGCTATTCTGCTTAAGAAAGCTGCTGGTATCCAGAAGGGTTCAGCTGTACCAAACAAAACTAAAGTTGGTAAGTTGACTCGTGCTCAGTTAGAAGAGATCGCGACTACGAAAGAACCAGACTTAACTGGTGCTGACTTAGACGCGCGTGTACGTACCATCGCTGGTTCTGCACGTTCTATGGGCTTGGAAGTGGAGCTATAAGACATGGCAAAGTTAACTAAACGTCAAAAAGCCATTGCTGCTGCTGTAGAAGCAAACAAAGTTTATACTTTGGAAGAAGCAGTACAAGTTCTTAACAGCCTTCCTGCAGCTAAATTCAAAGAATCTTTGGATGTATCTGTAAACCTAGGTGTTGACCCTCGTAAATCTGACCAGGTTGTTCGTGGCGCGACTACACTTCCTGCAGGTACAGGTAAAACTGTACGTGTAGCTGTGTTTGCTCAAGGCGCTGCTGCTGAAGCTGCTAAAGCTGAAGGCGCGGACGTAGTTGGTTTTGATGACCTGGCTGAAAGCATCCAAGCGGGTAACCTTGACTTTGACGTAGTAATTGCTGCTCCAGATGCAATGCGCGTTGTAGGTAAATTAGGTACAATCCTTGGTCCACGTGGCTTAATGCCAAACCCTAAAGTGGGTACGGTTACTCCTGACGTAGCAACTGCAGTTAAAAATGCAAAAGCTGGTCAAGCACGTTACCGTGTAGACAAAGCGGGTATCATCCACGCTGCGATCGGTCAAGTAGGTTTCACTGCTGAAGCTGTTCGTCAAAACGTTGAAGCTCTTGTAGCTGACCTGAAGAAAGCAAAACCTGCGACTTCTAAAGGTGTATACATCAAAAAGATCACTCTAAGCTCAACTATGGGTCCTGGTCTGACTGTTGATGTAAACAACGTTTCTAACTAAGTTTAACTTAGACAGAATTTTAAAGTCCTGAAAGGTCTCCTTCTCCCTCTGGGAGAAGGTTGGGATGAGGGTTAAACCTCTCCCTAGCCCTCTCCTGAAAGGAGAGGGGACATTCAGGCGGACTTTGAATTGGTAAATGAGAATTTATCAGCGTCAAAGACCTCAGGCGAGGGGAGTTTTATGCTCTTCTCTTAAAATCCCAGCCTGCGTAGACGCGGTGGTGTGATTTATTCCTCCTCCGCGTGTGAGTTCAGTGATGAATTCACGAATTGGGAGTGTATCCCTTGTGGGTACATAAATCACCGTTAGGAGGTTTTACAATGGCTCTTCTTATCGAAGACAAAAAACAGATCGTAGCAGAAGTAAACGAAGTTGCTTCTCGCGCGTTCTCTGCTGTTGTTGCTGACTATCAAGGTTTAACCGTTGAGCAATTAACTGCTTTACGTGTTGAAGCGCGTAAGCTTGGTGTTACGACTCGTATCGTGCGTAATACTTTGGCTAAGCGTGCATTCGAAGGTACTCAATTCGATATCTTGAATGCAACTCTTGTTGGTCCAACAATCTTAGCTTTCTCGACTTCTGAAGACGACATGGGTGCAGCTGCACGCTTGTTCGAAGATTTCGCTAAAACAAACAAAGCATTTGAACTTAAAGCTGCTGCATTTGACGGCAAGGTTTATGAAGGTGCTGAAGTTGGCGTGATTGCAAATCTTCCGAACCAAGAAAAAGCGCTTACTATGCTTGCAAACGTTCTTCAAGCTCCTATTTCGAAATTGGGTCGCCTTATTACAGCACTCAAAGAGAAAAACGAGTCAGAAGCAGCTTAAGCTTAAATCAATTTACACACCATTCAATTTCCATTTGGAGTTATTCTCATGGCTTTAACTAACGAAGAAATTTTAAACGCAGTTGCTGAAAAAACTGTTCTTGAACTTGTTGAACTGATCTCTGCTTTCGAAGAGAAATTCAACGTATCTGCTGCTGCTGTTGCAGTTGCTGCTGCTCCAGGCGCTGGCGCTGCTGCTGCTGAAGAGCAAACTGAATTCAACGTTGAGTTGACTTCTTTCGGTGCAAACAAAGTTGCAGTAATTAAAGCAGTTCGTGAAGCGACTGGCCTTGGTCTTAAAGAAGCGAAAGACATGGTTGAAGGTGCTCCAGCAGTACTTAAAGAAGGCGTTTCTAAAGAAGAAGGCGAAGAGATTAAGACCAAACTTTAAGACGCTGGTGCTACATTTACACTTAAGTAATAGCTTATGCGGAGTCTATTTTTTTAAAATCGACTCCAAAAAATGGCTGATGGCTCTTGGGTCATCAGCCTTTTTGCGTTACAATAATCGGCTCGATTTTTGTTTGCATGATATAAATTTCATACAAATTAAAAATAAAGATAACAATCAAACGCTTACCAATATTTTTCAATGTTAAAAAATATTGTTAAGCGTTTTAATACCACTAAAAATTGCAGCATTTGTAAAGAGTGGTGGCCATATCGGCCTGCGTAATTCCTTCTGAGCCCGTTCTGCAGGCGGGCTTGGTTTACTTTCCGAGGACTCCAGATGGCATACTCATATACCGAAAAGAAACGGATCCGTAAGAATTTTGGTAAATTGCCCCAAGTCATGGAAGCACCGTACCTGTTGGCGATTCAAGTCGACTCGTACCGTACTTTCTTGCAAGATGGCAAATCTCCAAAAAACCGCGAAGATATCGGTCTCCAAGCCGCATTTCGTTCAGTTTTTCCTATAGAAAGTTATTCTGGCAATGCTGCTTTAGAATTTGTTGAGTATAGTCTTGGTAAACCAGAGTTTGATGTGCGCGAATGTATTCTTCGCGGCTCAACTTATGCGGCACCAATGCGCGTTAAAATTCGTTTGATCTTGAAAGATCGTGAAACGAAATCAATCAAAGACGTACGTGAACAAGAAGTCTATATGGGCGAAATGCCATTGATGACGGATAACGGTACTTTTGTGATCAACGGTACCGAGCGTGTAATCGTATCGCAATTACACCGTTCACCAGGCGTATTCTTTGACCATGACAAAGGTAAGACTCACTCAAGCGGTAAAGTGCTGTATTCAGCGCGTATTATTCCTTACCGTGGTTCATGGTTAGACTTTGAATTTGATGCCAAAGATTTAGTCTATGTACGTATCGACCGTCGTCGTAAATTACTGGCGACTGTGGTTCTGCGTGCCCTGAACTATAACAACGAACAGATTCTTGACCTGTTCTACGAAAAAGTTCCTGTTTACCTGGATATGGGTAGCTATCAGATCGACTTGATTCCAGAACGTCTGCGTGGCGAAATGGCACAATTCGATATCACTGATGCCGATGGTAAAGTCATTGTTGAACAAGGTAAGCGTATCAACGCACGTCATGTTCGTCAAATGGAAGCCTCTGGTCTGACCAAACTGTCAGTGCCGGATGAATACCTGTATGAGCGCATTACTGCCGAAGACATCGTGCTGAAAGATGGCGATGTGATTCCGGCCAACACACTGTTAAGCCATGAAGTGATGGTGAAACTGGCTGAAGGCGGCGTGAAGCAGTTCAATACCCTGTTCACCAACGACATCGACCGCGGTTCATTCATTGCAGATACGCTACGTGCCGATACGACTACAGGTCGTGAAGAAGCACTGGTTGAAATCTACAAAGTCATGCGTCCAGGCGAGCCACCAACTAAAGAAGCAGCTGAGAACCTGTTTAACAACCTGTTCTTCTCTTCTGAGCGTTATGACCTGTCACCAGTCGGCCGTATGAAGTTCAACCGTCGTCTGGGTCGTCCTTATGAAGTGGGTACTGACCAGAAGTCGCGCGAAGTTGAAGGCATCCTGTCGAACGAAGACATCACGGATGTACTGAAAACATTGGTTGAAATCCGTAACGGTAAAGGTGAAGTCGACGATATCGACCACTTGGGTAACCGTCGTGTTCGTTCAGTGGGCGAGATGACCGAGAACCAGTTCCGTGTGGGTCTGGTACGTGTTGAGCGTGCTGTAAAAGAGCGTCTATCACAAGCTGAAACTGACAACCTGTCTCCGCAAGATCTGATCAATGCGAAGCCAGTGGCGGCTGCAATCAAAGAATTCTTTGGTTCGAGCCAGTTGTCTCAGTTTATGGACCAGAACAACCCGTTGTCTGAAATCACCCACAAACGTCGTGTATCGGCGCTTGGTCCTGGTGGTTTGACCCGTGAACGCGCAGGCTTCGAAGTGCGTGACGTACACCAGACTCACTATGGTCGTGTGTGTCCAATTGAAACACCTGAAGGTCCAAACATTGGTTTGATCAACTCGCTGTCTGTTTACGCGAAAGCCAACAGCTTCGGTTTCTTGGAAACGCCATACCGTAAAGTGGTTGATGGTCGTGTAACAGACGAAGTTGAATATCTGTCTGCGATTGAAGAAGTGGGTACCGTGATTGCACAGGCCGACTCGGTTGTAGATCAGGACGGTAACCTGACTGAGGAATTCGTCTCTGTACGTCACCACGGTGAATTCGTACGTATGTCACCTGAAAAAGTGACCCATATGGACGTATCTGCTCAGCAGGTGGTTTCTGTTGCAGCATCACTGATTCCATTCCTTGAACACGATGACGCCAACCGTGCATTGATGGGTTCCAACATGCAACGTCAGGCGGTACCTACACTAATCGCGGACAAACCGCTGGTTGGTACCGGTATGGAAGCCAACGTGGCACGTGACTCAGGTGTGTGTGTGGTTGCAGGCCGTGGTGGTGTGATCGAGTTTGTTGATGCATCACGTATCGTAATTCGCGTCAATGAAGATGAAATGATCGCGGGTGAAGCAGGTGTAGATATCTACAACCTAATCAAATACACGCGTTCAAACCAGAACACCTGTATCAACCAGAACGTTGTCGTACGTTTAGGCGATAAAGTTGCACGTGGTGACATCCTGGCGGATGGTCCATCGACAGATGGCGGTGAACTGGCCCTGGGTCAAAACATGCGCGTGGCGTTCATGACCTGGAATGGTTACAACTACGAAGACTCGATCTTGCTTTCTGAGCGTGTGCTTCAAGAAGACCGTTTAACGTCGATTCACATTCAGGAACTGTCATGTGTTGCACGTGATACCAAACTGGGTGCTGAAGAAATCACGGCTGATATTCCAAACGTCGGTGAAGCTGCGCTGTCTAAACTGGACGAATCAGGTATCGTTTACATCGGTGCAGAAGTGACTGCCGGTGACATCCTGGTGGGTAAAGTAACACCAAAAGGTGAAACTCAGTTGACGCCTGAAGAAAAACTGCTTCGTGCCATCTTCGGTGAAAAAGCAGCGGATGTGAAAGACTCCTCTTTACGTGTTCCATCGGGCACAAAAGGTACAGTCATCGACGTTCAAGTCTTTACCCGTGATGGTCTGGAAAAAGACGAACGTGCACTGGCGATTGAGAAAGCGCAGCTTGATGCATACCGTAAAGACTTGAAAGAAGAATACAAAATCTTCGAAGAAGCAGCACGTGAACGTATTGTCCGTCTGTTAAAAGGTCAGGAATCAAATGGCGGTGGCGGCACCAAACGTGGCGACAAACTGTCTGAAGATATGCTGCCTGGTCTTGAACTGGTTGATCTGCTTGAAATCCAGCCAAGTGACGAAGCGATTGCGGAACGTTTAACGCAAATTCAAACCTTCCTGAAAGAGAAGAGCTTTGAAATTGACGAGAAATTCGCCGAGAAGAAACGCAAACTGTCTACAGGTGATGAACTGACCACTGGCGTACTGAAAGTGGTTAAGGTTTACCTTGCGGTGAAACGTCGTATCCAGCCAGGTGATAAGATGGCGGGTCGTCACGGTAACAAGGGTGTTGTATCCAACATTCTGCCGGTTGAAGACATGCCACACGATGCCAACGGTGTGCCGGTAGACGTGGTACTGAACCCGCTTGGTGTACCATCGCGTATGAACGTGGGTCAGATTCTAGAAACGCACTTAGGTATGGCAGCCAAAGGTCTGGGTGATCAGATCGACAAGATGCTGAAAGAACAGCGCACCATTCTTGAACTGCGTGAATTCTTGGACAAGATTTACAACAAGGTGGGCGGCGAGCAAGAAGATCTTGACAGCCTGACGGATGATGAAATCTTGGCGCTTTCTGGCAACCTGCGTGCTGGTGTTCCATTGGCAACACCTGTATTTGACGGTGCTGAAGAAGGTCAGATCAAAGACTTGCTTGAACTTGCGGGTCTGTCACGTACCGGTCAAACCGTATTGTATGATGGCCGTACGGGTGAGCGTTTCGACCGTCCTGTCACTGTTGGTTACATGTACATGCTGAAACTGAACCACTTGGTTGATGACAAGATGCATGCGCGTTCAACTGGTTCTTACTCATTAGTAACACAGCAGCCGCTGGGTGGTAAGGCACAATTCGGTGGTCAGCGTTTCGGTGAGATGGAAGTCTGGGCACTGGAAGCATACGGTGCAGCTTATACGCTTCAAGAAATGCTCACTGTGAAGTCGGATGACGTTGAAGGCCGTACCCGCATCTATAAGAATATTGTAGATGGCAACCATTATATGGATCCGGGCATGCCTGAATCGTTCAACGTATTGACCAAAGAGATCCGTTCTTTAGGTATCAACATTGAACTGAAAAATGGTGACTAAGAATCTCCATTAAATCTCCCCAAACCCCTCTTTATAAAAGAGGGGCTTCCCCCTTAACAAAGGGGGACTGAGGGAGATTAAAATTCAGTTAAAAAACAATATTTGTGACCCAGTCGGAAAGTGAAAATCTTACCGGCACACGGAGAAAAAAATTGAAAGACTTGCTCGATATCATGCGCAAAAAGACGGACTCAGACGGTCATGCTCCTGTAGAGTTTGACCGCATCCGTATTGGTCTTGCGTCACCAGAAATGATTAAGTCGTGGTCTCATGGTGAAGTTAAAAAGCCTGAAACCATTAACTACCGTACCTTCAAACCAGAACGTGACGGTTTGTTCTGTGCCAAAATCTTTGGTCCAGTCAAAGATTACGAATGCTTGTGTGGTAAATACAAGCGTATGAAATACAAAGGCGTCATCTGTGAAAAATGTGGCGTTGAAGTAACAACTGCAAAAGTTCGTCGTGAACGTATGGGTCACATTGAGCTTGCTTCTCCAGTAGCACACATCTGGTTCTTAAAATCACTGCCGAGCCGTATCGGTCTGTTATTAGACATGACCTTACGTGATATCGAACGTGTTCTGTATTTCGAATCTTATGTAGTGACTGACCCAGGTATGACTCCATTTGAGAAATACCAGCTTCTGAACGATGAAGAATACTTCAATGCGTTGGAAGAGCACGGTGATGAATTCACAGCGAAAATGGGTGCAGAAGCAGTTCAGGACCTGTTAAAAGACATCGATCTTGAAAACGAAATCTCACGCCTGCGTGAAGAAATTCCACAAACAACCTCTGAGACGAAACTGAAAAAAGCGTCTAAGCGTTTGAAATTGATGGAAGCGTTCAAAGAGTCGAACAACAAGCCAGAATGGATGGTGATGAATGTACTGCCAGTACTTCCGCCAGACCTTCGTCCGCTGGTTCCGCTTGAAGGTGGCCGTTTCGCAACGTCTGACCTGAACGACCTTTACCGTCGTGTGATTAACCGTAACAACCGTTTGAAGCGTCTTCTTGACCTTGCAGCGCCAGACATCATCGTACGTAACGAAAAACGTATGTTACAAGAGTCTGTAGATGCATTGCTTGATAACGGTCGTCGTGGTCGTGCGATTACCGGTTCGAACAAACGTCCGCTGAAATCTTTGGCCGATATGATCAAAGGTAAGCAAGGTCGTTTCCGTCAGAACTTGTTGGGTAAACGTGTTGACTATTCAGGCCGTTCGGTGATTACCGTAGGTCCTACTTTACGTTTGCACCAATGTGGTCTTCCGAAGAAAATGGCGCTGGAACTGTTCAAGCCGTTCATCTTTGCGAAACTGCAAGCGTCTGGTCAAGCCACTACCATTAAAGCTGCGAAGAAAATGGTTGAGCGCGAGACGCCAGAAGTTTGGGACGTTCTTGCATCTGTGATTCGTCAGCATCCAGTGATGTTGAACCGTGCGCCAACCCTTCACCGTTTGGGTCTGCAAGCGTTTGAACCGATCCTGATTGAAGGTAAAGCGATCCGTCTGCACCCGCTCGTTTGTGCTGCGTTCAACGCCGACTTCGACGGTGACCAGATGGCGGTACACGTACCATTAACACTTGAAGCGCAATTAGAAGCGCGTGCGTTAATGATGTCGACCAACAACATTCTGTCTCCAGCCAACGGTGAGCCAATCATCGTACCGTCTCAGGACGTGGTCTTGGGTCTTTACTACATCACCCGTGATGCGGTAAATGCCAAAGGTGAAGGCATGGTGTTCGCAGATACGCATGAAGTTAACCGTGCCCTTGCAACCGGTCAGGTTGATCTGCACGCTCGCGTAAAAGCGCGTGTATACCAAACTGTCATCAATGACAACGGTGAGCGTGAGCAACAAACTATTGTTGTAGACACCACACCAGGTCGCTGCCTGCTGTGGGAAGTTGTGCCAGAAGGTTTGAGCTTCGAGCAAATTAACGTTGAGATGACCAAGAAAAACATCTCTAAGTTAATCAACTCTTGCTACCGTAAACTGGGTCTGAAAGACACGGTCATCTTTGCTGACCAATTAATGTACTTGGGCTTCCGTCAAGCGACGCGTTCAGGTGTATCGGTTGGTATGGAAGATATGGTTATTCCACCAAGCAAACAGGCGATCATTGACAAGGCAGAAGCTGAAGTTCGTGAAATCGAACAACAGTTCGAACAAGGTTTCGTAACGGCCGGTGAACGTTATAACAAAGTCGTCGATATCTGGGCACGTACCAATGACCAGGTAGCGAAAGCGATGATGGACAACTTGTCTTTCACCACTGTGAAAAACAAACAGGGTGAAGACGAGAAGCAGAAATCATTCAACTCGATCTACATGATGTCGGATTCTGGTGCCCGTGGTTCGGCAGCTCAGATTCGTCAGCTTGCAGGTATGCGTGGTCTGATGGCGAAGCCGGATGGCTCGATCATTGAAACACCAATTAAGGCGAACTTCCGTGAAGGTTTGACGGTACTTCAGTACTTCATTTCAACGCACGGTGCGCGTAAAGGTTTGGCCGATACTGCACTGAAAACTGCGAACTCGGGTTACCTGACGCGTCGTCTGGTTGACGTTGCGCAAGACTTGGTGATCACTGAGCCAGATTGTGGCACCATGGCTGGTCTGGTGATGACACCATTCATTCAGGGCGGTGACGTGATCGAGAACCTGGGTACGCGAGTACTGGGTCGTGTGGTTGCTGAAGACGTGAAGAAAGCCGGTTCAGATGAAGTGATCCTGCCACGTAACACCTTAATTGACGAAAAACTTGCCAACTTCCTGGAAGAGCAAGGTGTCGACGAAGTGAAAGTACGTTCAGTAGTATCATGTGAATCGACCTTCGGTGTGTGTGCGAAATGTTATGGTCGTGACCTTGCACGCGGTCACTTGGTGAACCCAGGTGAATCTGTGGGTGTTATGGCGGCACAATCAATTGGTGAGCCAGGTACACAGTTAACCATGCGTACCTTCCACGTGGGTGGTGCGGCAAGCCGAACTTCGGCTGCCAACAGTGTTCAAGTACGAAACAAAGGTACCGTACGTTTCCACAACGTGAAAACTGTACAACATGCCAAAGGTCACCTGGTATCGACCTCTCGTTCAGGTGAAATTGGTATTGCAGATGACTTAGGTCGTGAGCGCGAGCGCTATAAACTGCCTTACGGTGCGTCAATCTTGCTGAAAGATGGCGAAGCGGTAGAAGCAGGTGGTATCGTGGCGACTTGGGATCCGCATACCCATCCACTGGTAACTGAAGTTGCAGGTAAAGTACGTTTCAGCCAGATCGCTGATGGCGTGACTGTAACGTCGAAAACTGATGATGCAACAGGTATGTCAACGATCGAAATCCTGCCAGTGACTTCACGTCCTGCATCAGGTAAAGATTTGCGTCCTGCTGTTGTATTAGACACCGTGGATGGTGGTGAACAGTTCTACTTCCTGCCACAAAACACCATTCTTTCGGTTCGCGATGGCGAAACCATTGGTGTCGGTGACGTTATTGGTCGTGTACCACAAGAATCTTCACGTACCCGTGATATTACCGGTGGTCTGCCACGTGTTGCTGACTTGTTCGAAGCACGTAAACCAAAAGAGCATGCGATTTTGGCAGAAGTGTCAGGTATCGTGAGCTTCGGTAAAGAGACCAAAGGTAAGAACCGTCTGGTGATTACCCCGGATGATGGTTCAGAGATCTACGAAGAGCTGATTCCGAAATGGCGTACCATTAACGTGTTCGAAGGCGAGCATGTGAACCGTGGTGAAACCATTTCTGATGGTCCACAAAATCCGCATGACATCTTGCGTCTGAAAGGGGAAGTGGCGTTAACCAACTACATCGTGAACGAAGTTCAGGACGTATACCGTCTGCAAGGTGTAAAAATCAACGACAAGCATATTGAAGTGATCGTACGTCAAATGCTGCGTAAAGTTGAAATCACTGACGGTGGTGATACCAGCTTCATCAAAGGCGAACAGGTGGATTACATCCGCGTGGTTCAAGAAAACCAGGCTGTACTTGCACAGAACAAGTTCCCAGCGAAGTTTGATCGCCAGTTGATGGGTATTACCAAAGCATCGCTGTCGACGGATTCGTTCATCTCTGCTGCATCGTTCCAGGAAACCACACGTGTGTTAACTGAAGCGGCTGTAACCGGTAAAGAAGATGATCTACGTGGTCTGAAAGAAAACGTCGTTGTTGGTCGTCTGATCCCAGCGGGTACAGGTTTGGCTTACCACTTAGAGCGTCGTCGTCAGGAAGCAGAAGCTGCAGAATTTGAACTGCAAAATGACTTCTCTGATGTAGACCAAGCATTAAGTCAGGCATTTAACCAGGAATTCTAAGCTGGTGAAATGACAACCAAGAGACGCCTTCGGGCGTCTTTTTTTATGCCTGAAAAAGGGTATCGCGCTGTACTTTGGCGTTAGATGGGCCGGGTTGCTGCTGCAAAGCGGGTGTTTTTACATAAATCCTCTATTGGTTACCAAGTTGGTAACATATTGCTCAGATTCGACCCATCAATATCGAATAAGCTAAAGCTATGACCAAAACAGGGGAAGAGCGATCATGAAAAAAGTTATCGGTGTTATGGCAGCCGCCACCTTATCTACCTTTATGCTGGCCGGCTGTGAAAGTATGTCTCCAAATGAACAGCGTATTGGTGCAGCTGCTTTAGGTGGTGCAATTGGTGGTGGTGTCGGTGGTAATGTCGGCGGTACTGCGGGTGCAGCCATTGGTGGTGGTGCCGGTGCAGCAGTGGGTAGTAAAACCCAGGATGGTTCAAACCGTAACGCGACCTATAGTGGCGTCGGCGGTGCAATTGGTTCTGCGGTAGGTAAAAGCATCTTCGGTGGTAGTACTGGTGCAGCGATTGGTGGTGCGATTGGTGGCGGTGCAGGTGCCGCGATTGAGCAGAACCGCTAAGTCGGGTGCAGACGATCTCACATAAAAAAGCGCTTAAAGATAAGCGCTTTTTTATTTAGCTGGCCGCATGCGGCTTTTTGCGGCGGATGTAGACCGTCTTTTCCACTTCGGCAATACGTACGCCGGCTTCATCAAAAATATTCAGGTGATAGTTGCGATACACTGGTGCGTAATTCTCGGCCAGTTCCCGAATGGTAGCGACCTCCATGGCATTGAGGCGGATATCGGCATAGACCATACTGCGACCGGGCGCTAGAAAGCGGATGGTCGCGGCCTTATCCCAGACAATATATTTTGAGCCAAGATGATGCATCAACAGCAGCATATAAAACGGATCGACCATGGCATACAGGCTACCGCCAAAATGCACCCCAACAATATTCTGGTTTTTACGCGTCAGTGGCATTTTGACACGAATGTGGTAATTGGCCAGATCCATTTTCTCGACCGCAATACCGGCGCCGCGATAGGGGGCATAGCGATTGATCAGGAATTTGGACAGGGTCGGAATTGTCTGTAGTTTTTTTAAAAGGCTCATAAGGGTCAATTATTTTTATTGCACTGATCTGCATACTAGAACAGAAACCGGCAGGTGGCATTGATTTGATTGACTGCGCTTGCCAATAAACAGCCAATACAAGAAATCACCCATAAACAGAACAGGATGTCATCATGCACGCTCATACGCAGTGGATTCATACCTCAGACCAGCAGCGCCTGTATGTCAAAAGCTGGGGCAAGCCGGACAATCCGGCGCTGGTACTGGTTCATGGTTATCCCGACAATCAGGAAGTCTGGGAAGCTGTTATTGCCCAGCTGATTCAGGATTTTTATATTGTGACCTATGATGTGCGTGGGGCCGGTCAGTCTTCCATTCCGAAGCATATTCGTGATTATCGGCTGGCACGCCTGTCTGAAGATTTACTGACTGTGGTGGATGCAGTGCTGCCCAACCGGCCATTTCATCTGGCTGCGCATGATTGGGGTTCAATTCAGTCCTGGGAGTCGGTGACCGATGCCCGGTTTCGCCAGCGGATTCTTTCTTACAGCAGCATTTCCGGGCCTTGTCTGGACCATGCTGCATTCTGGATGCGTGCCCAGTTACAGCAGGGTAAGACTAAATTCTTAAAACAGCTGGGCAAGTCCTGGTATATCGCTGTGTTTCAATTGCCCTTACTGGCACCGACGGTGTGGCAATACATGAGTGCAGAGCGCTGGGGCAAAATGCTACAGCAGCTGGAGCAAAGCCCGGGTCTGGCCTTAAACCCGAATATCCAGCAAGATGGTCAATATGGCGTCAACCTGTATCGGGCCAATTTTATCCCACGTTTGCTCAAACCACGTCAGCGTGTGGCGATTTGTCCGGTACAGGCCGTGGTACTGACCGAAGACCGCTTTGTCAGTCCGGAGCTGATTGATGAAGTGCCGAACTGGGCAGCAGACTTCCAGCGAGTGGAGATTGCGGCCAATCACTGGGCAATTTTAAGCCAGCCGGAGCGGATTGCTCAACATCTTCGGGATTTTGCATTTTCAAAATCAGGCAGTTAATTTGACTGTTACTGGCAAGGTCAAGACAAATATCGGACAGCGCAACAACAGCAGCTAAATAGCGATCAATCTCTGATAAAATAGCGTTTTTTCTCGATCCGTCTTTTCTTATGTTTGCAATTCTTGCCGCCATCGCAGTCATGTTCGGGCTGTCGTTGGCACGTGTTCCTGTTGTTTTTGCACTGGTCATTGGTGCCGTTACGGGTGGTTTGCTGGCTGGTTTGGGCCTGCAAGGTACTTTAGAGGCGTTTAATAATGGCCTGGGCGGTGGTGCTAAAATTGCTTTGGCCTACGGTATTTTAGGTGCTTTTGCACTGGCTCTGGCGCGTTCAGGTTTACCTGATTTATTGGCCTATAAAATGATTCACACCTTAAAGGGTGAGGCCGATCTGAAAGCGCAAAACCGGGTCAAATACTTTATTTTCCTGGTGGTGGCCATTGCCGCGGTATTCTCCCAGAACGTGATTCCGGTACATATTGCCTTTATTCCGGTATTGATTCCGCCATTGTTGATGGTATTTAACCACCTGAAGCTGGACCGTCGTCTGGTGGCCTGTTTATTGACCTTTGGTCTGGTGGCCACCTATATGCTGGTGCCGGTCGGATTTGGCGCCATCTTCCTGAATGATATTCTGGGCCATAATATTAATACCTTTGGCAAGCCGTATGGATTTGAGATCAGCTATGACCAGATTCCAACAGCGATGGCCATTCCGGTATTCGGGATGTTTGTCGGTTTGCTGATCGCGGTGTTTTTCTCATACCGTAAGCCACGTGAATATAAAGACGTGCATATTGAAGAGCAGCAAAGCATTTCGGCTGAAATGGGTGTGGCACAAAAATCAGGTCAACCTGAAGTGGCGACGTTCACCATCTGGATGGCAGTCATTGCGATTCTGGTAACCCTTGGCGTGCAGCTGTATTCAGATTCGATGATTCTGGCCGGTCTGGTTGGTGTAGCGATTCTGAGCTGTGCCGGGATCTTTAAGTGGAAAGAAGCGGACGATGTTATTATTACCGGTATGCGGATGATGGCACTGGTTGGCTTTATTATGATTGCTGCGCAAGGTTTTGCTGCCGTGATTGAGGCAACAGGACAGGTTCCTGCGCTGGTTGAAGCCTCGGTTGACTGGATTGGTAATAGCCAGGCACTTGCAGCCTTTTTAATGTTGTTGATTGGTTTGCTGATTACTCTGGGCATTGGTTCATCATTCTCTACCATTCCGATTCTGGCGATTATTTATGTACCGCTCTGTATTCAATTTGGTTTTAGTCCTGCAGCAACTATTGCGATCATTGGGACTGCGGCTGCACTGGGCGATGCCGGTTCACCTGCTTCGGATTCGACCTTGGGGCCAACCTCAGGCCTGAATATGGATGGTCAGCATGACCATATGAAAGACAGTGTAGTGCCGACCTTTATTCACTTTAATATCCCGCTGATGATTTTTGGCTGGATTGCCGCCATGGTGCTTTAACCTGAAATATCCCGGGAATAAAATCCCGGGATTTTTTTGAATCATAGATGTATTTATAATAAATCTTATAATCATTCTGATAATCTAATAATAGATGTATTTAAAATATATATTATAGAGCGTTTAAAATAAACCTGAGTATTTTAATCTGAATATTATTATTTAATCTTGATAAAGAAGGTTGGTATTTAAAACCAAGTTGTGTGGTTGGTTAAAATAAATTAATTTAATAATCAATAGTTTGAAAATAATATAAAATTATTATATCGGATAAGTATTGCATATTAATTTCTAACGTGTTTATTATTAATTAATGTTTAATTTTTGAATAAATAATCTTCCAGTGGGGTATTAAAATGTTAAAGCAAATTACACTCGTTGCATTAATGGGTCTTTCTGCTTCTGCGATGGCAGGCCAATGGCAAGTCAAGCTGGGCGGTTCGGTTGTAGCACCTACTCAGGATACTCAGACTGCGTTAGGTGTTGTTGAAGCTGATCATGAATATGCATTTACCCCGTCAGTTGAATATTTCTTTAATGACAATATTTCGACAGAACTGCTTTTAGCTGCACCAATTAACCATGATGTTCAGTTAGCGGGTACAGATGTGGTACGTATTAAACATTTACCACCAACGCTGACGGCAAAATACCATTTTAAAAACAATACCGGTTTTACACCGTACATTGGTGTCGGTGGTACCGCATTTGTGGCTTGGGATGAGCGTGGTAAAAATGCCTTAGCTGATGCGGATATTAAAGTAAAAGAAGATTTTGGTTTTGCCGGCCAGATTGGTTTTAACTTCCAGCCTGCAGATGCCAAAAACTGGGGCGTATTCTTTGATGCACGTTATGCGCAACTTAGCCCTGAAGTTACTTTAAGTGGTGATGTGGCAGCCCAATTCGATTTAGATATCGATCCAATGGTGTACACCATCGGTTATAGCTACAAATTCTAATTATAAAAAAGTACCAATAATAAAATTCAGCGTAGCCCCATCCTGGTGATGGGGCCTTTTTATTGCAAAATGATAACAATAGAACAAAATCAGAATATTGAGTTAAGTATTCGTTTTCATTTAATTTGTAGTGAATGAAATGAAAGAAATGAAAAAGTGAGAAGATCAAATATGAATAGAAATACAACCTTTGCCTTGGTCTTCGCCAGTTTGATCAGCCTGCCTGCCGCTGCAGCCAGCTTTAATTGTGAACGTGCTCAAACCCCAACCGAACATGCCATTTGTGAACATCGTAATGTTAATGATGCCGATGTGAAGATGGCCACCACCTATAAAATTATTAACCGTCTGGTACCGATGGGGACACGTTCGGCTATACGGGATGAACAGGTGCGCTGGCTGGCCCTGCGTGACCGCTGTGGCCAGTCGGTTGAATGTCTGACCCAGGTTTACCAGATGCGTCAGCAAAAGCTGGAGCAGTATATGCAGCGGGTCTATCAGCAGGGCCCATTTTAATATTTTTTTGTTTTACTATTGAAAAATCGTCGCCTCACTCCAATTCATAAGGCATTCCAATACAACAATGCTGTCAATTTAAGGAGTGATGAATGAGCGAACAAAGCGCACAAAAACACAGTTTCCAGGCTGAAGTGGCTCAGCTTTTACATTTGGTGACGCATTCTCTTTATTCCAACCCTGAAATTTTTCTGCGTGAACTGATTTCTAACGCCTCTGATGCCTGCGATAAATTGCGTTTTGAAGGCATCAACCATCCTGAATATTATGAAAATGATCCGGACCTGCGCGTGCGTGTGCGTCTGGATGCAGAGAACAATACCCTGACCATTTCCGATAACGGTATTGGTTTAAGCCAGCAGGAAGCGATTGATAATCTGGGGACCATTGCCAAATCCGGCACCAAAGACTTTATGTCCAAGCTGACCGGTGATCAAAAAGCCGATGCCCAGCTGATTGGCCAGTTTGGGGTGGGTTTCTACTCTGGCTTTATTGTGGCCGATAAAATTACCGTAGAATCACGCCGTGCCGGTCTGGACGCATCGGAAGGTGTACGCTGGATCAGCGGTGGCACCGGTGAATTTGAAGTCGAGCAAATCAACAAGGAAGGTCGTGGCACCGACATCATCCTGCATTTACGTGAAGATGCGTTGGACTATCTGCAAAGCTATAAAGTGAAGCAGATTATCAATAAATATTCTGATCACATCAGCCTGCCCATTCAAATGCAAAAAGAAGTCTGGCAGGAAGAGGAAGTAGCGGAAGGTGAACAGCCAAAAGGCGGCCAGTATGTGAAAACTGATGAATGGGAAGCGATTAACTCGGCCAGTGCTTTATGGACCCGCAGTAAAAACGAGATTAGCGAAGAACAGTATATCGAGTTTTATAAAAACCTGAGCCATGATTTTGAAGCGCCGCTGGCCTGGTCGCATAACCGTGTCGAAGGCAGCACCGAATATACCCAGTTGCTGTATATTCCACCAAAAGCACCACATGATATTTTTACCCGCGAAGCCAAAGCTGGCATCAAGCTGTATGTCAAACGCGTGTTTATTATGGATGATGCTGACAACCTGATTCCAAACTATTTGCGCTTTGTACAGGGTGTGGTGGATAGCGCCGATTTACCGCTGAACGTCAGCCGTGAACTGCTACAGGAAAGCCGCGATGTGAAAACCATACGTGAAGGTAACGCACGCCGTGTGCTGACCATGCTGGATGGTCTGGCCAAATCTGAAGATGAAAAAGACCAGAACAACTTCAAGACTTTCTATCGTGAATTTGGTTCGGTCTTAAAAGAAGGCCTGGGCGAAGACTTTGGTAACCGTGAGCGTATCCTGAAATTATTACGCTATGCGACCTCCACCCAGGATGAGGTCAGCACCTCACTGGCAGATTACAAAGCGCGGATGCAGGACGGCCAGAAAGCCATTTACTATGTAACCGCAGATAGCCTGACCGCGGCCAAGAACTCGCCGCAGCTGGAGCTGTTCAAGAAAAAAGGCATTGAAGTCCTGCTGATGACTGAACGTGTTGATGAATGGGCCATGAACTTCGTACATGAGTTTGATGGTACACCGCTGCAAAACGTGTCTAAAGGTGCGGTCGATTTGGGCGATCTGCAAGATGCTGAAGAGAAGAAGGCACTGGAACAGGCGGCAGAGCAGTTTAAGCCAGTGGTGGAGCAGCTGTCTGAATCGTTGAAAGACAAAACCAAAGAAGTGCGCGTGACCACACGACTGGTTGATTCTCCAGCCTGTCTGGTTACGGCTGACGGGGAATTGTCGCCACAGCTGATCCGGATGCTGAAAGATGCTGGTCAGCCGGTGCCAGAAATGAAGCCGATTCTGGAAATTAACCCGCAGCATCCACTGGTGCAAAAACTGCAAGGTTCGGCTCAGTTTGATGATCTGGCCAATGTGATTTTTGATCAGGCGCTGATTGCAGAAGGGGGACTGCCAGAAAATCCGGCAGAGTACCTGAAACGCATCAACAGCTTATTATTGAAATAAGCCCATTAAAAAAACCTCCTGCGGGAGGTTTTTTTAATGCACGATTATATTGTTGACGGTTTTAGAACAGGGCTTCTAAACGCAGCAAGACACTCGGGTAATGGCTGCGGTCTTCACGGTCATCATTATAGTAATTCAGGTCGCCCTGCACAAAAAACCATTCACGCAAGAACGGCTGACGCCAGGACACAAACGGTCCCCAGCTGTTCAGGCGTAAATCATCATTATGATAATAACCGCCGGTGTAGAGCCCGTAGTTAAAACGGTTGCCGTGGAAGAACTGGTGCTGTCTAAAGCTGTAGTTGTCCCATCTGAGGTCATCATCCTGTTCATCGGCATAGGTCAGGCTAAACTGGTTGCTTAAAAACGGATGATCGGGCCGGGCATGAATGAGTTCCAGGTTGGTTCTTAAATAGTTTTCACTGTCGAGGCCGTAACGGTAAATCTGCTCGGCATGAAAGGAAAAGTCATTGACCAGTTCCCAGTCCTTGGCAATTTTTAAACGGGCATAAATATCATCACCGGAACGCACCCCGAGGTCGGCATCAGTTTCAAAGGGTAAGCGTTCAGTGAAGTCAGACCAGCGTAAGGCCAGGGAGCTGTTGTCTTCACGCGCCCGTCGACCATCCAGGGTTTTGTCCGGGCTGTTGCTGGGGTTTTCATTGGTAATGGCAACACTGTTTTGCAGTTCGTTATCCAGTGAGTCATCACCAAAGACCAGACTTAATTTGCGTTCCAGCGTCGGCAGTTTAATCCGGCCACGTACCCGCGGTTTAATATCGTAGTCATCATATTTGTTCCAGCGACTGTCGACCAGAATACGCAAGGTCGCAGAGGCCGGTTCCTCCGGGCTAGTTTCTCCAAACCAGTTATCAATTTTATGTGCGGTATTGTCTGCCCAGTGGCGAATCTGTTTCTGGCGCCGGTCTACCCAGCTTTGTTCTTCGGTTTCATGCGTGGGCGGCACAGTCGGTTCATTCGACTGTTCCGGCAAAATGGTCGGGGTGGCATCAATCAGGCGCGGCAGGGTATAGAAAAAACCATTACCCGCCTCAGTTTCGGGCACCAGCGGCACCTCATAACCTGGTGGTGCGGTCTGCGGTTCTGTCTCCAGGTTGGTATTGTTGTCTGCAACCGTATATCCACTGCCTAACAGGCAAAATAATAATAATGAGGGCGCTATAAAATGTACTTTTCTTGGCATTATTTACTGATCTTTAAGCTCTTTTTGCTAGTGTTGAAAATCTTCAGGCGAAAAGCAAGATGCAGCTACAAAAACATAAACATTAATTGGCGGTGAGCTGTTGAATGGCCTGAACCAGACGTAAAGGGTCGACTGGCGCAGGCAGGTGATTCAATACTTTTTGAATAATTTGCCAGCTCACGCCCTGCTGACGATCGAGCAGAATATAGGGGTAGGCCTGTTCGGTACGCGCCAGTTGTAAACGCTGCTGGCCATGAATCAGGCGAATTTTTTGTCGCTCTTTTAATAAAATCAGCGGGGTGGCCAGCGTGGCTGCTGTTTCCTCAAACTGGATAAATTTCTGGGTATGAATCAGTTGTAGCGGAATAAACGGATAATAATCTTCTTTGTGCCAGATCATCTGCTTGGCATGTTGATAGCACTGAAACAGGCTGTCCAGCGCAAACAGCTGGCTTTCCAGTACAGCGCTGTCTATTTCACGGATTGCGGCAATTTCATGTTCATGCTGCTGGCTAAAGGCATGGGCAAAACGGGTGGCCTGCATAGCATCCAAGGCGCCAAACAAGACCAGATATTTAATAAAACGACCTTGGGCATTGATCTGCTCGGCCACATAACCGGGGCGTTTGAGCAGAGCCGCTTGCTCTGCATCATGAACCAGCACATCGGCATACTGCATCACTTCAGGCCGGGCTGGTAAAAATACCCGGCACAGTTTTTCCGCCGGCAGATGGTCCAGGGGTAATTCGGAAATCGGGCAGCTGAGCTGATTGAGCAGCAGATGACGGGCGCTAGACTCTGCTTGCTGTTCAGGCTGAACAGGTGCGGCTTTGGTAGGCTTGAGTTGCTGAGCTGCTGCTTCAGGTTCTATCGCTACAGCTGTACGTACTGCGACGGTATGCTGAAAGGCCTGCGTTGCGGCATAGTTTTGCTGGTTAAGTAATTCCAGATCGGTGTGCAGACTGCGATACTGATGCTGCTGTTGCAACATCCAGCGATAGACCTGTTCCAGATTGCCCCAGTCACTGAGCAGGGCAGTACGTGCGGGTGCCGGAATCAGCCAGATTTGCCAGCCGGAGGCAGGCTGATACAAGATAGCCCAACCTGAATCGGGCTGGGTATATAAAGCTTGTTCTAGCGCCTCAACCTGCTGAAACACCCCCCGAAAAGAACATGCATAAATGGTGTCGCGCGCAAATTCTTCGGCAGAACGTTCCGGCTGCACCTGTGCCTTATAGGCCAGAATCTGTTTTTTAAACAGCGGCTGGTCGCATTCAACAAAAATACTTTTAATCCGGCTTTTGGCCTTGGCGGTTTCATACAGACTCAAGGAACGACGCTCCAGTGCGCCCGTCAGGTCATGCAGTTCTTTAATCAGCCGGGATTTTTCTAAAGTATTCATGGTGGAAACTTAAACCAGTTGTTGTGCTTTTTCCAGATAACTGGCCAGGACAATATTCAGGGCCAGTTCAACCAATTTGTATTCGGCAGAATGCGGCTGTGAATAATGTTCCGCCAGCGCCACCAGATTTTCTACATTAATCTCTTGTGGAGAAATTTTTCTCTGAATCAGGGCTTGAAGTTCGTGCATTGCTCTCTCATCAACCTGTACTTAAATAATTGTTTTGGATCACTTTGATTATAGGTATTTCACTAAAAATTACATGAAAAAAAATGTCAGCTTTTGTGGATTTTTAGGCATTTATGACAGAAATTGGGATTTCAATATAAGAAATATTAAAAAATTTTTTAGATAAATTTCAGTTAAATCAGAGAATAAACAGATCATGCTGCCGAATTGACAAAAAATGTCAGTCTGGAACTGCCCGGTCGGATCAGGTGCAAGGCACAGAATGGTCCCAAACTGCAATAAAAAAAGCAGACCTGAGGTCTGCTTGTATTTAAAGAAGTGCTTAAGCTTCTTTGTTCTGTTCAGCGCTTGCAGGCTGATCATTGCTCACGGTTTCAGTGTGGGCTTTTTCAGTCGGGAAGCTTGGTACATAAACCATTTCTGCTGATACATTGGCTGCATACAGGGTGACCATAAACAGGCCAAGCGCTTTTAAAACGTTCATCAATCTTACCTTCACAAAAAAAGGATGACTTGGGAGAAAAGTCATCGTGGGAGAGTGTATTCAAACAACAGCTATGATAGCGCGTTGTGATTGAGAGAAAATGATTATATCGGCAAGTTTAAGACTTTTTGTTAAAAAATAACATTTAAAAACAATAAATTAGAATAATTGCTCTAATCATTTAGCTACAAGATTTAAATTAATGATGATTTTTACAAGAACGAGATCATCCTGTTTTAAGATGAAAAAATCTCCAGATTTTTTGCCCCATCCATGCGTCATCTCTGTACAAATCCCTTGATCTGTATAGAGATGTAAGTTTTTGACGCGGTATGGTTAAGCGCTCTTTTATTGTCTATTTTTTATTCTAAGATGAACGTTTATACCAACACTGAGGGATCAATCATGGCGATTGCAAAAGTAGTAGAAGTGAATGCCAGCAGTAATAAAAGTTTTGAAGATGCCATTCAAAGCGGCATTGCCAAAGTCGGTGAAACAGTCAAAAACCTGCAGGGTGCCTGGATTAATGAACAGAAAGTGGTGATTAAGGACAATAAGATTACCGAGTATCGGGTTAATTTAAAAATCAGTTTCCTGGTGGAATAAAGTACATAGAAAAAAATCCCCGTAAGGGGATTTTTTATGGCAGCGATGCTTAAGGATGTAACTGCTTATTGTTCCGGTACATCGCACTGGTCATCCTGACATTGCGCGCCGTTGTCTGTAGGTGTTTCCAAAGCTTTTTTCAGCACCTGTTCAAACACTTCCCGTGGCTGGGCACCGGCTAAAGCAACGCGCTGGTCAAATACAAAAAAGGGTACGCCCGTCACTTTAAGCTGATCACGTGCTACATCCTGATCAAATTTCACAAAATCGGCATAGGCATCGGAATCGAGCACATCATCGACTTCCACCGGGTTTAAACCGATACGTGCAGCGACATCTTCCAGCGTTTCGCGTTCGCCAATGGCCAGACCTTGGGTCATATAGCTGTAGAAAAAAGCCTCTTTGGCTTCATTGCCCAAGCCTTTGCTTTGTGCCAGATGAATCAGACGGTGGGCATTCAAGGTATTGCCGGAATTGGCCTGTTCCCAGTTAAACTGGATGCCTTCTTCAGCAGCCATGCTGGCAATATTGCGCTGCATGTCTTCTACTTCTGCCAAGGTACGGCCATATTTTTGTGCCAGACGTTCAGAGTTGGAAATTTCCTGACGTTCCGGTGCCTCCGGGTCAAGCTGGAAGCTGTGCCAGTGCACCTCAAGTTCTACGCCGACCTGTGCTGCCGCGGCTTCAAGACGTTTTTTGCCGATATAACAGAAAGGGCAGACCACATCGGACCAGATATCTACACGCATGAATATTCTCTTTGCATTGTTTTCAACTATTGATGGGGATGATTTGCCTGAATTAAAGCCGAGATGGGTACTTTGCCGCCAGCAAACCGTATTTTTCATCCTCATCACTTTATATTTTTTGAAAATGAGCTAAACAATAAAAAATTAGCTGAATAAAATAAATCACTTAAGTCATTTTTATTGTTTGATCTTTTGTGTGCTTTGTTGAATAATTTTGTCTAAAAAACAGGCGATACAACAACAAAGCGTTATGATAACGAGAAATACAACAAGAGGACAGGATATGCGACGTATAGTGTGGATCATCGTCCTCGTGACCTGTGCCGTGTTTGGATTGATGTTTTATCAATATCAGGCACAACAAAAAGAACTGACCCAATTACACGAATATCAGAACGTACTGTATGACAAGGCCGAGCAGATTTATGTACAGGCGCAGGATTGGTCGACCCCGATTCAGGTTGATCCGTCCGATCCGCGTTTAAGCGGTGATTATGCCCTGATGGCTGAATTTGTGATTAGTCATCTGGTGCAAAGTGCCGAAGCGCGTAATAGCTATTTACGCGAACTGAAAGCGTTGCAATGGGATCAGTTTCTGGATATTAAACGCCTGAATGAAGATAAAAAACAGGACTATGCTGAAACTGAAGCGATGCTGTCACAGGTCAAGGCTATGATGGAGCTATATCAGGAGCATCTGACTGAACATGAAGCACAGGCGCTGGCCCAAATTGAAGAATTACCGATTAAATCGCACCTGCGCCGTCAGTTAAGTGAATCTCTGCTGGAAAGCCGCCAGAATGATGAAGGCACGATGCTGTTTGAGCTGGAAAAACAGAGCCTGAGTCAGGCCTATGTGCTGCTTGGGATTCTAAAAAATAATCGCTGGGAAATGAAAAACAACCTGTTTATGTTCTATGAAGATGCAGGCCTGAAACAGTTTAATCAGGCCTATCAGGACATGCTCAAGCTGAATCAGCAAATGCAGGAGATTACCCAGGCGCATCAGCAGGCATTGGCTGAAAAACTGTAAGTAACAGCTCAACTTCTTGCACCTGTTTTAAGCCAAAGCTTAATACTGCCCCAACACCGTCATGGGGCAGTATCGGCAGATGCAAGGTGCATTCTTAATGATCACCTGGCCACAGGCTCAGGACATATTTTAGTGCTGCTGCTGGCCGCGATGGCTGTGAAAATGCACTGTGAGTGTACAGCCTCTAGCGCTTTTTAAGGGTGTGGATGGCTACGAGTTATATACATGGACAGCATCGTGCGTGATCCATTTAAAAAGAGGAAAAGAATAAAATTATGAATGAAAAAATATTGGTATAAGTAATTGATAAAATTCTAAAATTTAAGAAATTATCTTTCTATTCTTTCTTGTTTTTAACTAGTTCATCTCCTCCTCATGTTGGTGCCGATTTACCAGCAAAATCCGACAGATTTTTTAAAATGGCATAGTAATTGCTCCAATCCCGCAGGAAGCGCGCTTGTCTGCAACATGCAGGCAAGGGCCAGTATATTTTTAAAAGATGGCTTCAGAGAAAAGCATCACTGAGCTGCGGCGTGGGGCTACACATGACAACGAGCAAACAGAATATTTCGCCCGAAGATGAATTTTTAGGGACAGGAAAAAGCCTGACTTATGGCTTACAGCATGTATTAACCATGTATGGCGGTATTGTGGCGCCGCCATTGATTGTTGGCACAGCGGCCGGTTTAACTGCTGCGCAAATCGGGATCTTGATTACTGCTTCATTATTTATGGGTGGACTGGCGACTTTGTTACAGACCTTGGGGGTGAAATATTTCGGGGCACGCTTGCCACTGGTGCAAGGCGTGTCCTTTGCCGGCGTGGCCACCATGGTCGGTATTGCCACCACGGGTGGCGGTTTTAATGCCATTCTGGGCGCGGTGATTGCCTCCTCCTTAATCGGGTTATTGCTGACGCCGTTTTTTGCCAAGATTATCCGTTTCTTTCCACCGGTGGTGACTGGCTGTGTGATTACCATCATCGGCCTGTCTTTATTGCCGGTGGCCGTGCGCTGGATTATGGGTGGTAATAGCAATGCACCTGACTGGGGTTCTATGCAGAATATTGGTCTGGCCGCCATGACCCTGGGGATTTTGCTGCTTTTAAGCCGTTTTGGTTCTGAAACCATTCGCCGTACCGGAATTTTACTGGCGATTCTGATCGGTTCGATTCTGGCCTATGTCTTGGGTTTTGGCGATTTTTCCAAAGTGGGTGAGGGTGCCTGGTTTGCCTTTCCTGACTTTTTGGCTTTTGGCGCACCGACTTTTCATCTGTCTGCAATTCTGGCCATGACCATTGTGATGGTGGTGGTGTTAACTGAAACCACGGCCGATATTATTGCAGTGGGAGATATTGTCGGTGCCAAAGTCGATGACAAGCGTATTGCCAATGGCTTGCGCGCCGATATGATTTCCTCAGCAGTAGCGCCCTTCTTTGGCACCTTTATGCAAAGTGCCTTTGCTCAGAATGTGGGGTTGGTGGCGATTACCGGTGTGAAAAGCCGTTTTGTGGTAGCTGCCGGTGGCTTGATTCTGGTGATCTTGGGCTTGCTGCCGATTATGGGCCGTATTATTGCTTCCATTCCTACGCCGGTATTAGGCGGCGCTGGTCTGGTCCTATTTGGTACAGTGGCGGCCAGCGGGATTCGTACTTTATCTAAACTGGACTATAGCGACCAGAAGAATCTGATTATTGTCGCAACATCTCTGGCTGCCGGGATGATTCCAATTATTGATCATTCTTTCTATGCCCAGTTTCCGACCTGGTTTAAAACCCTGTTCCATTCGGGCATTAGCTCGGCCTGTGTGATGGCGATTTTCCTGAATATTCTGTTTAACCATCTTCATTTTGGTAAAAAGACAGTGGTTGAGCCAGTGTTAACCACAGTGGCCAAGCCGGAACATTAAGGCGATGAGCTGAAGCTTGTTTCAGTCGTGATTGAGATGCAATTTAAAAACGCCCGATGTAGCACATGGGGCGTTTTTATTAAGTGATTTCTGCGAATATAAAAAACCCCGTATTAAGCGGGGTTTTTTATCTTGGTATTTAAAGATTAAACACGCTCGATAATGGTCGCGATGCCTTGGCCCAAACCAATACACATGGTCGCTAAACCGATTTGTGTATCTTGCTGTTCCATCACGTTAAGCAGTGTCGTGGTGATACGTGCACCCGAACAACCCAATGGGTGACCCAATGCAATTGCACCACCGTTCAGGTTAACGCGGTCTTGCTGGTCATAAATACCCAAGCCTTTCAGTACAGACAGACCTTGTGCCGCAAATGCTTCGTTCAATTCAAAAGTTTGAATATCAGCAATCGACAGACCAGCGCGCTTCAGGGCTTTTTGCGTTGCTGGTACTGGACCATAACCCATAATTGCCGCATCACAGCCGGCAACCGCCATTGAACGAATCACGGCACGTGGTTTCAGACCCAAAGCCTGCGCACGCTCATAAGACATCAACAGCATGGCAGATGCACCATCAGAGAGGGCAGATGAAGTGGCTGCTGTGACAGAACCGCCTTTCGGATCGAACACTGGGCGTAATGCCTTGAATGCTTCCAGGTTAGCATCTGGACGAATCACTTCATCCACATCGCATAGCTGCAATTTGCCTTCAGCATCATGACCTTCAATACCGACGATTTCATTCTTGAAACGGCCTTCTTGGGTAGCAGCCCAGGCGCGGCGGTGAGATTCCACACCAAACGCATCCTGTTCTTCACGGCTAATGCCGTTCATACGACCCAGCATTTCTGCTGTTAAGCCCATCATGTTAGATGCTTTGGCATAGTATTTAGAGGCTTCAGGATTCAGGTCGATGCCGTGCATCATGCCTACATGGCCCATATGCTCAACACCACCAATAATGAAAATATCACCCTGGTTAGTAGCAATTTGCGCCGCTGCAGTATGAATCGCCTGCATGGATGAACCACATAAACGGTTCACAGTTTGACCTGCCACAGTTTTTGGCAGTTCAGCCAGTAAGGCAATGTTACGGCCAATGTTCATGCCCTGTTCCAGAGTCTGGTTGACACAGCCCCAGATTACATCTTCAACTTCGTTGACATCAAATTGGTTACGAGCAACTAAAGCGCGAACCAGCTCCGCAGACATGCTGTCAGCACGTACATTGCGGAACATACCGTTTTTGCTTTTGCCCATGGCAGTACGTACGCCATCAACAATCACAACGTCACGTGGATTTAAAGTAGCCATTCACGTCGCTCCTTAACCGTAGAATTTCTTGTTGTTTTCAGCCATGTCACGCAGCATTTGCGGCGCTTCATATGCTTTACCTAAGTGCGCATATTTATCGCAAAGCGCAACATACTCAGCCACACCTGTCTGGTCGATGTAACGGCATGGACCACCACGGAATGGAGGGAAGCCTACACCCATGATCATCGCCATATCGGCTTCAGATGGTGTTGCGACAATGTTGTCTTCCAGGCAACGAACCGTTTCGTTACAGAAAGCCAGCATCATACGGTCAATGATTTCTTGTGGATCAAACTCGCGTTTTTCACCAGTCACCACGCCTGCAATTAACTCATAAGCAGTTGAATCAACGGTCTTGGCTTTTTTGCCTTTTTTGTCCAGTTCGTATTTATAGAAACCGACATCGTTCTTTTGACCCAGACGCTGGTTTTCATACATTACCTGGATTGAGCCTTTGTAGTCTGGTTTCATACGGTCCGGGAAGCCTTCTGCCATCACTTCTGCGCCGTGAACGCCAGTGTCGATACCAACCACGTCCATCAGGTAAGCAGGACCCATTGGCCAGCCGAATTTTTCCATGACTTTGTCGATTTGCTGGAAGTCTGCACCATCTTTCAGTAACAGATCAAATGCACCGAAGTAAGGGAACAAGACGCGGTTCACCAGGAAGCCCGGGCAGTCATTGACCACGATTGGGGTTTTACCCATTTTCTGCGCAAGAACAACCGTCGTCGCAATGGCTTCAGCAGAAGTTTTCTCACCACGGATCACTTCTACCAGTGGCATCATATGTACCGGGTTAAAGAAGTGCATCCCCACGAAGTTTTCTGGACGTTCCAGGTTTTCAGCCAGACGCGTGATTGAAATTGTAGACGTATTAGAAGCAATGATCGTGTTTTCACGAACTTTGGCTTCAGTTTCTTTCAGTACGATGCCTTTGACTTTTGGATTTTCAGTCACGGCTTCAATCACGATGTCCACTTCTTTAAACTCGTCATAGCTTAAAGTCGGGCGGATACGTGCCAGGGTTTCACCCATTTGCGCCGGTTTCATCTTCTTGCGTTCAACCTGCTTGGTCAGCAGTTTGTTCGCTTCAGACATACCTAAGGCCAGTTGCGGGTTACCAATGTCTTTCATGATAATTGGTGTGCCTTTGCTTGCCGCCTGGTAAGCAATACCACCACCCATAATCCCGGCACCTAAAACAGCGGCCTGGTTAACAGGATGAGCACCTTTTTCATGTTTTTTTGAAGTTTTCTTTACGACCTGGTCGTTCAGGAACAGACCAATTAAGGCACCCGCTTGTGGGGTGACCGCAGCTTTGGCAAAACCTTCCGCTTCTGCTTTTAGGGCATCATTACGGCTCAGGCCAGCGCCGGCTTGTAATGAATCGAGTAACAGTTTTGGTGCCGGATATTGAGCCGGATTGGCTTTGGCCAGTACCGCACCTTTGGCTGTGTTGAACGCCATCATCTGTTCCAGCGGGTTCAATTTCACCGGATCGAGTTTTTCCTGACGCTTGGCTTTCCAGTCCAGACGGCCAGCTGCTGCCTGTTTAGCCAGATCAACCGCTGCTTCAGTCAGTTTGTCTGCGGCAACAACGGCATCTACTGCACCATCTTTTAATGCTGCGGCTGGTTTTTTCGGATTGGCCATTGCCATCCATTCCACCGCATTGTCGATCCCGATTAAACGGCTTAAACGTACTGTACCACCAAAGCCCGGGAAAATTCCCAGTTTGATTTCTGGCAGGCCGACTTGCGCCTGTTCGGACATGACACGGTAGTCACAGACCAGACACATTTCAAAACCGCCACCCAGCGCCATACCATTAATGGCAGCCACTTTAGGAATATCTAAATCTTCAAAGCTGTTGAAGATGTCGTGAACAGGCAAGGCCCATTCTACAATTGCTTGTTCGCCTTGTGCGAAGTTTTCACCAAACTCAGTGATATCTGCACCCACGATGAAGGTCGATTTACCTGAAGTGACCACCAAGCCTTTAATTTCACTATTGGCTTTGACAGCGTCAATTGCAGCTTTAAAATCTTCAATCGTTGCACGGTTAAATTTGTTGACCGACTCACCTTGTAAGTCAAAGCGGAATTCTGCAATTCCGTCCGAAAGCATTTGGACGGTAATGGCATTGCCAGCGTGGATCATGCCTGATCTCCTTTATTTTGGAGGATTTCTAAGTTGATGTTGTGAAGCGAGTGTGCATTTCCCGCACACTTCTATGCCTCGCTAATCTTACGATAACTATATCGAAAAAGAACATAACAAGTTGTATCAAGCCGTGACGCTAGGGTCATCAATTTTTCTATGCCCAATCAAGGTCTTGTTCCCTTTCTTCTCCTGCTTATTTCGCTTAAAAGCCAATGAAGTACTTGTTTCGGTTTTACTTTTTTGGCGCAGTTGCCCTCTGTTTATAACGGAAAAAGCTGGCGCTGCCCATGCCGGAGTTGTGGTGTTTTGGTCAAAAAAGTCAATTCGTGTGAATGGGCAGGGCAGTACAGGTACCTGAACAGCGCCAGTTTTGCAACGCTGTGTCTTAAACGACCGGCTGATTGGCCTGGCTAAATTTGTTATGCTCGCCGATATTTTGGCTTGTCTGTCGTACCTGTACAGGGCGGCAATTTCCCGGATGTTGCTATGCTTAAGTGGATTATTCTGGCCATCTTTGTCATTTCAGCGTTTTATATCCAGCAACGCGGCAAAGTTCGGCATTCGTTTTATCGTCAGTTCTTTGACCATTCGACCCTGTTCGCCCCGATTAATTTTCTGATGTACCGTTTTTCACGCGTACCGAATCAGCCCTACATCGACACCCAGCATTTTCAGGATTTAAAAGTGCTGGATGAACATTGGGAGATGATTCGCGATGAGGCCAAAGCGCTGTATGAACAAGGCGGCATCAAGGCCTCCAGCAAATATGATGATCTGGGGTTTAACTCTTTCTTTAAAACCGGCTGGAAACGCTTTTACCTGAAATGGTATGACACCGCGCATCCTTCTGCGGCCGAGCTGTGCCCGAAAACCACGGCTTTATTAAAAACCTTGCCAAGTATTAAAGCGGCAATGTTTACCGAACTGGCACCGGACAGCCGCCTGGTCCGGCATCGCGATCCTTATGCCGGTTCGCTGCGTTATCATTTGGGCTTAATGACCCCGAATGATGAGCGCTGTTTTATTGATGTCGATGGCCAGCGCTATTCATGGCGTGATGGTGAAAGTGTGGTATTTGATGAAACCTATATTCACTATGCTGAAAACGGCACTACGCAAAACCGGATTATTTTCTTTGCCGATGTCGAGCGGCCGTTAACTACCCGTTGGATGCAAAAGTTTAATCACTGGTTTGGTAAAAAGGTGATGACGGCAGCCAGCTCGCCCAATGAAGTTGGCGATCGTACCGGCGGCCTGAATAAAGTCTTTGCCTATGTTTATCAGATCCGGATTCAGGCCAAGGCCCTGAAAGCCAGAAACCGGACCCTGTATTACATTTTAAAATGGGTGCTGATGCTGGGGCTATTCTTCCTGATTTTTATCCGGCCTTATCTGTTTTAAGATGACATGCTGATCTTTTGCACTCCAACCCAAACGCCCACATGGGCGTTTTTTTCTGCACGGCCGAATACAGCAGCCCCCATAAATTTTGTGTAAGATACAGACAGTAAAGGGGAAAATAATGCAGAAATTTCGTTCCAAAATTGACTGGTGGGTGCTGGCTTTTCTGATCTGTATGACTGGGCTGCTGGTGCAATTGTTGCTGACCATGCAGGCCAAAGGTACCATGCAAGCGTATCCGGTGCATACTGCGGTGTATCTGCTGACCATTGTGGTGATCTGGTGGCCGGTGTGGAATACCCGCTATCGTGTGAGCGAAGACTGCCTGACCATCCGCTGCCTGTTTTTAAGCTGGCGCATCCCATTGGCGCAGATTCAAAAAGTATCACCGACCAATAACTCGGTGGCATCTCCGGCCATGTCCTTAAAACGCTTAAAGATTGACTATCAGCAAGATGGCGTGAACAAGTTTGTGCTGGTGTCGCCGCGGCATCCGGAGCAATTCTGCGCCGCGATTAAACAGCCTTTATCGTCCTGATTCAGTGCTGGTCGCTGGGTCCGGCTGAATCAACAGCTGCTGATCCTGACAGTCCAGACACAGACTAAGCTGCTCTGGATGACTGAGGAAATACAGCGCCAGAATCGGTTCCAGTTCGGTGCGCATGCGGCGGCCCAAATGCCGGGCGCCATAGCGAATATCATGTCCTTGATAAAAATAAGCCTTGGCAGCATCGGTCAGCTGCACCTGACGTTTCTGATGCTGCAGGCGTTTGTTCAGTTTTTCCAGTTCAATCTCGACCAGTTGCGGCAGGGCATTTTCCTGGACCGGCGCATAATGCAGGGTCCGGTCAATCCGGTTGAGAAATTCCGGATCAAAACGGCGCTGCATCACCTTTTCAATAATCTGTCTGGCCGGCAGACGTTTTAGACAGAGGTCCTGCATTTTTTTCGGGAACAGATTCAGCTTGTCCAGATATTGCTGCGCAGCTTGGGCACCGACATTACTGGTCATGAAAATCATGCAATTGCGAAAGTCGATGGTTTTGGTGCCAGAAGTCAGGGTCAGTTTGCCGGTGTCCAGCACATTCATTAGCCCGCGCAGTACTTCAGTCGAGGCTTTTTCCAGTTCATCAAACAGCACAATGCCGGGGCGGGTGTGACTGCCTGCAATCGCAGTTTCATCAAACAGGCTATGGCCTTCTTTGGAGCCAACATAGCCCGGCGGTGCACCGGTGAGTGCTGCTGCATAATGTTCCTGTGCCAGCGTGTTCATATCAATCCGGCAAAAAGCATCCGGGCGGCCATAAATCGCTTCACTGATCAGCCGGACGGTTTCAGTTTTACCCACGCCAGTTGGCCCCAGCATTAGCGTCACCGACAGCGGACGTTCCGGGCTGGAAAAATCTGCCTTGACCACATGCAGCATTTTTTCAATTTCATTTAAGGCTGCGTCCTGTCCAATAATCCGGGTTCTGAGCAGCTGCATCACTTCACGCGGTTCAAAATGAAAGCGCGGTTTGCCAATCAGGCGGTCTTTTTCCGATGCCGCATGTGTTGAGGTGGCCGGCTGAATAATATGCATGGCAGAGTGGGCGGTGTGCATAAACTGAATCCTGAGCGGGACAAGCTGTTCAGCATAGCAAAATTTGCCTGTGGCACTAAGACTTTGTAGCAATCATGTCATTTCTGCCGGCATGCTTGCGCGGCAATGCTTGAAAATAGCAGAATCACCATCACATCATGCTAGAGCAGACGAGATCGATAAATAGGCTGAATGTGAACGAAAACGCACGCGAACATATTGTCAAAATTCTGGCCAATATGACCACCTTGCCCGGTATTTACCGCATGCTGGGTAAAGATGGGGAACTGTTATATGTGGGCAAGGCCAAGAATCTTAAAAATCGCGTGTCCAGCTATTTCGTAAAAACCATCGAACATCCGAAAACCCAGGCGCTGGTGGCGCGGATTTATGATATTGAAACGCTGGTGGTACGCTCTGAAACCGAAGCCTTGCTGCTGGAACAGAACCTGATCAAGCTGCATCGGCCGCCGTATAACATCATGCTGCGCGATGACAAATCTTATGTCTATATTTTTGTCTCCAGTGACAAGCCTTATCCGCGGATTGCCAGTGGCCGTGGCAAAGGCAAGCATCAGGTCGGTAAATTTTTCGGGCCTTATCCAAGTGCCTACAACGCCCGCGATACTTTAATCGTGCTGCAAAAGCTGTTTAATGTGCGCCAGTGCGAAAACAGCTATTTTTCCCAGCGCAAACGTCCCTGCCTGCAATATCAGATCAAACGCTGTTCGGCGCCTTGTGTCGGGCTGATTTCACCGGAAGCCTACCAGGAAGATGTGCAGAACTCGATCCGTTTTTTACAGGGCGATACCCGTGAACTGAATCAGGAACTGATTGCCAAAATGGAAGCCGCGGCTGAAGCACTGGAATTTGAAAAAGCGGTGTTTTATCGGGACCGAATGGCCTTGCTGCGCGATGTACAGGCACAACAGGCCATTTATAAGGTCAAAGGCGAAGCCGATATTCTGGCAATTGCCTATCAGGCTGGGGTGACCTGTGTGCAGATTATGCATGTGCGCAATGGCAAGATGCTGGGCGGGAAAAGCTATTTCCCGGATATGCTCGGAGATGATCAGGGCCAGATGTTGTCCGATTTTATCGCCAACTTCTATTTTCAGGTCGCCGATGAAGTACCGGCCGAGCTGATTGTCAATGTAGAACTGCCAGATGCCAAAGAGCTGGAGCAGGCGCTACAGCAGCAGTTTCAGCAGAAAGTCCAGATCAAGCACAAAGTCCGCGAAACCCGGGCCGAATGGCAAGAACTGGCACAAATGAACGTGCAACACGCGATTAAAGGCAAGCTGGCCAATCACTTCGAGTTGAATGAGCGTTTTCATCAGCTGGAGCAGGTGGTGGGGCGTCCTATTGACCGGATTGAATGTTTTGATATTTCCCACACCATGGGCGAAGCGACCGTGGCGTCTTGTGTGGTGTTTGATTCGGGCGGTGCGCGCAAACGCGATTATCGCCAGTTTTCCATCAATGACATTACCGAAGGCGATGACTATGCCGCAATGCGTCAGGCCCTGACCCGACGTTATAAAAAAGCCATGCTGCCGGATTTGCTGCTGATTGATGGCGGTAAAGGCCAGCTGCATATGGCGATGGAAGTGATGCAGGAACTGGGACTGGAAGCCTTTATGGTCGGCGTGTCCAAAGGCGAGGGGCGTAAACCCGGACTGGAAACCTTGCATTTTACCGATGGCAGCAAAATCCAGCTGCCGGAAGACCATAAAGCCCTGCATCTGATTCAGCAGGTGCGGGATGAAGCACACCGTTTTGCCATTACCCGGCATCGGGCCAAACGTGATAAAAAACGCGGCAGTTCGGTGCTGGAAGTGATTCCCGGCCTGGGCCCGAAACGCCGCCGTGATTTGCTGACCCATTTTGGCGGGATTCAGGGCGTGCTAAAAGCCTCGGAAAAAGACCTGATGCTGGTACCGGGACTGGGGCAGGTCATGGCGCGGACCATCTATAAAATTCTGCACGAATAAGTCCGGCATATTTGACCTATTGGCAAAAATAGTCACTGGCCAGTATACGATTGACCATTCACATCCACACTGAAAAGCTGCAAGATGAAGCGCACTCAATAAAAAGGAAAATATATGTCGCTGCGTTCTGTATTTGCCGCAATCGAGCAGGATGAATGGATTCAGATTCCAACAGGCTGGTTACAGGGCCGAACCATCTATGGCGGACTGGTGGCCGGACTGATGATGCAGAAAGCCCTTTCGGTGATTGCCGACCCGGATAAACGTCTGCTCAGTGCATCGGTGACCTTTGTCGGGCCGGTGCGGGAAGACCGGGCCAGAATCAGTGCAGAAATTTTGCGACAGGGCAAGTCGGTGATCACGCTGGAAGTGCGCTTATGGCAGGATGATGCGGTACAAAGCATCTTGCTGGCCAGCTTTGGCGCGGTGCGTGAGTCCACTATTCAGGTACAGCAGGAACCGTTGGCGCCGGATTATCCTGCACCAGCGCAGCTTAACTATTTACCGGTGCATCAGCTGATGCCGGAATGTTATCAGCAGTTTGAGGTGTGCTGGGCCGAAGGTGATTATCCGTGTACCGGCAGCCAGCAGTCCGATTTTGGCGGCTGGTGCCGCTATACGCCAGAAAAACATGCCAACCGCGACTTTACTGTGGCCGATCTGGTCACACTGATGGACATTTGGCCACCGGGTGTACTGCCTTTATTTAAAACCTTGTCACCGGCCAGTTCGCTGACCTGGCATATCACTTATGTGCATCCGATCCGCCACCAAGTGCATGATTGGTTTAAATATAAAGTGATTACCGAGCATGCGGCAGATGGCTATTCTACTGAAACGGCGCATCTTTGGGATGCTGAAAACCGGCTGATTGCCATTTCGCGGCAAACCGTAACGGTCTTTGCCTAGTGACACTTTCTGCCATTTCGTATAAAGTGAAGCCTATTAACGATGGATAAACCCTCAAAAAATATGTGCATTTAGCTCGTGCATAACGGGGAAGCATTGGCGGTGTCTATGACAACAGGTCGAATCCTGAACATTCCAAATATTTTAACTTTAGCGCGTATAGCCTTAATTCCCGTATTTTTATTGGTGGCCTACTGGCCGCCTGCCATGGGAATCCATGATCATGATGCAGGGATGACCCGGCATCTGATTTTGACCGCGATTTTTGTGATTGCTGCCGTCACTGACTGGTTTGATGGCTATCTGGCACGAACCTTAAACCAGACCTCAGCCTTTGGCCGTTTTCTGGATCCGGTGGCGGATAAACTGATGGTGGCAGCCGCCCTGATTGTCTTGGTGCAATGGCAGCCGACCATTTCCATGGCCTTTGCTGCAATTGTGATTATTTCACGTGAAATTACCGTATCGGCCTTGCGTGAATGGATGGCAGAACTCGGCGCGCGTACCAGCGTGGCGGTCTCTACCGTCGGGAAATATAAAACTGCGTTTCAGATGATTGCGATTTCCGTATTCTTGCTGAACTGGGAGCCACTGGAATTGCTTGGTTATGCCTTGCTCTATACTGCGGTGGTGCTGACTTTGTGGTCGATGTTTATTTATTTAAAAGCCGCCTGGCCGTATTTAAAACAGCCTTAAGGCAAAAAAGCTCCTGTACAGGAGCTTTTTTTATGGATTAAAAAATACAGAATCATTCCTTCATCTTTAACCGGATTGCGGTTTAACTATGGGTTTCTTCTTCTGCGTCATCTTCAAAGGTTCGGGCAATCTTTTCAATATTCAGGCTTTTGGCCATCGCATCAAAAATTTCTTTATAGACACCGTCCTGATGGTAGAGCGTGTCATGTTCGCCGTGTTCGGCAATCGCACCTTCTTTCATGACATAGGTGTAATCGGCATCAATAATCTGCGACAGACTGTGTGAGATAATCACTACGGTACGGCCCTGTTTAATTTCATCCAGACTCTGCTTGATCTGCTCGGTGGCAATGGCATCCAGACTGGCGGTTGGTTCATCCAGAAAAATAATCGGTGGATTTTTCAGGAACATCCGCGCCAGTGCAATCCGCTGCTGCTGACCGCCCGAGAGCATCAGGGCATCACTGTCATAGCCTTGCGGGAGCTGCAAAATCTGCTCATGAATCGAGGCTTTCTGGGCGGCCTGTATCACTTCTTCCTGAGAAGCATCGGTTTTGCCATAGCGGATATTGTCAAAAATACTGCCCTGGAAAATATGGTTTTTTTGCAGCACCAGCCCGATATGGTCACGCAGGTATTGGGTGTCGATGTCTTTTAAATCCACTCCATCTAACTGAATGCTGCCCTGCTGTGGTTCATAGAATTTATCCAGCAGGCTGATCAGGGTCGATTTCCCTGCACCGGACAGGCCGACCAGTGCGGTAATCTTGTTGGGCTGAATGCACATCTCGATATTTTTTAAGGCATGATGCCCGTTCGGATAATAAAACTCGACCCCGCTTAAATTGAATTGCCCGCGAATTACCGGTTTTTGTGCACCGCTGGCTTCAATTTCATCATCGGCCTCCAGAATCTGGAAAAAGCTTTCCGAGTAGATCATGGCATCATTCACTTCATCATAAATCCGGTGCAGTGAACGGATTGGTGCCGACACGTTATTAAACAGCAACACGTGATACATGATCATGCCGATACTCATCTGGCCATCCAGCACAAAATAGGCAGTCAGGATAATAATCAGCACAATTCCGATCTGTTCAATAAAGGTTTTCAGGCCATCAAACAGGAAGCTGGTCTGCCGGGTATGCATCTGGTTGTCGGTCAGTTCCTTTTGCAGTTTTAGCTGTTTGTCCGATTCGATATGTTCCCGGTTAAAGGATTTGATCACGGTAATCGAGTTGATAATACTCAGAATGCCCTGGCTTTTCCGTTCACGGCCATCACGTAAATTGCGGCGCCAGCTGCCAAGTTTCTGGGCCTGTTTATAGGTCAGCCAGAAATAAATGGGCACAATAGCCGAGGCTACCAGCCCGACATAGAAATTGGCCCAGTACATCAGCCCTAAGGCAATAATCGCACTGGTAAATAACGGTAAAATATCAATAAAAAAGATTTGTACCAGCCGGGTGAGGGAGCCAATGCCGCGATCAATCCGGGTTTGCAGCTTGCCGGCCTGATTGTTATCCTGATTAAAAAACGCCAGCCGGTAAGTCAGGAACTTTTCAATAATGCCTTGGGCCAAATCCTGCGACACAAAAATCCGCAGTTTTTCACCATAAAATTTCTGCCCGAATTGGACAAAGGCATTAATGATTTCCTTGCCCAGTAAAATGGCGCTAATGGTTATCAGAATCTGCCAGCCTTCAGCCAGCCCCTGACCGGCTTCTACCAGCCGGTTAATGCTGTCGACGGCATATTGCAGGGTCAGGGCATTGACCTGTGCGGTCAGAGAACCAATTAAAGTCAGAATCAGCGTGGCAATCACCAGCAGCCGATACGGCCGCACAAAGGGCTTGAGCTTCTGAAAGAGCTGCCATAAGTTCATAAGCAATTATTTTTTATTCTAAAACCTGTTTTTCAGTCTATGTCGATTTGGCGTGGCTCACAAGCACAGAGAATGTTTTGATTTGTGAAGCCGTTTTGGGTTTAAACTGAAGTTCCGCTTCGCAGGAAAACGCCACAATGAATCTGGAACTGTTTCCGCCCGAGCCACGGCAGAATCTGTTGCCCTATGAGGGGATCGTGCAGGATTATGGGCTGATTCTGTCCGCTGAGGACAGTCACGCTTACTTGCAGCAATGTTTACAGCAGCTGGCCTGGCAAGCCGATGAAGTCACCTTATTTGGCAAACATTATGTCACCGCGCGGAAAATTGCCTGGTATGGTGATGAGTATTATCAGTATCGTTATTCGGGCAGTTTGAAGCAGGCGCAGCGTTGGCATCCGGCTTTGTGGCAGTTAAAACAGCAGATTGAACAGATCGTGGGACATCCATTTAATTCCTGTTTAGCCAATTTATATGCAGATGGCAGTCAGGGACTGGGCTGGCACAGTGATGATGAACCGAGTCTGGTCGCATCTCCGGGTGCAGAAACGGTGATTGCTTCTTTAAGTCTGGGTGCAACCCGTAAATTTAGCTTTAAGCACAAACACAGCGCAGCAAAAGTCGAGCTGCTGCTACAGAGTGGTCAATTAATTGTGATGCGTGGGCAGACCCAGCGCTACTGGAAGCACAGCCTGCCCAAATCCAGCCGTGTGGTGACGCCGCGAATCAATTTAACCTTTCGCTATTTTTATCCACTCTAATGCTGGTTGTGATCCAAAGGCCGGGCAGGGCAGAGATTTATCTCACCACGCTGATCTTAACAGCTGTATTTTGATAAAGATCAATCTAGGTATGTGGATTCAGACTTTCAACTTTCTGTTCAATCAGCGCGGCATTTTCCTGCAAAATGGCAATCAGCTTTTCGACATTGACAAATTCAAAGCGGTTTTTGGAGGCCAGTAAGGTCAGGGTGAATGGTGCTGTTTTATTGGAGAGTCTGATCGGCACCGACAAGCCGGCCAGTTGCGGTTCCAGTTCACCACTAGAATAGTAATAGCCCTGTTTTTTGATCTTTTTCATTTTGCTGATGAACTCGGCTTCATCCTGGGCAAAACCGGACTGACGGAACTGCACGGCAAAACGCTGATAATAATTCAGCATTTTCTGTTTTGGTAAATGCGCCAGCATGATTTTCGGTGACGAACCCATATACACCGGACGTGGGCAGCCGCGGCCATAGGACAGCAGATTCATATGCTGGAATACTTCATCATGCAGGTCGATACAGGCATCCTGATTCAGATAGGTCAGTACGCAGCAAAATTCGGTACGCTGCACAATATCCTGCATAAACGGAATGCTGATTTGCACCAGTGGATCGGTGGTGCGGGAAATATAATCCAGCACTGCAATTTTCGAGCCGAGGGTGTAATCGCCCGAAGTCCCACTTAAACGCTGCAATAATTCGGCCGAAACCAGTTCTTTTAAATAGCGGTAGCTGGTCGGTTTGGACAGGCCCAGTTCTTCACTGATCATATCGACATTAATCACCGGACGTGACACTGAAAATAAATTCAGAACCATCAAAATTTTGCCAAAACTCGATATTGCCATCAGTGATTACTCTACAACGTGAAAAAAGATCAATGAAAAAATCCGGTACTGACTATCATAACAGACCGGATTGAGCTGAAAACCAAGAGAAAGGGGATTTGGACGTCAACAGCGAGATTTTAAGGCTGGACGCCTTGCGGATAACGATACCAGCTTTCAATGAACAGGGCGGCCGCAATACTGTCGGCGGCAATTTTTTTACCGCGTCCCTGAGCCTGATAATGATCCAGTTCATCACGGGCTTCACGCGTGGTCAAACGCTCGTCCACCATCAGGGTTTCGATATTGGTCTGATGACGTAAACGTCGGGCAAACTTGCGCGCCCGGGTCGACAGCTCTGACTCGCTATCATCCATGTTCAGTGGCAAGCCAACCAGAAATAAATTTGGCTGATACTGTTTCACCAGTTTCAGCAGTTCATCCCAGTTTGGAATACCATCTTTCATGGGAAACAGGGCCAGCGGCGTGGCGCTTTCGATCAGGGATTGACCCACCGCCATGCCCATTTTCTGGGTGCCAAAATCGAAGGCCATAATCATGTGTGCAGCAGACTCAGGCATGGCCAATCTCTGAAGCAAGCCAGGTGCGGTCAATTCCGATTTTCCGGTAGGCGGCATCCCAACGGTCGCTATAGGGCAGATTAAAAATCAGATCCATATCTGAATCGCAGATCAGCCAGTCACCACGCGAAATTTCTTCTTCCAGCTGGTTTTTACTCCAGCTGGCATAGCCGAGGGCAATCTGGTAACGGCCTACGCCTTCGTTATGGGCAATAGCATCCAGAATATCTTTGGAAGTGGTAATACAGACATTTTCACCAACCGCAATGGATGAATGCCAGGTTGGCTGGCCAGTATGCAGCACAAATCCGGCTTCCGGACGCAGCGGCCCGCCTTGCAATACTTCATGTGGATGGACATGATCGGCTTCAATATCCAGATCATTCAGTAACTCTTTAATTTGAATCCCTGCCGGACGATTGAGAATAATGCCTTGCGCCCCGTCTTCATCATGACGCGCCAAATAAATGACAGTATTCGCAAAAAAGTCATCATTTATCTCGGGTGGCGCAATAAGACAGCGATGTGTCAGATATTGTTTGGTCACCTAAGCCTTTCTCCTAAAATGTATGTTCTGATATAGATATAGGTCTTAATCATCACGTTACAAGAGGATTGCTATTTCACCAAACATTTTTTGTGGTTTTTCAGTGATTTTATGCGCCAGATTGAAACTTGAGCTGACGTAACTGCTTGGCATGCTGCAAGGTGGTTTCGTTAATTTCGACGCCACCAGTCATCCGTGCCAGTTCCAGAATCCGCTCTTCTTCTTGCAGCATTAAAATAGTACTACTGGCCGGATCAGTCTGCTGTTTCTTCACCAGCAGGTGCTGGTCAGACTGAGCCGCAACCTGCGCCTGATGGGTAATACACAGGATTTGTACGTGCTGCCCCAGACCGGCCAGTAAACGCCCCACAATTTCTGCAGTACCACCACTAATCCCGACATCAATTTCGTCAAACACCAGCACTTCTGCTTCGGTTTTTTCAGCATTCATGACCTGCATCACCAGCGCAATACGCGACAGTTCACCGCCCGAAGCGACACGCGCCAGTGGTTGTGCTGGAATGCCTTTATTGGCCGTAAACAGCAGCTGGATAAAGCTTAAGCCTTCACTCGATGGCTGCTCTAAAGGCTCAAATTTAAATTCAAAATGTGCTTCTGGTAAGGCCAGCTGTTTCACCTGTTCGGTCAGCTGTTTGGCCAAAGGTCCGGCAGCTTCACGTCGAATCTGGTCTAAATGTTCGGCCTTGGCCAAAAAGTCCTGATAGGACACTTCGACCTGTTCGGCCAAGGTTTCCGGATCTTCCAGCTGATGCAGCTGTTCCAGCTCGGCCTGCCAGTTGTCATATTCGGTTTTCAATAATTCTGGCTGGGTGCGATATTTACGGGCCAGACGATGGAAAATTTCCAGTTTGGAATTCAGTTCTTCCATCCGCTCCGGATCGAAACTCTGCCGGTCAATAAAATGACGCAAACTGGCGGTGGCATCTTCAATTTCACTTTGCGCATTCAGCAGGGAAGTATAAATTTCTGACAGCTGTTCACTGCGGCCGGCATGGCTTTCCAGACGCCGTAAAATCGAGGACAGTTCCTGGCTCAGGTTTGGCTCTGCTTCATCCAGCCCGTTCAGACTATAGGCACAATCTTGCATAATCGCTTCATGATGGCTTAAGCGATCAAATTCCTGTTCAATATCGGCATAATCGACCTGGACCACTTCTTCTAATTCTTCCAGCTGCAATTCCAGTGTGTCGATGCGCTGTTTACGCGTCGCCTGGGCATCCAAAGCCGCCTGATGCTGGCGAATATCTTTTTGCCACTGGCTATAGGCATCGCGTACGGCCTGGGCTGGCGCATAAAAATTGCTATAACGATCCAGCCAGTGTTTTGGATAAGGCGGTTCTAACAGCTGCTGCTGGCTGTGCTGGCTATACAGCTGCACCAGCAAACGGCCAATTTCTTTGAGCTCAGACAGACTGCTCGGACGGCCGTTAATCCAGGCCTTGCTGCGTCCGGTGGCGAAAATTACCCGGCGTAAATGAATTTCGCCCGATTCATCATCCAGTTCCTGCTGTTTTAGCCACTCGGCTTCTGGACTACCGTCATGATAGCTGAAGGTGGCAGTGACATCGGCCTTGTCTGCGCCATAACGAACATAATTGGTGTCGGTGCGTTCGCCTAGACAGGCCGAAAGTGCATCCAGCAATAATGATTTTCCGGCACCTGTTTCCCCGGTCAGGACGTTAAAACCAGATTCAATATCAATGGCTAAACGGTCGGCTAAGGCAAAATTGATCAGGGTTAAATGTGTCAGCATAAACGCATCCAGGCTGCGAAAAGTTTGAGTTGAAGAGTGTCAGGTTGGGCAGTGCAAAGCATTGCCCTTTATTTTAAGCAACTGAAAAAACACAATCATTCTAGCTTAATTTTTGCAGAAAAATAAAACTTCTCGGTACAGAATATTCAGCGGCATGCTGTGAGCAGAGGTTCTATATCCACCATGTAGATCAAGTCGCTAGTGCCGCAATCGGAATCTCTACTCTTATCTTCATCTGAAACAGAAAACTGTGTCCAGTTTCATGTGCTTGCAATACAGCGTCGGCAGAATGTTGCATAACTTTATCTGCCAATCATCAAATTTTTTATGATTATCAGACAAGCTGAAAACGAGCAGAAAAGTGCTCACTATATTTAGAGATTCAGATGAAAATCAGTCAGATGCATAACCCGAATTGAACCAGTTCGGCGCAGGATTTGTCAGGCTGAAAATACAGATGGTCGGAGAGTGCAATGGGGGCGTTGAACTTTAGTTCATCTGCGATTAAAAGGTATTTGTACTTGCCTGAAAGTTGATTTAGACTCTCGCAAAAATGAGGTGAATTTATTCGCGTGCCAGGCAAAATGACTTGCCTGAAACGACAGGAAATAGAGTGATTTACCTTAGATGAAGATTGATTGATTAGTTCAGTAGGCAGCATTACACTACCTCAATCATAAAATATAAAAACGCGTTAGCTGGAGAATACGCATGTCAGCTCAGTTTGATCATGTATCAGTGGTAAAAAAATCCAATGTTTATTTTGGCGGGCTCTGCATTAGTCATACGGTGCAATTTGAAGATGGCACCAAAAAGACGCTGGGTGTGATTTTACCGACTGAACAAGCCTTAACTTTCGAAACGCATGTTCCTGAACGGATGGAAATTATTTCAGGTGAATGTCGTGTGCAAATCGCCGATAGTGAAGAAAGTGAGCTTTTCCGCGCTGGTCAGTCTTTTTATGTACCGGGCAACAGCCGTTTTAAGATTGAAACTGATGATGTACTGGACTACGTTTGTCATTTAGAAGGCTAAGCATTTTTAGCCCAAATCGGTTAAACTAGGCCGACACAGAAATCCTGTAAAGTTTCCTTTGCAGGATTTTTCTTTTGGATTTACAGCACAGCGTTGAGGTCATTCATGGCAAAACCAGAATATTATTATGGCGTTCATTCGGTAGAGTCATTGTTAGAACTTGAACCGGAGCGTGTATTAACCCTGTTTACCCTCAAAGGTCGTGATGACCAGCGTTTACAGCGTATTCTGGAACTGGCAGAGCCGTTTGGTATTAGCGTACAAAAAGCCAGTCGTGACAGCCTGGAAAAACTGGCCGGTTTGCCATTTCATCAGGGCGTGGTGGCTGCGGTGCGTCCGCATCCAACCTTAAATGAAAAAGATTTGGAACAGCTGTTGCAGCAGTCCAATCAGCCACTGTTACTGGCTCTGGATCAGGTCACCGATCCGCATAATCTGGGCGCCTGTATCCGTACGGCAGCAGCCATGGGTGTAGAAGCGGTGATTGTACCGCGTGACCGTTCAGCCAGCCTGACCCCAACGGCGCGTAAAGTGGCTGCTGGTGGTGCCGAGAAAGTTAAATTTATTCAGGTCACCAATCTGGCCCGTACTTTGGGGCAAATCAAAGAGCAGTTTAATGTGCGCGTGGTCGGCACCATGCTGGATGAAAAAGCCTTGCCGATCCAGAAGTTTGACTTCACCGGTACGGCGGTGTGTGTGGTGATGGGAGCCGAAGATACCGGTTTGCGCCCAATCACCCAGTCGCAGTGTGATCAAACCGTGTATATCCCGATGATGGGCAATCTGCAAAGTCTGAATGTTAGTGTGGCCACCGGCATGGCGCTGTATGAAGCCTGCCGTCAGCGTCAACCGGCTTAAGCGCTCTTTCCATCTTAATGATCAACGCGCGTCAGCAAGGCTATCTGTTACTGGCCATCACCATGTGTATTTGGGGTGGCTTTACCCTGAGTACCCGTTTAAGTGCCCTGTGGGGCATTAGTGCTTGGGATCTGGTGGCCTTGCGTTTTATGCTGGCCTTTTGCTTGCTGATGCCGGTTTTGCTATATCGCAAAGATACGGCATTTTTATGGACCCGACAGTCCTTTATCCTGGCGATGATTGGCGGTGTCGGTTACTGCCTGACGGCTTATAGTGCATTTCATTTTGTGCCAGCGGCGCATGCGGCGATTTTCTTGAATGGCTGTATTCCCTTATGTACTGCACTGGCGGCCTGGTTGCTGTTTCGACAGCCCTTTGACCGGCATACCTGGATCAGCGTATTGATCATGCTGCTGGCGATTGCTGCCATGAGTCTGCTGATGTATCAGGAAACCGGTGTCGCTTTCGGTTTTGGCGATCTGCTGTTTTTCCTGAGTGCCTTGTGGTGGGGCGTCTTTACGGTGCTGTTGCGGCAATGGAAGCTGTCGGCCTGGCATTCTATGGCCAGTGTAGCCATCTGGTCAGCTTTGGTGTATGTACCTATTTATTGGCTATTTTTTCCGAAAAACCTGAGTGGTCCTGAACCACTGCATTTAATTGGTCAGACCCTGTTTCATGGAATTTTTGTGGTGATTATTGCCACGCTCAGCTATGTCGAAGCGATTAAGCGTTTAGGTGCTTTTAAGGCTGGCAGTATTGTGACCTTGGCACCGTTTATTGCCGCTATTCTGGCGGTACCGTTACTGAATGAGCCATTGAGCCTGGCGATTGTCTGTGGTCTGCTTGGTATGGGCATTGGGGCGTTACAGCCTTGGCGCTGGTGGGGCCGGAAAGACAGCTTAAGCCAGCAAATCGAACGACAAAACAAGCCGTCTTAAACCGACTGCTGCTGTTGCGCCAAAGTCAGATAGTGTTGATGTAAGGGTTGAAGCTGGGCATAGAGATGCTCCAGATGACCATCATTCAGCACAATATCATCTGCCCGCTGGCGTTTGTCTGCGCGTGACATCTGTACCTGAATAATCTTGCGAATTTGTTCGATACTTTGTCCATCGCGTTGTGAGGCGCGTTGAATCTGCAGTTCTTCAGAGGCATCAATTAACAGGTTGCGCTGGGTCAGTTCATGCTGGTTGCTTTCAAATAACAGTGGAGACACCAGCACCACATAGGCACTGCGGGCTGCCTGTAACTGCTGGATGATCGACTGGCGAATGGCCGGATGGGTAATCGCTTCCAGGGTTTTGCGTGCTGCCGGTTCTTTAAAAATATGCTCGCGTAAGGCACGGCGGTTGAGCTCGCCATTGAGCAGGACCCAGTCGCCAAAGGCCTGATGAATCTGGGTCAGGGCCGGCTGGCCTGGCTCAACCACTTCACGTGCCACCACATCTGCATCGACCACCACAATGCCTTGGGTTTCAAACCAGTGACTTGCTGCCGATTTACCGCTGCCAATGCCGCCAGTTAAACCCAAAACAAATGTCATCCTGTTGTCCTTATTGACCTAAATAAAGCTTCATGATTGCATCACCCCACAAAAAGGCGATCCAGCCGGCAATGGCAATATAAGGGCCAAAGGCAAAAGGCTGGTTCTCTTTGCGGATTTTCAGCAAAATAATGCCAATGATTGCACCAACCAGAGAAGATAGCAACACAATCAGCGGCAGCATCAGCGGGCCCATCCAGGCACCTAAGGCGGCCAGCAATTTAAAATCGCCATAGCCCATACCTTCTTTGCCAGTCACCAGCTTAAACAGGTAATACACCACCCACAGACATAAAAAGCCAATGATATATCCCCAAATGGCAGAGCTAGCGGAGGTGTACAGGGCATAGCTGTTCACCCCCAAGCCGAGTGCAGCCAGGGGGAGGGTATAGCGGTCAGGCAGCAGCTGGGTGTCAAAATCAATAAAGGTCAGGGCAATTAACACATAGGTCAACACCAGGCCAAACAGCATTTGCAGGGTCGGGCCAAAAACCGCGACTACGGTTAAGGCACACACTGCGGTCAGCAGTTCAATAAAAGGATAACGAATACTGATCGGGTTTTGGCATTGGCCACATTTGCCACGTAGAAGCAGCCAGCTGATTACTGGAATATTCTGATACCAGCGAATCGGGCTGTGGCATTTCGGACAGGTCGAGGCTGGCTGACTGAGGCTGATTTTGCTTTCATCAATGATGGCCTGTTCAGGATGCAGCAGCATTTGACAGTCATTGCGCCATTCCTGTTCCATCATTTTTGGCGTGCGGTAAATCACCACATTCAGAAAACTGCCAATACATAAACTAAAAATCCCAACTACGAAATACAGCGCAGTTGGGTGTTGAATCAGATAATGAATGAATTCTTGCATTAAACCACAGAGCCCATTTGGAAGATTGGGAGATACATCGCGACCACCAGACCGCCGACCAGAATCCCGAGAACGGCCATAATCAGTGGTTCCATCATCGAGGTTAAGCCATCGACGGCGTTATCGACTTCGTTTTCGTAGTGAGTAGCGACTTTATCCAGCATCGCATCCAGCGCACCGGATTCTTCACCAATCGCAACCATCTGCACGGCCATCGAAGGGAATTTATCCGTGACCCGCATGGCAAACTGTAACTGCTGACCGGTGGCGACATCTTCACGGATTTTCATTACTGCTTCTTCATAAACCACGTTGTTGGTGGCGCCGGCAGTGGATTCCAGTGCATCAATTAAGGGAACACCGGCAGCAAAGGTGGTGGCCAGGGTACGACTATAACGCGCGATAATCGCCTTATACACCAGATCACCAAAAATTGGTGCTCTCAGGGCGGCTTTGTCCAGCAGGTCACGGAATTTCTTGCTGCGTTTCTTGGCTTCCAGAAAAGCTGCAATCGCAAAGCCGACCACAATAATCAGCACAAACCAGTATTTCTGGGTCCACTGCGACATATTCACCACCATTTTGGTGAAGGCTGGTAAGTCGGCACCAAAAGAGGTGAAGAGTTCTTCAAACACCGGTACCACTTTGACCATCAGGATAATGGTGACAATCACCGCCACCACAATCACCGTTGCCGGGTATTTCATGGCTTTCTTGATTTTTTGTTTGAGTAATTCGCTCTTTTCTTTATAGATCGCTACCCGGTCCAGCATAGTTTCTAGAGCACCCGACTGTTCACCCGATTCAACCAGCGAGCAAAACAGATTATCGAAATGTTGCGGATATTTACGCAGTGCACCAGCAAAGGTATTGCCCCCTTCGACTTCGCCTTTAATCCCCAATACCACTTCACGCATGGCCGGGTTTTCCAGACCTTCAGCCACAATTTCAAAGCTTTGCACCAGCGGTACACCGGCTTTCATCATGGTCGCCAGCTGGCGGGTAAAAATCGTGATGTCCAGGGTCGAGACTTTTTTCTTCATCAAGCCTTCAAGAATATTTTTCTTCTTCTGGCGGATGGTTTTGATGGTGATCCCTTGCTTGCGCAACGTGACCTTGGCCAGCGCCATATTACGTGCTGGCAGTTCCCCTTTAAGTTTTGCCCCTTTGCGGTCAATCCCTTCATAAATAAAGGTGGGCATCATCTGTGCTTTTTTGACAGCCATGCGTGTTTATCCTTATTTTAAATGCTTCATCTATTCGCTGGTCACACGATTCACTTCCTGTAAAGAAGTGACCCCCTGCATGACCTTGATTAATCCTGAACGGCGTAAATTATTAAACCCGGATTTTGCCGAGGCTGCTGCAATCTGCAAGGCATTGCCATCTTCCATAATAATGCGTGAGATTTCCGGGGTGACTTTCATCACTTCATAGACCCCGACACGGCCTTTATAACCTTCACGACATTCCGGGCAGCCAACCGGCTGATACAGCTGGAACTCTGGCTGGTTTAAATCTTCTTCGGTAAAGCCGAGCTCCAAGAGGCTCTGGCGTGGAATCTCCACCGGGGCCTTGCATTTCTGACACAGACGACGTGCCAGACGCTGGGCAATCACCAGGTTCACCGAGGTGGCGATGTTAAATGAAGGGACGCCCATGTTGCGTAAACGGGTCAGGGTTTCAGGTGCACTGTTGGTGTGCAGCGTCGACATGACCATGTGACCGGTTTGTGCGGCTTTAATGGCAATTTCTGCGGTTTCCAGGTCACGGATCTCACCGACCATGACAATATCCGGATCCTGACGCAGGAATGATTTTAGTGCTGCGGCAAAGGTTAGACCCACTTTGGGGTTGACGTTGACCTGATTGATGCCTTCCAGGTTAATTTCTACCGGATCTTCGGCGGTAGAAATATTGGTGTCTTCGCGGTTGAGGATATTTAAGCCGGTATATAAAGACACGGTTTTACCAGAACCGGTCGGACCGGTAATCAGCAACATGCCTTGTGGTTTGTCCAGCGCCTCCATAAACAGCTCTTTTTGCTCCGGTTCATAACCGAGTGCATCAATCCCCAGCATGGCACTAGATGGATCGAGAATACGCAGTACAATTTTTTCCCCGAACAGGGTGGGCAGTGAGTTGACACGGAAGTCGATGGCTTTGTTTTTTGACAGCTTGAGCTTGATCCGGCCATCCTGCGGAATACGTTTTTCCGAGATGTCCATTTGTGACATAACTTTTAAACGTGAGGCGAGCCGTGTGGCCAGCTGTAACGGAGGATTGGCAATCTGGCGCAGTACGCCGTCAATCCGGTAACGGACCCGGTAGCTTTTTTCATAAGGCTCGAAGTGTAAATCCGAGGCGCCCATACGGATTGCATCGACCAGTAACTTGTTAATATATTTGACGATTGGGGCTTCATCGCCTTGTGGCTCATCGTTATCTTCTTGTGTTTCGGGAGCGTTGTCGCCAACTTCTAGATCAAAGTCTTCATCAAAGTCAAAGGTGCTGTCTTCGGTAAAGTTCTGTTCAATCAGCCGTTCCAGCTTGTCATGCTCAACAATCACCACTTCAATATTCAGCTTGCTGTTAAAGCGGATCGCATCAATGGCTTCGATATTGGTTGGGTTACTGGTAGCAATATAAAGCTGATTGTGACGTCGGAAAATGGGCAGAATTCGGTATTTGGTGAACAGTTTTTCATCCAGACCTTCACGTACAATCAGACGCGAATCGTACACCGCCAAGTCAAAAATCGGTTCACCAAATTCATAGGAAATTTTTTCAGCAATGGTCAGCGGTGAAATCTGCAACTGCTGAATTAAATACGGCACAATATCGGTCTCGGCTTTTTTCGCCGCGACAATGGCTTGCTGCATATTTTCAGCCGTCACAAGCCCTTCTTCGACCAGTTGCCGAATAAAACCTGTAAATCTAGGCATTGCTTGTTGTACTGACATTCCCCAACGTCCTTAAAAAAAAATCAAAAAAGTTTGTTTATAATTGGTATCACAAAATTATACTTTTGTTGCATAAAAATACCATATCTGAAAATGATGTCACCACCTAAGTATCCCCTAAAAGCATGAACCAGTCGCAATTAATCGGCAAAGATTTTTGTTAAGCCGATGTTCAGATGGGCCTATTTAGACTGCAAATCTAAAAATGCCGCAACAAATTGTTCTGTCCTGAATCGATTTACGTGTAGAATGTGCGCGATTGAAACATAGGTATTTGAATAGGTATTGTATGTCGGGTTCGGCGATTACGCCTTGGGTGATTGGCAATTGGAAAATGAACCCAGTGCAAGCAGAAGCGCAACAGCTGGTTTCAGAATTTAAAACATTATTAGAACAGCAGGCCATTGATGCCGCACAGTGTCATTTAGGGGTTGCGCCAGTTGCAATCGCATTGGGCAGTGTTCAGGAACAGCTGAAAACTGCGGTACGTCCGGTGTATACCGTGGCACAAGATGTTTCACGTATTGCTGGTTTAGGTGCTTATACTGGTGAGGTGAGTGCCGAGCTATTAAAAGACAGCCAGATTGGCTTTGTACTGGTCGGTCATTCAGAACGCCGTGAAATTTTTGCTGAAAATGTGCAAATTCTAAATGCAAAAATTCAAAATGCACTGGCAGCCGGTCTGACCGTAATTTACTGTGTCGGTGAAAGCCTGCAGCAGCGTGAAAGTGGCCAGGCCGAGCAGGTGGTGTTACAGCAGATTTGTGACATTGCGGCAGTGGTCGAGGCAGAGCAGTGGCAGAATATTGTAATTGCCTATGAGCCAATCTGGGCCATTGGTACTGGTAAAACCGCTTCGCCTGAAGATGCGCAGGCCATGCATGCCAAAATTCGTGAAGGTCTGACCCAGCTGACCAGCTATGGTCCGCAAATGGCTATTCTGTACGGTGGTAGTGTTAAGCCGGAAAATGCAGTAGAGTTAGCAGCCTGCCCAGATATTAATGGCGCGCTGGTCGGCGGTGCTTCTTTAAATGCAGCATCGTTCCATCAAATTGCGCAGGCCTTTGCCAATACACAATAATTAGGAGTTCAGCATGCAAACTTTTGTGCTGGTAGTACATATTATTTTAGCCGTCTTGATGATTGTGCTGATTCTGGTTCAGCACGGCAAAGGGGCAGATGCTGGTGCTTCTTTTGGTGGCGGCGGTGCGGCGACCGTATTTGGTGCCTCTGGTTCGGGTAATTTTATGACCCGTTTGACTGGAATTTTAACGGCTTTGTTCTTTATCACTAGTCTGACCCTGGCGGTATTTGCCAAACAGCAAACCACCGATGCCTACAGTTTAAAATCAATTCCGGCGACCACAACCGCGCCGGCAACATTGCCTGATTCTTCACCAACTACACCTCAAACTGGCGAATAATTGCAATTAGGCCTTTATTTTTCGCGGTGATGCGACTAGAATGCGTCACAGCTGCGGTGGTGGTGGAATTGGTAGACACGCTACCTTGAGGTGGTAGTGCTTTCGGGCGTGGGGGTTCAAGTCCCCCCTTCCGCACCAAACTTATAATCCAGAACATAAGTTTGGTGTATGCAGCAAAACTTCTGTTGATGCGGGATGGAGCAGTCTGGTAGCTCGTCGGGCTCATAACCCGAAGGTCGTTGGTTCAAATCCAGCTCCCGCTACCAATCAATCCTTTTTAAAGATGCAAACTTTAAAAGGCGGCTTAAGTTTCTTGAGCTGAGAAGAGTTATTTGTACGCTGATGCGGGATGGAGCAGTCTGGTAGCTCGTCGGGCTCATAACCCGAAGGTCGTTGGTTCAAATCCAGCTCCCGCTACCATTTTTAATGGTTGAGTAATATATTTCATGTTGGTTGAATCTGACGCTTGTTACTCATTCTTCAGCGATAAATAACGCCATATACAGGACATACGATTTTCATTGAAAATTGCGCATATTTTGTATATAATTTTTGCACGTTGATGCGGGATGGAGCAGTCTGGTAGCTCGTCGGGCTCATAACCCGAAGGTCGTTGGTTCAAATCCAGCTCCCGCTACCAAGTTTCTTAAGAGGCTCACAACAAGGTGGGCCTTTTTGCACAGTGGACATTGGTTTTTCTGTGTAATAATAGGGGCGATTTACGCCCTTTTTTATTGGCTATCGTGTAGTGTCGATATGAGCCGGATACGGCATAAACTCAAGTGTCATGTTTCACTACTACTATAGCTTGAATGAGACTGTAGTGGTCAGATCAGGCCATTGAATCGCACCCATATGACGAGAGTAAATGAAGCTATCAAATAAAACCCAGGCACTCCAGGACTTGATTGCACCCGCAGTTGCAGCCTGTGATGTAGATTTGTGGGGAATTGAATTCCTGCCACAAGGTAAACGCTCACTATTGCGTATTTATATCGACAAAGCGGTTGATGAAAATGCCGCACCGGTCCTGAATGAAGACGGTGAACTCGAGCAGGGTCGTGGTGTAGGCGTACAGGATTGTGTGCGCGTGACTCAGCAAGTGGGCGCCATTTTGGACGTTCATGATCCGATCTCAGGTGAATATGCACTCGAAGTGTCTTCCCCAGGTTGGGATCGTCCGTTTTTCCAGCTGGAACAGCTTCCTGCCTATATTGGCCAGACCATTGCCTTGCGTTTGATTAGCGCGGTAGAAAACCGTCGTAAATTCCAGGCGAAACTGGTGGCAGTTGACCTTGAAAATGAAACCATTCAGGTTGAAGTTGAAAAACAGCAAGTGCTGGAAATTGACAGCCATAATATCGATAAGGCCAATCTGGTTTATCAAGATTAATTCAATAAATAAGAATCTAAAATAGGTGACTTATGGCACGCGAAATTCTTACCGTCGTTGAAACGGTTAGTAACGAAAAAGGTGTAAGTCGTGAAGCAATCTTTGAGGCGCTAGAGCAGGCTCTTGTTGCTGCGACGAAAAAGAAATTTTACGAAGGCACAAATGCGGAAGAAGCACGTTTACGTGTAGAAATCGACCGTAAAACAGGTGACTACCGTACTTTCCGTCAATGGGAAGTGGTGGCGGATGAAGATCATGAAATGCCAGCATGTCAGGATGCGATTTCTGATGTCGATCCGGCGCAGTGGTCAATTGGTGACATTCGCGAACTTGAAGTGGAATCAATTGATTTCGGTCGTATTGCGGCGCAAATTGCCAAACAGGTAATTGTTCAGAAAATTCGTGAAGCAGAACGTGCACTCGTTGCCGATGCTTATGAAGCCAAAGTGGGCGAGCTGATTTACGGTGAAGTGAAAAAGCAGACCAAAGATGGCTTTATCATTGATTTAGGTGACAATGCCGAAGCGTATCTGGCACGTGAAGAAATGATTCCAAAGGAAATTCTGCGTCCAAAACAGCGCGTGAATGCCATTTTATTTAACGTCAACCGTGAAGGTCGTGGTGCGCAATTATTATTGTCACGTGCAAAACCTGAAATGCTGATGGCGTTAATGAAAAAAGAAATTCCTGAAATTTCTGAAGAAATCATTGAAATCAAGGCGGCTGCGCGTCAACCAGGCGTTCGTGCTAAGATTGCAGTGAAAACCAACGATCATCGTATTGATCCGGTTGGTGCATGTATTGGTATGCGTGGTACGCGTATCCAGGCAGTCCAGCAGGAACTTAATGGTGAACGTATTGATGTGGTGGTGTGGTCAGATGATCCGGCACAGTACATTGCCAGCGCTTTAGAGCCGGCTGATGTATCGAGTATCGTGATTGATGAAGATGCACGTACTGCTGACATTATTTTTGCCACCAGCGATCAATTGGCCCGTGCCATTGGTTCACAAGGTCAAAACGTACGTCTGGCATCTGAACTGACCGGTTATAAACTGGACATGATGCTGGAAGAAGAATATTACGCGCGTCAGCAAAATGAAGCGCAGCAATATCTGGATATGTTTGTATCGCGTTTGGACATTGCAGAGGACCTGGCGATGGCACTGGTTGAAATGGGCTTCACTTCACTGGAAGAGATTGCCTATGTACCAGCAGAAACATTTGATGAAATTGAGCTTGATGCCGAGCTGGTTGAATTATTGCAAAGTCGTGCCAAAGAAGTGGCTTTGGCAGATGCGTTAAAACAGCAAGAAAATATTCAGGATCCGAGTGACGAACTTCTGGCAATGGAAGGGATGACACAAGAGATCGCCTATGCGCTTGCTGCTCGTGGTGTAGTGACCGTTGATGACTTGGCAGACCAGGCCACCGACGATATCGCAGATATTGAAGGTCTAGGTGCTGACAAAGCGGGTCAACTCATTATGAAAGCACGCGAATCATGGTTTAACTAGGAGGTAATGTATGACGGACAAGACGATTAAAGAGTTAGCGCTCAGCGTAGGACGTCCAGTTGAGAAACTCCTGGAGCAGGTTCGTGATGCAGGTTTACCGCAACGTAAAGCTGACGACATTATTTCCACTGAACAACAAGATACCCTCGTGACCCACTTGAAAAAAGTACATGGTCAAGATGCGGGTAATGCAGGACAAATCACGTTGAAACGTAAAACTACCAGTACTGCTAAAGTGGCAAGTACGTCAGGTAAGGCGAAAACAATTAATGTAGAAGTGCGCAAGAAGCATACATTTGTCAAGCCAGACCCTGAGCAAATCAAAGCAGAAGCTTTGGCCAAAGCACAGGCTGAAGCAGAAGCCAAAGCAGCTGAACAGCAAGCCCGTGAACCGGCGAAGCCAAAAGCTGCGCCAGAAGCTGCCAGCAAAGGCGAATCTAAAGCCAAACAGGCCTTAGAAGCAATGCGTGCTGCTGCGAAACAGGAAACCGCCAAACAGGAAACTTCTAAAGCCGCTGTGGTGGTGAAGCGTAAATCAACCAACAAGCCAGTGGTGAAAGCCCAGGTTAAAGTGGTTGAAACGCCTGAGCAAAAACGCGCCCGTGAAGAACAGGCAGCACAGTTGAAAGCGACTGAAGAAGCTGCACGTCGTAAGGCAGCTGAAGAAGCGCAGCAACGTACCCTTGAGCAAATGCGTAAAATGGCATCGAAGTATTCATCTGATGATGCTGCACCGACCATTCGCGTAATTGATGATTCACCATTGGCCGCAGGTCTGGTGGGTCAGGCGTATGAAGATTCATTTGCCAAAGAAGACCGTGAAATCAAACGTGGTGGCGGAACCAAAGATACCCGTGGCCAGAAGAAAGGCGGCCGTCGTGGTGAAGAACAGTCATTCCGTGACAACTCGCATAAACGTGGTTTAAAAACCAGTCAGGCCAATAAGCATGGCTTTGAAAAACCGGTGAAAAAACAGGTTTATGATGTAGAAATTGGTGAAACCATTATTGTGGCTGACTTGGCTGCGAAAATGGCAATTAAAGTACGTGAAGTAATCAAGACCCTGATGAAGATGGGTGAGCTGGTCACACAAAACCAGGCCATTGATCAGGATACTGCGGTGCTTGTGGTTGAAGAAATGGGCCACAATCCGGTGCTGGTGTCTGAAACTGCGGCAGAAGACAACCTGCTGGAAGCGGCTGAAGAAGCACGTGGTGAGCAAACTACGCGTCCACCTGTTGTTACCATCATGGGTCACGTTGACCATGGTAAAACCTCGCTTCTTGACCGTATCCGCCGTGCTAAAGTGGCACAAGGCGAAGCCGGTGGTATTACCCAGCATATCGGTGCTTACCATGTGACAACAGACAAAGGTATCATCACCTTCCTGGATACTCCGGGTCACGCTGCGTTTACCGCGATGCGTTCACGTGGTGCCAAAGCGACTGATATCGTGGTGTTGGTGGTTGCAGCAGATGATGGCGTGATGCCACAAACTGCAGAAGCGATTGACCATGCGCGTGCAGCGGGTACGCCAATCATTGTTGCCATCAACAAGATGGACAAAGATTCAGCTGATCCAGACCGCGTACTGAACGAATTAACCACCAAGGAAATCGTGCCTGAAGAATGGGGCGGTGATGTTCCAGTCGCCAAAGTTTCCGCGCATACCGGTGCCGGCATTGACGAATTACTTGACCTGATTTCAATTCAAGCAGAAATGATGGAATTGAAAGCCTCTGAAGAAGGTGCAGCACAAGGTGTGGTGATTGAAGCACGTGTTGATAAAGGCCGTGGTGCAGTGACCTCGATTCTGGTTCAAAACGGTACCCTGAAAGTGGGTGACTTGGTACTTGCCGGTTCATCTTATGGCCGTGTACGTGCCATGACCGATGAAAACGGTAAACGCATCAAGTCTGCTGGTCCATCAATTCCAGTGGAAATTCTGGGTCTGCCAGAAGCGCCAATGGCGGGTGATGAAGTACTGGTGGTCAATGACGAGAAGAAAGCGCGTGAAGTTGCTGATGCGCGTATGGATCGTGAACGTCAGAAACGTCTTGAGCGTCAGTCTGCAATGCGTCTTGAGAACATCATGGCGTCTATGGGCAAGAAAGATGTACCGATTGTGAACGTGGTACTGAAAACTGACGTACGTGGTACGCTGGAAGCATTGCACGTGGCACTGGCCGAGCTTTCAACGGATGAAGTGAAAGTCCGTGTGATTGGTTCAGGTGTCGGTGCGATCACTGAATCTGACGTAACGCTGGCTGAATCTTCAGAAGCGGTACTGCTGGGCTTTAACGTTCGTGCCGACAATACTGCACGTCAAAAAGCCGATGCTGACGGTATCGACATCCGTTACTACTCGATCATCTATCAATTGATTGATGACGTGAAAGATGCGATGAGCGGCAAACTGGCACCAGAACATCGTGAAACGATTCTGGGTGTGGCTGAAGTCCGTGAAGTATTCCACTCAAGCAAGTTCGGTGCAGCAGCAGGCTGTATGGTACTGGAAGGTACTTTACACCGTAACAAGCCGATTCGCGTATTACGTGATGATGTGGTGGTGTTCCAGGGCGAACTTGAATCTCTGCGTCGTTATAAAGACGTGGTGGAAGAAGTCCGTGCTGGTATGGAATGTGGTCTTGCAGTCAAAGGCTATAAAGACATCAAAGTACAAGACAAGATTGAAGTGTACGATGTCCAACTAATTAAACGGAGTCTTTAATGGCGGGTAGTCAGCGTCTTAAGCGAATGGCAGATACGGTACAACGCGAGTTGTCCGACCTGATCCGCCAGGAGCTGAAAGATCCACGTCTGGGTGGTCTGGTGACCATCTCGGCGGTGAAAGTCAGCCCAGATTTAGGCTATGCCGAAGTGTATGTGACCGTAATGGGTCGTGAACTTGGCGATGAGCAAAGTGAAGCGGCAAACAAGGAAACCCTGGATGTGCTTAACAAAGCCGCCGGTTTCCTGCGCCATGAGCTGAGCCGTCGGATCAAGACCCGGATTACGCCGCGTTTGCGTTTCCATTACGACAAAACCAATGCCTACGGTAACTATATGTTTGGTCTGATTGCAGAAGCAGTAAAAGATTTACCAGCTGCCGATGCAAAAAAAGATGAAGAATAAGTAGGCCAGCAGGTCTATGTAAAAAAGCCACCTTCGGGTGGCTTTTTTATGTCCTTCATAATTGCTTGACTTGCTTATCTTCCAGCAGAAACAAGCGCTTTAAGATTGCAATCAGGCAAGGGCAGGGCGGTTGAGACAGCACATAAAAAACCTGACCAGGAACAATCCGGGTCAGGTTTTTTTAGAAGATGACGCGAAGACTTATTCGTCTTTAGAGGGTTTGATTCTGCCCAGTGGTTCACGATCTGTAAAGGCGCGGCGACGGCTACGCTGCCATGGTAGCGGACGTTCCAGGGTTTCTGAGACTTCACCACTCATCGAGCGCAGACGTAAATGCAGGGCTGCCTGTGCCATCAGGTTGGCCGATACCGGCGCGGTAATAAAGGCAAACAGGGTAATCAGCACTTCGGCAAAACCAAAGCGACCCAGATAAGCCGAATAAATAATGGCAGCAATCAGGAAGCTGCCCAGACCTAAGGTACTGGACTTGGTCGGGGCATGCAGGCGCATAAACAGGTCCGGCAGACGAATCATGCCAATTCCGCCGACCAGCATAAAGAAGGTGCCGATTAACAGGAAAATGGAGACCAGGATTTCCATCATCAGTTGCATGCTGTTCTCCTAATCAATCACGTGGCCAGAGGTGAAGTAACGGGCCAGGGCAGCGGTTGAAACAAAGCCCAGCATCGCCACCAGTAATGCACCTTCAAACAGTGAAGTACTGGTCCAGTAAATACCCAGTACTACAATCAGGCAGGTCGCATTTAAAAACAGGGTATCCAGCGCCAGCAGACGGTCGACAATTGACGGTCCCATAATCAGACGAATCAGGCACATAAACATCGAGCCGGCAATGGCAATCAGGCAGATGCCAAGCGCATAAGGCAATATCATCATGAGGCCACTCCTGTCTTGACGTTAAAGATTTCAATCAGCGGCTGTTCATAACGGCTCTTGATCAGGGCAATTTCAGCTTCTTCATCATCGGTACTTAAGGCATGCACCAGAATATCGCCGCGGTCCTGGTCAATACCGGCCGTGACCGTCCCTGGCGTGGTGGTAATGATCATCGCCAGCAAGGTGTTGACCTGTTCATGCTCGGTCTCCAGCGGTACACGGAACCATTTCGGATGCAGCGCATCGGTGGGTCCCAGCACCTGTTTGGCGACGCGGATATTGGACAGGATAATATCCCAGACCACCACCCAGAACAGTTTAAAGGCTGGCACCCAGTGGATATTCGGGGTGCGGGCAATAAACGGTTTGATCATCAGTGGAATCAGGATACTCAGGATCAATGCCATCAGCAGATTGCCGGCAGAAACACTATGTGCCAGTAACAACCAGCTAATGGCCACAATCACCGAAACAAAGGGATGTGGCAGCCAGATATCCCAAAACGATGTCTTTTGCATAGTTATGGCTCCATAGGTTTAAGTTGTGGCAGGTCGTTGCTTGCGGCGTCCTGCTCAATCTGCTGATTGATCTGACGTTGTTTATAGTCCGAAATATGCTCACCTTCCAGTGTATTTGGACTGATTACATACGGAATCAGCTTGGCATTCGGGTCCGGTTTTTCACCACTGTATTTGGTTTCTGGCAAATAGTTTGGATCATAAGGCTGGACGCTAATCACCTGGCCGGTTTCATCCTGCTTTAACACCGCCATTTCATACAGACGGTTGTTCTGCATTTGCTGGGCCGTGCTAAAGGCATAACGCTGGATTGGATTAGCAAAAACCACATAAGCCACCAGTGCTGCCAATAACAGGTAAATGGCCTTATCATTGCCTTTCGGGGCCTTGGCTGGCAGGGCCTGGTAGCTGTGATAGGCGTCATTGTCCGGATCATCTTCCGGACGCGATGCGCGCCAGAACAGGATAAAGCCAACCCGGGTCAGGGCCAGAATACTGAGTAAACCAACTAGCAGCACCACGGCTATAATAATGCCCTGATAAGGCGCATCAGCCGTGGCCTGTAACAAGAATACTTTACCGAGGAAGCCACTAAAAGGCGGCAGGCCGGCAATCATCAGTGCAATCAGCAGATAGGTAATTGACATCACTTTATGCTGTTTCATTTGCGGGGCGATATTAAAGTGATCCTTAAATTCACCGCGCTGCGCCGTGACCCAGCCGCAGAACAGATAGAAGGCAGCGGCAATTAAGGTACTGTGTACCAAGTAATACAGCGCTGCCGTCCAGGCCTGGGTGCTAAACAGGGCAATCGCAATCAGGATGGTCCCAATCGACGACAGCATCATAAAACCGACAAAACGGCGTAAGCGTTCTGCCCCAATTGCGCCGATGACGCCATACAGCGAGGTAATCAGGCCAATTGGCAATAACCAGTTGCTGAGAATTTTCTGGCTCAGTTCATCATCAAAGACCGTCCCATTGACCCTTAAAATCGCATAAATCCCGACCTTAGTCATAATGGTAAAAATCGCCGCCACAGGGGTAGCTGCTACGGCATAGGTTTTCGGTAACCAGAAGCCGACCGGCAGCATCGCCGCTTTAATCCCGAACACAATAAACAGGATCAAGCCGCCGACCACCGCCAGACGATGCTGATCTTCTGCCAGCGTCGGTATTAAACGCGCCACATCGGCCATGTTAAGGCTGCCAACACTGCCGTAAATCATGCCCAGACCAATCAGGAACAGTGCTGAAGCCAGCAGGTTGATGGTGACATAATGCACCCCAAGCTGAAAGCGCGGTTTGCCCTGACTGTGCAGCAAGAGTACATATGAAGCCAGCAGTAGCACTTCAAAAAATACGAACAGGTTAAATAAATCGCCGGTGAGGAAAGCCCCGCACAAGCCCATCATCAGGAAATGGAACATGGCATGGAAGTAGCGGCCGCGTTCATCCCATTGCTGGCAGGCGAACCACAGCACTGGCAAGGCCAGACCGTAAGTCAGTACCAGCATTAGCGCAGACAGCTGATCCAGCACCAGTATAATCCCGAATGGAGCCGACCATTCAGACAGGTTGTAGACGGTAATCTGGCCGGTTTTGGCCAGCATCAGATAGCTGATCGCCAAGCCCAGTCCGAGAATAGTCGAAATCAGGCTGATGCCACGACGCCACGGCTGGCGCCAGTCATACGACAGCGAACCCGAACCCGGGTTGCCCAGCAGCACCAGAATAAAACCGGTAAAAGCCGGCAGCAGGATGCTGAGAATAGGAGTGTGTTGCGCCCAGAATTGGATAAAGTCATGCATTATGGCTCATCCTCACGTGGGTCAAGTAAAGCAGGATCATCTTTGGCATCCACATGGTCGGTTCCCGATTCATAACGGCTGCGTAAGGCCAGCTGCACCACAAAGGCAGTGGTGGCAAAGCCAATTACAATAGCAGTCAGCACCAGTGCTTGCGGTAAAGGGTCGGAGGATTGCGCCGCCGTGGTTAAAATGGCCGGTGCATTCAGCTGAATCCGCCCCATGGCGAACAGGAAAATATTGACTGCATAACCAATCATGGCCAGGCCCAGTACCACCGGAAAGGTACGTGCCCTTAAGATCAGGTACACGCCGGTGGCGACCAGTAAACCTACAGAGGTTGCGACTAAAAATTCGATACTAATCATGCTTACCCCCGAGGAATTGGACCAGACATACTGGAGTGACGCGAGTCGCCCAGCACGGAAATCAGCAACATGGTTGCCCCGACAACGGTAACGTAAACTCCAACATCAAACAGTGCCGCTGAAGCCAAATGCAGTTCACCAATCACCGGCGGATTGACATAAATATGTGCACTGGTCAGGAATGGACGGCCCCAGAACCAGGCTGCAATCCCGGTCAGGCCGGCAATGGTCAGACCGGAACCAATCCAGATTTCATATAAACGTCCGGATTTGGCTTTCAGCATTTGCTCGGTTTGGTCCTGACCAATGGCAATGTACTGAATGATCAGTGCCATTGATGTGACCAGTCCGGCAATAAAGCCACCGCCTGGCAGGTTGTGCCCGCGCAGGAAAATATACAGGCTGACTACTAGGGCCACCGGTAAAATCCAGGAAGCGGTCATGCGCAGCATCAGTGGAGATGGGTTAAAACGATAGGTCAGGCCCTGCGTCATGGTGGTGCCGTGGGCACGCATACCATCCATCAGGCAGAGGGCGCCAATGGCAGCAATACCGAGTACGGTAATTTCGCCGAAGGTATCGAAACCACGGAAGTCGACCAGAATCACGTTGACCACGTTGGTACCGCCGCCCAGTGGAATTGACTGCTGATTAAAGAACCATGAAATCGAGTTGTGATCACGGGTCATGATTAACCAAGCCAGCCAGCTAATACCAGCACCGGCCAGAATTGCAATCCCGGCATCGCGCCAGCGGCGGGTGCTGCTTGATTCATACGGGGTTAATTGTGGTAGCAGCGACAGGCTCATCAGTAACAAGACGGTGGTCACCACATCGACGGTAATCTGGGTTTGAGCCAGATCCGGAGCCGACAGGGTTACAAAGATCATGGTTACCACCAGACCGACGGCGCCACTGATCAGGACAGCTTTAATCCGTTCATGATGGAACCACAGCATCATCCAGCAGGCACTGAATAACAGCAGCCACAAGACAATGGCAATTGCAGGTGCCTGGGTCAGCTCACGCGTACCGGTACCAATCCCCTGATTCAGCAGCGGCACCGACACCAGTGCAATGGTAAACACCAGAATCCAGAACAGATAACTTTGTAGGGAGCCGTTTTCGGTCAGGCGTTTAAAGCGGCGCGAGTTCAGCAATAGGCCTTTTAAGAACAGGTCAAATAACACCCGTCCCTGTAAGCGGCCCAATGCCGGATCAAGATCAATCTCGCGGATACGGCCGCCTTTGGCCAGGGCAAAATACATCACCAGACCGCCCACCAGCGCAATCACACTCATTAGCAATGGCAGGTTAAAGCCGTGCCAGATGGCCAGATGGGTGCCTTCAAAATTCATCAGCTGGGTACTGGCACGGGTGGTGCTATTGACCAGATGCTCAACCAGCAGGGCAGGGAACAGGCCGACCGCAATACATAAAATCGCCAGAATCAGGGCCGGTGCGCGCATGCCCATTGGCGGCTCATGTGCATCTTTATTGGGTACGTCTTTGCCAATCGGGCCATCGAAGAACACGCCATGCACTAAACGTACTGAATAGGCCACGGCAAAAATACCGGCCAGTGTCGCCACAATTGCCGAGATCACCACCACCGGTCCGCTTAAATTGGCCAGCAGTTCGGTAAAGAACATTTCTTTGGACAGGAAGCCGTTGAACAGCGGCACACCCGCCATCGACGCAGCCGTAATCATGGTTAGCGTACCGGTAAACGGTAACAGCTGCCATAAGCCACTCAGTTTGCGTAAATCACGGGTGCCGGATTCATGGTCAATAATCCCGGCAATCATGAACAGCGCCGCTTTAAAGGTGGCGTGGTTGATAATATGGAAAATGGCTGCAGCCACGGCCAGCGGAGAACCAATCCCGAGCAGGCAGACAATCAGGCCCAAATGGCTGATGGTGGAATAGGCCAGCAGACCTTTCAGATCTTCTTTGAAAATGGCAAAGAAAGCCGCGATACACAGGGTAAACAGACCAACAAAGGTCACCAGATTATGGTACAGCGCTGCGCCGGCAAAAATTGGCAGCAGACGTGCCAGCAGGAAAATCCCGGCTTTCACCATGGTCGCGGAGTGCAGATAGGCCGATACCGGCGTTGGTGCCGCCATGGCATTCGGCAACCAGAAATGGAACGGGAACTGGGCACTTTTGGTAAAGGCGCCGAGTAAAATCAGCAATAAACTGGGTACAAACAGCGCATGGCTTTGAATCTGATCGGTCATGGTCAGAATCTGGTCCAGCTCATAGGTGCCGGTGATCTGTCCGAGCAGGACAAAACCACCGAGCATAGCCAAGCCACCCATGCCGGTAATGGTCAGGGCCATACGTGAGCCGCGTTGAGCCGCTTCGTAATTGCTCCAGTAACCCACCAGCAGGAAGGAGGAAATACTGGTCAGTTCCCAGAACACCAGCAGGATAATCAGGTTATTCGACAATGAAATCCCGAGCATGGCTGCCATAAACAGCATGAGCAGGAGATACAGTTTGCTGAGGGAGTTTTTGGGGCTTAAATAATAATAAGCATAAATAAAGATGAGGGTACCGATACCGGTAATCAGCAAAGAAAATAATAAACCTAAAGCATCCAGGCGAAAGCTTAAATCAATCCCTAACTGGGGTAGCCACGACCATGACTGAATGATGGTGGCGCCATTAAAGACATCCTTTGCTTGAGTCAGTAACAGGATCAGACTGCTTAAACTGACTCCTATCGCCCCTAAAGCCGTTACCCCGCGCGAGAATTGCTTCAGCCACGAGACAAGGGTTGTGCCAAGTACCAGCGGTAGCAATATAATAATCGATAGCACACTCGTATCCATTGTCTTGATAGGTTCAAAACCTAAGGGTGAATCTTATCTTTCAAGGATTACAGGAATGCAAGGAGCAGTCCAAAATACTCAATCTTGAAAGCCGAAAAATAGAATTATGTCTAAATAAACAAGTTGTGTTGCGCAACTTGAGAAACTTATAGAAAATCGGATTTTACTATAAAAATATAAATCTGATTGATTTTATTACATGAATAAAACAACATCAATTTGTTTTTGCGCACACGGCAGACATTATACGCCGCCGAACTTTTTTCAGGATGAAATTGTTAGATCAGACCGGATTTTTTCGGCTGATTTTCCGATATTCCCCTCTATTCAAAGCCGTATTTAAGGCAACGGATGCGGGGTCGAGGTGTCATCATCATTTTGCAGCCGTTTCAGCAAGGCTTCCTGCTGTTCGGCACTCAGTTGCTGCTGAATCTGCTGATAGATGTCATCTACGCTGGTGGGCTCCTGTACCGCTTCACTCAGGCTTTCATCGCTGCTGCTGACTTCAGTCTGCATAAACTGGGCATAAATAGCGTCCAGCTGTTCCTGCACCGGTTGCAAATGAATTGGATGCAATTGCTGCTGATCCAGTCTTAAACATTGATAGTCTTCGGCATTTTCCAAGAGTGCCGTGCGGTTACCGGTGGCAATAATCTGCAGTGCCGGAAAAGCCTGATGCAAACGTGCCAGAATTACCGAGGCCATATCCTGATCAAGCTGATGATCGACCTGATCAATCAGCAGAATGCCGTCGCCTTCTAGAGTCGGATACAGACTATAGGGATTGAGCAGACATAAACGCCGCACAATATCTCCGACCAGTGCAATCCAGTTGCGGATACTGTTGGACAGCTGCTGATACAGCTGGGTTTTGCCCTGATAGGTGACCATTAATTGCAGTTTTGGATGATATTGTAGATAAATCTGGCTCAGTTCTGGCAGTACAATCTGTAGTGCATCGCGCAGGGCCTGCAGACTTGGCGCGTGCATCTGGGCATGTGCCTGCATCAGTTTGTCACGCCGTGGAGGTTCTGCGTCGGGATGCTGCGGATGCAGTAACTGTTCAATCAGCTGGGCGCTCTGGGCGTTTTCAATATCGGAAATTTCCCGGAACCACTCAAAAAAACGTGTAAAGGTGGTGAAGGGGATAGCAGAAATTTCATAGGCATGTGCAGCCTGAAAAATCAGCGGATTGTTTTTACTCAGCAGATTGACTTCATTGACAAAACGTTCGGCCGGATAATAGGCAATTAATGGCAGGCCTTGTAGCGGGTCCTGTTTTACCGCCTGCTGGTACAGGCTGACCATTTTTTCTAGTTTCTGGGTTTCAGCCTTGCTGACCCCGACGCCGTTGCTGTTCAGGGTTTTGTACAGCTGCCAGTCGCAGCACTGACGGTCCTGCTGCTGGGCATCGCTGCTTTCCGGCAGGCTGCCAATGTCTTTGGGAAAACACACGCACAGGTCAATTTTGGACTGCAGCCGGGTGTGCATAATGTCCTGATCAAGCATGACCAGTCCGGAGGTGCGTAAATCTTTATAGCGGGCAGCAAACCAGGTCAGTGCCTGATAGGTGAAGCGCAGTAGCGAGGTTTTACCGGAACTCTGATTGCCCAGAATTAAGGCCACAGGCTGTTGCTGCGGATGCAGTTGTAGCTGAAGGTCGGTAAAGTGGGTGATGTGCTTGAACTGGACAGACTGAATTTTCATGGGTCACCTGCATGCTTTAACCCACCGCCTTACGCAAGGACACCGGCATCTGCTGTTTCAGCTGTTGCACCAGATCGTAAATATGATGGATATTTAAGCTTACTTTAGCACGTGTGCAGGCCACGTACAGTAATCGTAACTCTTCATCACTAATTTTATGATCACGTTCATTGACCTTGAACTGATAGTCATCTTCCAGATGCACGCGGTCCCATTCCAGCCCTTTGGCTTTGTGCGCGGTTGAAATAATATAGTCCGCCTGACCAATCGGGGTGATTTTGGCCAGCGCCTTTTTCAGCGGATCGGTACCATGATCATCCACCAGTTTTACCAGCGGCTTAATGTCGCTGCCTTCATTGGTTTCGCAATATTCATGTACATCGTGCCAGGAGTTAAACCAGGCCAGTTCCGGCACATCGGTGACGCGGCGGCCCTGTTTCAGCATACTGGCGGCATCGACAAAGCGGTTCAGTTTGACATGATCGGCCTGCAGGCTGACCTTGTCACCATGTACCAGACCGGCCAGCAGCAATTCCATCGCCCGGGCATTGGTGCGGCATAAAATCGCATCGCGCTGTTTGGTATGCGGCTTGTTCACCACTTTGGAATGTAAATCCGGGTTGCCGAGCAGCGGCACGGTTTCATTTAAGCCGCCGAGAATGGCATTGGCGGTCATGGCGATGTCCGGACCAAAACGGAATGAGGTGGTTAAGCGCGACTCCGGCAAAGGCAGTTGCTGCATGGCGTTGATGGCACCGCGCCAGGCATAAATTTGCTGATGGGCATCGCCCACATAAATCACCTGGGTGTTGCGTTGTTTGAGCAGAATCCCCAGCATTAGCGGGTCGGCATCTTGCGCTTCATCAAACAGCACATAATCGGCCGGAATATTCGGTTCCGACAGTGCCCACAGTTTCAGGTAAATATCATGACCGATTCCGGCCTGATGGTTCGGATCAATTGATTCCAGCCAGCGCCGTTCTACTGCCGGATACAAATGTTTTTGCAGCAGCTCGGCATCATCAGGGTGCAGCCAGTTCGGTGCCTGAATATGCCGTGGTGCCGGATATTGCGAGCTGGTCGAGCAGAAATAGCCAACGGCATTGGCCACCAGACTGGCCAGCCGTGAAGGCATCAGCACATATTTTTCATAGCGGCCACCCATCATCCGGCGCAGGGTAATCGGTTCGAGACGATATTCCTTGGCAATAAAACTCGGACTCAGGCGCGGCAGGCGCAGTTTGTCGGTGACTCCACGTGGAACACTACGAAAGGCCAGCGAGTGAAAGGTGCGACAATCGACATTGCGATGAAACTTGTGTTGCGCTTCTGCGGCAATGGATTTGTTAAAGGCCAGATACATGCCACGCCGCTCCGGCATTGCTTCACTGATCATCTGCAAGGTGGTGGTTTTCCCTGTGCCGGCATAGGCAATCACCTTGAAGGATTTGCCCAGACGTGCGTTATCAATGGCAGTGGCCTGCTCATAGGTGGCGGTCGGTTTCTTCAGCTCAGACACAGGGCGACAGCTTAAGCCTGAGTACGGTTGGCTTTTTCCACCAGACCGGATAAGCCCTGACGGCGTGCCAGTTCATTCAGAATCAGTTGCGGGTCCAGATTGAAATAGCCGAGCATGACCAGGCTGTGGAACCATAAGTCAGCCACTTCATAGATCAGGTCATTTTTATTGTCTTCATAAGCTGCAGCCTGATATTCCTTGGCTGCCAGAATAGTTTCTACGCTTTCTTCACCAACTTTTTCCAGAATCTTGTTCAGGCCTTTGTGATACAGCTTGGCCACATACGAAGAATCCGGATCGGCGGCTTTACGTTCAGCCATCATTTTGCCTAAATAGCTCAGAATTTCGACCTGTTCAGATTGCGCAGTGGAGGCATTCATGGCCAAGGTGTGCGGATTGCTGGACTTCTCGCCATAAATCGCATTCGGGTCTTTCAGCTGCGCATCAACAATTTCCCAGCCATTCGGAGTCAGTTTGCGATAGAAGCAGGATTCACGGCCAGTATGGCAGGCAATGCCGCCATGCTGTTCAATTTGCAGGATAATCACATCAGCATCGCAGTCCAGACGGATTTCATGCACGGTCTGGAAATGACCGGATTCTTCACCTTTGTGCCAGAGTTTGTTGCGTGAACGGGAAAAATACACCGCCTGATTTTTTTCTGCGGTTAAGGCCAGCGCTTCGCGGTTCATCCAGGCCACCATCAACACCCGACCGGTTTGATGATGCTGTGCAATGGCTGGCACTAATCCCTGTTCGTTAAATTTTACTTCATCGAGCCATTGCAAGTTATTCATGAGTATGTCACCAAAATTTGTTCAGAAAAACGAGATTTACGCCAGTGCGCAAACGCTATAGTGTACGGTATCTGACCGGCTTGCAGGAAAAAATCTTTGCCTATTTTTGCTCAGGATGTTACCACTCTAACATTCATTTATCGTCCTGTTTAAAGCGGCTGTAACACCTCCGGCAAACACTGCTTTTCGACCAGTTCTAAAAACTCATCGCCCAGACGCTGACTTTCCGCAATACATTGCTTCCAGAGCTGAATGCGCTGTGCCTGATCCATACCTTTTAAATTAAAGTCTTTGCGGTCGGGTAGGCGGCCCAGGGGTAAAGACTGTAAATATTCGGCTGATGGTGAAATCAGCAGGGTCCGTGCATGATTGTCCGGATTGGCTTTGCGGTGTTTCAGCATTTTGTCGAACCAGCCTGGGGTAATGCTATCGGTAAAATGCGGATACAGCACCAGTCCCTGACTCTGAAACGGCAGGTCAATATGATAGTCAATCAGGCCGCCATCGCGGTAGCTGCCCGGCGCTTCCGGAATATCCCGAATTGCGGACATCACGCCCGGAATTGAGGCCGAAGCCATCAGCCAGCTGGTGACATTGTCCGGCGTTAGCGCATGATAATGGGTAAAGAAATCATCCTGCACCTGAAACTGGTTGCCTTGAGCTGGCTGGCTGATCACGCGCTGCATAAACAGGCGGTTGTGTTTGCGAGCCAGTGCATTGCCGCTGACAATACCAGCCACCGAGGCCAGTAGGGCCAGTGCACGGTCACTCTGGAAAATGTGCTGCGCTTTTACCGAGAGCACGGTCAGATGATAATCCGGATGATCGACCAGCTGCTGTGCCTTGCCATCGACCAGATTCAACAGCATATCGCGGCAGACATGACTGACGTCCTGCCGTGACATTTTTTTATGAAAGCTCAGATTGGTATATAAGTCTGCCAGCCGTTCGGTACCTGCTTTGGCGCCCCAGGCCAGAATGCTGGCAAAACGCCAGCTGCCAATTGAAGAACCAATCAGGGTGCGGCGCTGCGCTGACTGCGGCAAAAACTCGCCAAAAATGGCCTGATCCAGTCCCTGAATACCAATACCTTTTGGACCACCGGCAGCACCCGGAATCATATCGACCTGATCGGGTTGTAGGCCCTGCTCGGCAATCAGCTGCCGGGCCAGATGACCGGCACGAAGGGTGAGGGCAGGTGGACGTTTTTGCAGAATCTGGATCATGGTCACTGGCCTAAAATAAACAGTTGTCTGTATTTTAGGCCAGTGACCAAGGCTCACAAGGGCAGGAATGTTCACTCTCTGACTGCTCAGTCATCCGGCATGTGGTCTGCAATAGCGTGGCATAAAAAACCGGTCATGTGACCGGTTTAAATAATGGGGGATATAAGGCTTCACGCAACTTCGCCCATTTCGCCTTATTTGGCCACGCGCCAGACTGCCAGAATACTGGCCAGCACAATCAGAATGACTGAGACAAACCACGGTGAAATAATCGCAATCGATAGCAGAATCGCCATTACGCTACCAAAAATCCAGCTGCGTTTTTGCTGATGTTCCATTTGCAGACGCATACTTTGCAGTTCATTCAGCTGTTTGGCATGCCAGGCCGACTGGTTTTTCAGGCCGTTTAAGCTGTCGATCATCAGGGTCGGTAAATCCTGCGCACCCAACAGTAGGTCCGGAATTTTTTGTCCCAGCTCTTTCAGGTTTTTCTGCGGATTCATTTGTGCCTTGACCCAATCGGTGAGGATTGGTTTGGCCAGACTCCAGATGTCCAGTTCTGGATACAGATCGGTGCCTAGACCTTCAACATGCACCAGCGTTTTGAGCAGCAGCATTAACTGTGGAGGAATTTCCAGATGGAAACGGCGGGCAATATCCATCACTTCAATCAGAATGCCGGCAAAGTCCAGCTCATGCATGGGTTTGGAGACCATCGGTCCTACCGTACGGCGCATTTCACGTGCCAAAGCATCCTGATCGGTGCCCGGTGGAATCCAGCCGGCCTGATGCACAATCTGGATCAGCTGCATAAAGTCGCTGTTCATGACTGCCAGTAACATGCGCGCTACGGTCATCTGATCGTGCTTGGACAGCTCGCCCATAATCGCGCAGTCCAGCGCAATAAAGCGCGGGTTTTGCGGATTGATGGTTTCTACAAACACATTGCCCGGGTGCATGTCGGCATGGAAGAAGTTGTCGCGGAACACCTGGGTAAAGAAGATGGTCAGGCCTTTTTGCGCCAGATCGGCGCGGTCCATACCCAAGCGGTCAAAGGTGGCCACATCGGAAATTGGTACCCCGGTAATCCGCTCGGCCACCATCACATCTTTGCTGTCCATATACACTTCCGGCACATACATCATGCTGGAGCCGGTGAAGTAATGACGCATACGGCGGGTATTATCGGCTTCTAAGGTCAGATCGAGTTCTTTCAGGATAATCTGGCGATAGTCCTGAATAATTTCGGATAAATGCAGCGCGCGTGCCGCTTCAAGACGTTTTTCCAGAAAATGGCCCAGCCATTGCAGAATTTCAAAATCCTGCAGAATCTGCTGGCGGATATTAGGACGGGTGACTTTGACCACCACTTCGCGGCCATCGTGCAGGGCAGCGGTATGCACCTGGGCAATTGAAGCAGCTGCCAGCGGCTGTTCATCAAAACGCGCGAACAGGGTGTTGACATCGGCCTTTAAGGATTCCTGAATCCGCATTTGCGCGACATCGGAACCAAAGGGTTTGACCCGGTCCTGCAGCAAGACCAGCTGCTGTAATACTTCAGGTGGAATCAGGTCACGACGGGTCGATAACAGCTGACCGAGTTTAATCGCCAGCGGTCCCATATCTTCCAGCGCCTGTTTCAGCTTGAGCGGATTTTTCCGTTCCTTACTGGACCAGGCCGCCGGATGCATCCGGATCAGACTCAGAATATGGCGGGCTTTTTCTGGTAATTCTTCCGCAGGGAACAACGTGTCGAGTCTATAGTGCGCAGCAATACGCCAAAGTTCGATTAAACGTGAAACGTGCGGAATCATAAATCTCTTTACCTAGTCGTGTGAATCTGGAGTGTCTTCAAGTTGCTTGCGGAGCTGTTGAATCTTGGCTTCTACGCGGTCGATATTCTGGTTCAGGATGCGGGTATCCTGTTGCAGATCATCCATTTGCCAGCGCGGTGCAAACAGGCCGGAATCTTCTTTCAGGGCATCTTCGGCGAAAAACAGCTGACTTTGCAAGGTTTTTTTCAGCTGCTTGGGCGCCAGCTGGATTTTACCCAGCTCATGTGCCAGTGTCGGGCCAACCCATGGCGACAGATGCGCGGCCAGATCGGGTTCGGCCTGCTCGATAATACGCTGGATGTCCTGTAGCAGCTTATAGTCGCCTTGTACCGGAATGGTGCCGACATCATCGGTCAGCAGCAGTTTCAGCAGTTCCACCACATTCTTGACCTGCAAGGTGGCGGTGGCTTCACTGAGCTGCTGTTCGCGCTCAAACGGGCGCTGCTCGAAAATAGACGGTTGGGTTGCCTGTCCGGTAACGGTCGGCTCCAGACGCACCTTGTTTTCATCAAAAAATACATCTACCGACAGTTGCGGCGCATCCATCACCACACGCAGGGTTTTGCCCTGTAGCTGGTTCAGCTGGATGCGGGTAATCGCATCCAGATTAATGACATGATGGATGCATCGTTCAACGGCACCTAAGGCCAGAATCGACCACATAGCAGTGTCCTTTTCGGAATTAGAGTTTAAAACCGCGGTGCACCGCCACAATACCACCGGTCAGGTTGTGGTAGTCACAGTTCTGGAAGCCGGCATTTTCCATCATGCCTTTCAGGGTGCGCTGGTCTGGGTGCATACGGATTGATTCCGCCAGATATTTATAGCTTTCAGAATCATTCGCCACCAGTTTGCCCATGATTGGCAGTGCAGTGAACGAGTACAGGTCGTACAGTTTCGAGAACGGTTCAAATACCGGTTTTGAGAATTCCAAGATCAGTAAACGGCCGCCTGGCTTAAGCACGCGGTACATGGCTTGCAGTGCAGCATCTTTATCGGTCACATTACGTAAACCGAAAGAAATGGTCACCAGGTCAAAGCTGTTGTCAGCAAAAGGTTCAAGTGTTTCAGCATTGGCCAGAACGAAATCGACATTGGTACAGCCGGCATCAATCAGACGGTCACGACCGACATTCAGCATCGATTCGTTAATATCTGAAAGGACCACATGGCCGCTTGGACCAACTTCACGGCTAAAAACTTTGGCCAGATCACCGGTACCGCCCGCAATATCCAGTACGTGCTGGCCACGACGCACACCCGACATGTTAATCGCAAAGCGTTTCCATAAACGGTGAATACCAAAAGACATCAGGTCATTCATGATGTCGTATTTGCTGGCCACCGAATGAAATACTTCCGCCACTTTCTGGGCTTTTTCTTCGCTGTTTACGGTCTGGTAGCCAAAATGTGTGGTCGTGCCGACATTACCGGTATTGGCGCCACGTGGCAGGTTGTATTTTGGAATGCTGCCCGTTACCGGAGTATCGGTTAGGCGCTGTTCTAGAGACTGCTGTTGACCTTGTGGTGCACCTTCCGGTAATGGCGAGGTTAAGAATGGGCTCACTTTGTCTGTGTTGGTTGCCGTTTCTGGATGGGTAGGCTTTTGCTCTTCATTAGACATAGTGTCACTCCTAACATGAAAATCGGGTTGATGTGGCAGTGCAAGCATGATGACAGATTCTTAGGCGTTGTACAGTCATCGGCCTGCAATTGTCAGGAATAAAATACAGAAAATTGAATTGTTATCCTGATGAACGTGAATGCATATTCGTTTTACTGCTGTTTTTGTACCAAATTTTGGCCATCACATGCAAAAAATTATGTGGCTTTATTGAAAGGGCTGCGGATCTCCCCGATGCACTTTGTCAATAATCTGGCGTTCAACTGCGGTAAATTCGCGGACAAATTTTTCTGCAGATTTCAGCGGTTTCATGGCCACAAAACCATCTTGCATAAACTCGTACATGATATCGAAATTGTATTTATGCGCGGCGCCTTTACACATTTTAAAGGCGGTATAAACCATAAAGGAGCGCATGTATTTGTCCAGGCTTTTGCCCAGTTCATCCAGCATGTCCAGCTGTTTTAAACGCGCGGTGCCCTGATCGAGCTTTAAATAGGTCAGGCGCATCATCTCGTCGCTCAATGGCGTCTGCGCCGGATAATCCTTTAACAGCTGAATGGCAACCTGTTCATCCAGTTGCACTGCTAAAATGGCCAGGGCCACCCCGGAGGTGCCGGTTTTAATGGCATTTTCCGGAATCAGTTTTTCTGCTTTATGTGCGTATTTGGTCAGGCGCGCAATCTGTCCGGCCAGCGCATCAAAATCGGGGCCGCCGTATAAACGGTTTAGAAAATATTCGGCCATCAGTACATTATTTTTTTCGGCAAAATGCGGGGCATGGGTACGTTGCATGCGCTGTTTCTGCCACAGCTGCACTTCCTGCAAACGTGTGAAAATTTCCGGCTGGCGATGATATTCAAATTGATTATAAAGTTCTAAAAGGTCATCTAAAACCGCAAGTTTGGACATGGAGCGTCTCAATTGTTTTGACTTAAGCGGCATTCTAAAGCCAGTTAGATGCACAGGCCATGACAAATTGGTGACAGATTCAGGATCATCGGGTCAGTTTGCACTAGAAATAGACAAAATCAGACAGACGCGCTATACAAAATCATCAGCCGCCCGGCCAGCAGGCTGGTTATACTGAACGGAACAATAAAACAAGAGTGTGTGCCTATGACCGAGCAGAACCCGCAAACAGAATTTCAGTTAATGGATGAAGATCAGCTGTCTGTCGAGCTGATTGAAGCACAATATGCCCTAAAAGACAGCCGCGGTCAGAGCAATGCCAAAAGTCTGGTGATTCTGGTCAGCGGCATTGAGCTGGCTGGCAAAGGCGAGGCGGTGAAACAGCTGCGTGAATGGGTCGATCCGCGTTATTTGCATGTGAAGGCCGATGCCGCACACCTGTTTGATTTCAAAACCAGTTTCTGGCAGCCCTATGCGCGTTTTATTCCGGCCGAAGGGCAGATCATGATTCTGTTTGGCAACTGGTATAGCGATCTGCTCAGCAGTGCCACCCATGTCTCGAAGCCTTTTGATGACAGCCTGTTTGATGAGTATGTGCAGCGTTTTCGGGCCTTTGAACAGGATTTAAAAAACAACCAGGTCGATGTGGTCAAGATCTGGTTTGACCTGTCCTGGAAAACCCTGCAAAAACGCCTGAACGAGATGGACCCGAGCGAAGTGCGCTGGCATAAGATGAATGGCCTCGACTGGCGCAACAAGAAACAGTACGACACCTTGCAAAAGCTGCGCCAGCGTTTTACCGATGACTGGATTATTATTGATGGTGAAGATGAGCAGCTGCGTGACCAGCAGTTTGCCCAGCATGTATTACAGGCTTTTAAAGATTGCCCGGAGCATCCGAAAACTGTTGAGCAGAGCTGGCAGCAGGCGCCGATTCCCGAGGCCTTGCTCAATCCGGACAATGCCGCGCTGGATGAGGGCGACTATAAAGCCGAACTCAAAAAACTCAGCCGCAAAGTGGCCGATGCCTTGCGTTTTGATGACCGCAACGTGGTGATTGTGTTTGAAGGGATGGATGCAGCCGGCAAAGGCGGCGCAATTAAACGGATTGTGAAAAAGCTGGATCCGCGTGAATACGAAATTTATACCATTGGCGCACCGGAAAAATATGAATTACGCCGGCCTTATTTATGGCGTTTTTGGACCAAGCTGCAACCAGAAGAAAAAATCTGTATTTTTGACCGTTCCTGGTATGGCCGGGTGCTGGTGGAGCGGATTGAAGGTTTTGCCAGTGACCTGGAATGGCAACGCGCGTATGCGGAAATTAACCGCTTTGAGCAGGATTTAACCGAGCATCAGACCGTGATTATCAAGTTCTGGCTGGCGATTAGCAAAGATGAGCAGGAACAGCGTTTTAAAGCGCGTGAACAGACTGCGCATAAACGCTTTAAAATTACTGAGGAAGACTGGCGGAACCGGAACCGCTGGGATGATTATTTAAATGCCGCAGCCGATATGTTTGCCCATACCAGCAGCGAGGATGCACCGTGGCATATTATTGCCACCAATGACAAAAACAGTGCCCGGATTGAAGTGCTGAAAACCATCTTGAAACAGCTGAAAGCTGATTAAGCCGGCAGCAAACAGGCATGAATCCGCTATAAAAATGCCGGTCACTGGACCGGCATCAGATTGAGGAAAAAGGCTTAGCCATTGACCACCTGGGTCTGTTTCTGCTGGATGCCTTTGGCAATCTTATAGCTTTCTTCCACATGCGCTTCGGCGACTTTCTTCATGACAAAATAGCCCAGGCTGGCCGCCACCAGCTGTCCGCCTAAAGGAATAAATTTGGTGACTTGCTTCGTGATCACTTTCGCGGCAACATTGTTCAATGATTTTTTGACGGCGGTACGTGCCACCACCAGGCCGGAAAATTCAATGCCGCGTTTACGCAGTTCCTGCCAGTGAATCTGCTTGGTTTCGGGGTCATAGACACTGACCTGTTCCGGCGACAGACCAAAACGGGCATTAATTTCAGGAATCAGTTGTGACAAAATACCGACGTCAATCACGACATCTAAAAATGGAACCGGAATGACCGCCGCGCCTGCGGACACGTAGGCCCGTTTTTTGACCAGCTCCAGACAGTCAGCACGAACTTGCTCTAAATTTAAATTGGGGTCAATCGAGTTGGGAATCTTGTCTATTTTCATAATATTAAATACCTTAAGCGGTGTATCGATTTTTTTATTGAAGCACTATTAAGGTACGTATTTCAAAGCATTTTTGAATCGAACCATGAGCTAAAAGTGACATAGGCAACTGCAAAAGTATAGTAATGAATCTTTATGGTTTTGTAGATATCATGGCAAAAGTTTAACAGGGTAGAGCGTTATGGGGATTCATGTCATTCAAAGTCAGCGTGTCGATGTACTGGTCGAGGCGATGCTGAAGACAGTCCGTAAACCTGCAGCGCATCCGCTGGAGGTATTAAAAACCCAGCACTTTATTGTGCCGTCCCCTGCGGTGGAAGCCTGGTTAACCCAACGTCTGGCCGAACATCAAAGCATCTGTGCCAATACCGAGTTTCATCACCGGATTCGCGGTTTCCAGTGGAGTGCCTATCAATGGGTGCTGCACGATCAGAAAGACTTGGTCCGTCAAGCCAATATTCCACGAATTATCATTAAATGGCGCATATTTCAGGCGCTAAAAGAATTTATTCAGCCGGAACAGAATCCGCTAGCAACCAGCCATGCGCTGTTTCCGATTATCCAGCGGATTTATGCCAGTGCTGACCGGCTGGAACAGCCGCTGGAACGCCAGCTGAAAAAACAGAGCATGCTGTACTGGGTGGCCGAACAGGTATCCAAACTGTTTAGCCACTATATGACTTATCGCGGGCATTGCCAGAAAGGCTGTGGCGAGCAGTGCCGCTGTCCGACCAACTGGCTGATGCAATGGGGCCGTGATCAGGCCCTTGATCTGGAGCAGATGTTCTTTAAAACCGACAGCGAAGTGTCGGGCTTTATGCTGCAGCAGGCAGAAGAACTGGAGGCGTGGCAGCGCTGGCTGTGGCAGGCAGTTTTTCATGAAGATTTTGAGCAGATGCAGCAGATTGACCAGCTGTTCTGGCAGGCGCTGGGCAGTCCGGAGCAGTCGGGCAAGGCGCTACGCAAATTACCGAAACAGCTGGTGGTATTTACCTTGCTGGACTTGCCGCCGCAGCAGTTACAGTTCCTGCGCCGTTTAGGTCAGTACATTGAAATTTTTATCCTGCATTATAACCCTTCACAGGAATACTGGGCCGACAGTGTCGATCCGAACTGGAAGGCACGTTATGATGCGCGGGTGAAACAGCGTTTTCTGGCGCAGCATCCACAGGCCAATGACGCCGAGATTGCTCAGTTTTTCGAACAGTTTACCCTGCATTTTAATGCCCAGAACCGCGAGTCGCGTCATCCCTTGCTGACCCGTCTGGGCAAGCAGGCACGCGATCATTTCTCCTTACTCTCTGCCTTATCTTCCGGTGAAGAAGGCGTCTGGGCCGATCTGTTTATTGATGACTATCAGCCCAGCTTATTGGGCAAGCTGCAGGCCGATATCCTGTATTTAAATGAACCGGCCGCGCATCAATATGCTTTAGAGCAGCATGATGATTCCATCCAGATTCATGTCTGCCATTCCAGTCTGCGTCAGCTGGAAGTGTTAAAAGACCAGCTGCTGCACTGGCTGTCGCAAGGCACAAAAGAGCAGCCACGCCGGCCAAGCGATATTCTGGTTTTAAGTCCAAATTTAAAAGAGCTTGAGCCTTTAATCCGCAGTGTCTTTGCGCCGCCACCGAGTGCGCGTGATCTGGGCAGTCCCTTACATGACAGTAGCCGGTTGGCCCAGCACAGCGTGTATTTGCCAATTCAGATTGCCGGGGTCAGCCAGCTGGATGTCAGCAATGCCTGGCGCGCCGTGGCCGGCCGGATTCGTCTGTTACAGGGCCGCTTTAGTCTGGATGAATTTGCTGACTGGCTGGGACTAGCGGCCAGTTTGCAGCGTTATGAGCTGGACATTACCCAGCTGGAGCGTTTGCTGGAGCTGCTTAGTGCCGCCGGTTTTAAACGCGGTTTTGATGCCGAGCATTTGCAGCGCAGCCTGAGCGCCGATGATCAGGATTATCGCTTCAGTTTTAAATTTGCGCTGGATCGTCTGGCGCTGGGGCTGGCCATTCCGGAACATACCCTGTTTCAGGACACCCTATGTTTTGCCGAGGTAATGCCGGCCGATTTTGAACTGATTGCCAAACTGATCCAGATTTATCAGGACCTGGCCGAGCGCCGGCACTGGATGATTGCGCATGAACGCGGCGAGAACACGCGGGCCGAACAGTGGCTAAAACGCTTAATGCAAGACATTGACGAGTTTAGCGCAGCTGGTGTCACCGCGCTGGAAAACGTCTATAAAATCATTAAAAAGCAATACCGTATGCTGACTTTGGCCAGCTATTATGATGAGCAGGACCGGCATGCACTGGCGGCCTTAAGTCTGCCTTTGCCGTATATATTGGAAGAAATTGAAGCACAGCTGGCAGCACAACAGGAACAGGCTGAACCAAGCGGCCAGATTACCTTTTGCCAGCTGGGCCAGCTGCGTCCGCTGCCGTATAAACTGGTGGTGATGCTGAATCTGGACAGTGGCAAATTCCCGAATCGTAATGTGCAGCTGCCATTCGATTTAATGCAGTTGCTGAAACCGCAACTGGGTGACCGCTCGCGTCTGGAAGATGATCAGGGTGCATTTTTGGATGCACTGCTATTGGCGCAGGACAAGGTCTGGCTGTTTTATAACGGCTTTGATGTCAATGACGGGCAGGTGCGTGATCCGTCCAGCATCTTGCAGGAGCTGATTCAGCATCTGGCGCTGATTGTTGCCGCGCCGCAGCCCGAGTCTGCGCTGAACCAGACCGTGAGTATTGACGGGATTGAGGTGCCGGAGCAGTTGCGTCAGCTGTACTGTGTGCACCGTTTACAGCCGTTTGATCCTCTCGGTTTTGAATCCAGCGAGATCATCCGTTTTCAGGACCAGTGGTATGCAGTGGCACAGCAGATTCGTCAGCCGGGTGGGCAGCGCAGTCACTGGGCCAATCAGCCTTATCCTTTATTGACCCAGGATTTGCAGGTGCTGGACAGCCAGCAATGGATTCAGGACATGATTTTCCCGGCGCGGCTGTATTTAAAAAGTGTCGGGGTGGAAAACCTACGTCCGGAACAGCGCAGCGATCAGGCCGAGCCGTTATTGCTGGATGGTTTGGGTCGCTATACCATCCGCGATTTTCTGAAACAGCAGCACGATACGCCCGATCCGGCACTGTTACAAGACCGCCTGCCGATTGGCAAAATTCGTGAAGGCAGCTGGACCATGAGTCTGGTCGAACAGCAGCAGCTACAGGCCCGCTTGCAGCACTATGCACCGAGTGAAACGACTATCACCCGACAGGTCTGGAAAGTGCGTCCTGACTTGCACATCCGCCTGACCCTGCCAAAACAGGGCGCCGAGCGCTGGGTTAGTCTGGAAGCGTCCAGTGCGCGTGCCAAACGCCGTACCGCACTCTGGCTGGAATATCTGCTCTGGCTGGCCTATCTGAATCTGGGTGATGGCGGCCAGCAGCATCAGCGGATTGTGGTATTTAGTGATGATACCGTCTGCTGTGAAGGAGTCAGTTCCAATCAGGCCAGACAGTGGCTGGAACACTGGTTTAAGGCTTGGGACTATGGCCAGCGCCAGCCTTTGGTGCTGCCATCGGCCTTGCTGCTGAAAGTGGCGGAAAAAGGCAAGCAGCATGAATGGGAACCCGATGCCGAACAGCGTATGCAGCTGAAAGATCTGGAGGGGCTGTATAAGGACTGGAATGATTCGGGCCAGTTTAGTGCCTTTTCGGTGGCCGACAACGAAGCCTGCAAGCATCATCGTGACTGGCAGTTTATTTTGCAGGAGCAGGATGCCAGTTTATTATTGGCGCATGCCTGTGAACAGTTTTCCTATGATTTATACCAGCCGATTTTCTGGCACCAGCAGACGCTTGAGGAGTAAATGATGGCCGCTACTCCACATTCTTCGCCGCTATCTTTCCAGCCCATTACTGACATGCAGTTCAAGGGGCTGCACTGGATTGAAGCTTCAGCTGGCACCGGCAAGACCTATACCTTATCCAGCCTGATTGTACGGATTTTTCTGGAAGCCTATTTACCCCATCAGGTGGTGGCGACCACCTTTACCCGCGCTGCCGCGGCCGAGCTGAAAAGCCGTATTCGCGCACGTCTGGTTGAAACCCTGCGTTATTTTGAACAGTGCCAGTCTTATACCGAAGCTGAACTGCAAGCTAAGGCCCAGACTGAGTCCGATCCGCTGTTACAAAAAGTGCTGGCGGATTATGCTGCCAAACCGGACTTTGCCCGTGATCGGCTCAAGCTGGTGATTGACCAGCTGGATGAACTGTTTGTGGGTACCTTAGACAGTTTTAGCCAGAAGCTATTGCGAGAATTCAGTTTTGAATGTGGCAAGATTGAACGCGCCGATATTACCGATGATGCCAAAAGTTATGTGCATCAGCTGATTCATGATGTGCTGCGGCAATGGCTGCAGGCCCAGCCACAGCAGGTGGTGAATTATCTGCTGTTGCAAAAGAAACTCAAGCATGTCGACGCCTATGTGGGTATTGTTGAAAATACCCTGAATTTTGCCTCGGCCCAGTTTCGTGAAGTACCGGCGCCCGAACTGGATTTAAACCAGTTTGAAGCAGCCATTGATGAGTTGTTGCAGCTGGATCTGGCTGATGTCGACAGCCTAAGCGACTATTATCTGGAGCAGGGCCAGTACGCTGCATTGGTTGGGAAAAAGTGGCGCACCAATCAGCTGATGCAACACACCTTATGCGAGGCTTTGCCGGCATTACTAAAGGCGTTGTCCCAGCAACGTGGCTATGCCTTGTTTGCACCACATTTTGAAAAAACCTTAAAGCTGTGTACCGATTTATCCACCAAAAAAGTGCTGAACAAATGCCCGGACGAGGTGCTGACGCAATTTGAACAGCATGCGGTGATTCAACGGCTGAAAGCCTTCTGCCAGCAGTTGCAGCAACTGCAACTGGATTTAGAGCTGCTGGATGCCTATCTCAAATACTATTTAAGCCGTGAAGTAAAAAAACGCCTGCCGCAGGTGTTGCAGCAAAAAGGTGAAACCACCTTTGCCCAGCAGATCCGCAGCCTGTCGGAAGCCTTGCAGGGCGAGCAGGGACTGCGTTTTGCCCAGTTTGTGCACAGTAAATATCCGTTGATTCTGGTCGATGAATTTCAGGATACAAACCAGGATCAGGACAGTATGCTGGCCAGTATCTGGCGTCATGCCCGCTATTATCAGCAGGGCTGCATGATTATGGTGGGTGATCCAAAACAGGCCATTTACGGTTTCCGCGGCGGTGATATGCTGACCTATAACAAGGCCCGGGCCGATGTGCAGGCCAAACAGGGACGTCTGTATAGCCTGAAATACAATCATCGTTCTATTCCGGCTTTGGTGGAAGTGGTCGATGCCTTGTTCCAGCGCCAGATGGATTTTGGTGAAGAGGTGCAATATAGCCTGGTAGAAGCTGGACCTCGCCCCCATCCGGCGTTAATTGACGGGCAAGGGGAGAACCGGCAGCCCTTACGCTGGTTAATGCTGGAAGACAAAAATAATGAAGCATTGCAGGTGGCCTGGAAAATCCGGGCGCTTTTAAATCAGGCGGCGCAGCAGCAAATCTATCTGCACAATGGTCAGGAGCGCAGCCCGCTAATTGAAGATGATATTGCGGTGCTGTCCAAAAACCATGACGGGCTGGACAAGGTGCAGTACGAGCTGGAGCGGCTCGGGATTCGGGTGAACCGTCCATCCAAACGCAGTGTGTTTGACAGCCAGATCGCCAAAGATGTGGGGGCGGTGCTGATCGCAATTATGCATCCTTATGATGAAGCCAAAGTCAAAAGAGCCTTGTTAAGCCGCCTGCTGAATTTTAATTTACAGCGCTTACTGGAACTGGAGGCCCATCCGGCTGGCTTGAGCCAGTTTATGGATGATTTTGACGGCATCCGCAGCATCTGGTTTGAAAAAGGCTTTTTAAGTGCCTGGCAATATGCCCTGAACCTGTTTCAGGTCTGGGAGAATCTGGTCGCCCATCACAGCCGTGACAATGAACGGGTGGTGGTCAATCTGCGCCATTTAAGCGAACTGCTTAGCCAGCACAGCGAACATTATCAGGGCGCACAAACCCTGTATCAGTGGTATTTAAAACAGTTGCAGGCGCCAAGTGAACGCGAGTGGGAACTGGAGCGAAAACTGTCCAATGCCGCCGGGGTACAGTTGATGACCATCCACCAGTCCAAAGGGCTGGAATTTAAAGTGGTGTTTTTGCTGGGGGCTGATAAGGACTTTCGTGAGGTCAACAAAACCCTGAATTTTTCGACCATTCAGGCGGTCAATCCGCTGACCGGTCAAACCGAGCAGCAGCGTCTGATTGCGGTAAATGCAGCAGCCTTGCTCAGTGCAGAGGATCAACAGCAGCATCAGCTCCGGGCCGAAGCCGAGCAGCGCCGTTTGTGGTATGTGGCACTGACCCGGGCCAGCCATCGGGTCTATGCCATTTTGCAGGATCAGAGCGGAAAATCCTGCTCCGGTCTGGCCTTCTGGCGCGGTCAGGGCAGCGACGTTTTCCAGCATCCGCATTGTGGCGATGAAGCGTTGCTGACTGAAAAGCCGCCAAGGCTGAAGCTGCAGCAGCATGAGCAGACGCTGCCATTAACGGCAAAGACTTTCCCGCAGCAGCGTTTTTATCCGCGCAGTAAAACCAGTTTCAGTGCTCTGGCCCAGCATTTAAGCCGTAAACAGGCGATTGATGCGCTGGCGGCGCACATTGAGCAGCACAGCAGTGCCTCTGATGAACTGCATCAGCCAGTAGCGGTGGCTGATGTCGACATCCTGAATCAGCCGATTGCCTGGATTAAACGCCAGTTCCCGATGGGTACGCTGGCCGGTAATTTCCTGCATGAGATTTTTGAACACATTGATTTTCAGGATCAGCAGGACTGGCCGCTGGAAATCCAGCGCCGTTTTAAAAATGATTATCCTTCTTTGTGGCAGGAGCTGCAGGACAAGTTTAGTCAGGAATATCCGGAACATACGGAGGAAATCTTGCTGAGCTGGCTGTCGGCATGGCTGCTGGATGTGCTGAGTACACCGCTGCATCCGGGCTTTCAGTTAAAACAGCTGGCGCCCGAGCAGCATCTGGCAGAATTTCCGTTTTATCTGTCCTTGTCCGATCAGGTCTTGGCGATCAAGCGGATTCATCAGCTGTTTGATGAATATGGCATTCAGATGCTGGATTTTCATGATGCCAATTCGGCGCGCTATTTAACCGGTTCGATTGACCTGGTGTATTTTGATGGCCACCGTTACCATATTGCCGATTATAAAAGTAACTTTTTAGGCGCCGATCAGTCGCATTATCAGGCGGCCTCGGTGCAGGCCAGCATGTCACAGTCCAGTTACTGGCTGCAGGCCGGTCTGTATCTGGTAGCCCTGCATCGCTACCTGAAAGTCCATCTAGAAAATTACGATATTTATCAACATTTAGGTGGGGCCAGCTATTTGTATTTGCGTGGCATGAATGGTCAGGCCGGGCAGGGCGTGTACCATTGGAAACCGCCGGTCGAGTTTATTTTGCGACTGGATGCACTGTTGGGGAATCCAACTGTCGATCAACTGGGGAAAATTGCCTAAATCATTTAATAACATTTAAAGAAAGAATGATTTAGCATGTGGATAACTTTGAGGATAATGGTGTGGACAACCAGCGGACAGTTTTAACAGCAACGCCTGAAACACAAAGCCCGGCATGGTTTGCGCTTTGGAGTAACTATCTTTTACAGGCGCCTTTTTTTCAGGCGGAAAAGCGAGAAGATTCCGCTAAAATCATCGCACAGTTGCTGGAAGCCACTCTCAATGGTGACAGCTGTATAGCCGCCTCTGCCGAACAGGTGGCAGCGTTGGCCAATCTGGTCGGCTCCGGTTCTGAACCGGGTTCGGTGGCGCCGTTTATTTATGACCAGCAGCATTTATACCTGTACCGATATTGGGCGCTGGAGTCGGCGCTGGCACAGCAGGTGGCACGCTTAAAACAGCAAGTTGTTACGGCGGTAGATGTGTCGGACTATCTGCATTTATTGGAAGACCAGCACCAGCAGCAGGCGCTCAAAATGACCGCGACTACCGCTTTTAACCTGATTACGGGCGGCCCGGGTACCGGTAAAACCTATACTTTGGCGCGGATTATTGCCGTGCTAAACCAGGCCTTGCCGGAAATCCGGATTGCCATGGCAGCCCCGACCGGAAAAGCCGCGCAGCGTATGAAAGAAGCACTGCAGAATTCCTTTGATGATCCGAAAATTGCCAATCTGGTCAGTGACGATCTCAAACGCCTGACTCCAATTACCATCCACCGGCTTTTGGGCCTTGGCAACCGGCAGCAGCCACGTTTTCATGCTCGGCAGCCTTTACCTTATGACCTGATTGTGATTGATGAAGCCTCCATGCTGGACCTGAATCTGGCCAGTATGCTGTTCAATGCCATTGCTGAACAGACCCGGGTGATTTTACTGGGAGATGCGCAGCAGCTGGCGTCGGTCGATGTTGGTTCGGTACTGGCCGATTTACAGCAGGTGCCGGCACTGGCAGATAATCATGTGCATCTGGTCACCAGTCGCCGTTTTAAAGCCGGTGCCTTAATTGGTGAAATGGCCCGCTTTATTCAGCAGCAAACGGCTGAACAGCCGGCCGCGCAAATCTTGCAGCAGTTTGCCGCACAGCTGGTGCAGCCGGGCGAATTACAGGCCGTAACTTTAACGCAGGACATGGCCGATGTACTGCAACTGGAATATTTACCCGATGAAGCCCCGGATCCCATAGCCGGGCAGGGCTATTATGACAAACTGATGCTGGGCTATCAGGGCTATGTGCACAGCCTAAAACAGTATTTACAGGCCGATGATCCGGACGCGGTGGTGGCGCAGGTGGTGAAAGCCTTTGACCAGTATCGGATTCTGACTGCAATTCGGCATGGTGGCTTGGGCTTGCAACAGCTGAACATGCAGATTGAGCAGCGTTTGTTGCAGCAACTGGTTCTGGACGTGGCCAAGCAGGGCGACTGGTATGTCGGCCGGCCGGTAATGATGACCTATAACGACTATCAGCTCGGCCTGTCCAACGGTGATATTGGCCTGTGTCTGCAACGTCTGCGTGAGGGCAACCGGCAGTTTGAAGTGTATTTCCCGAGTCTGGATAAATGGGTGCCAGCCACACGCTTGCCAAAAAATATTGAAACCGCATTTGCTCTGACCATTCATAAATCTCAAGGTTCGGAGTTTCAGCATGTGGCGGTGGTGCTGGATCAGGCCGCGCAGAATCTGCTGAGCAAGGAACTGATCTATACCGCCATTACCCGGGCCAAATCGGTGGTGAGTTTACTGGCCGACCGGCAGGCGCTGGTACAGGCCTTAACCGTGAAAACCAGCCGTAACAGTGGTGTGTTAGAAAAAGTAAATGAACATTTGTCATTATAAAGTTGGCATAAATAAACCCGGCCGTTGTAAGAAAATGCTTACAACGATTCGAGAAATTTGCGCATAGAGCTTTGCCTGAGTTTTTGAGAAGATGACTTCACACAAAAGCTCAACACGGAAAGTTGAGGAAAATCGCAAAACCAGAATAAGAAAGTCGAGAGACAGCGAGCTTACATTGAAGTAGGTGAAAAAAAGAGGAAACTTACAGCCGCTAAGCCTTGTAGTTTTGGGAGAGACTACAGGGCTTTTTTATTGGCAGTTCAAAATCAAAAAAATGAAGCGTCATTCATCGACGTAAGCGAAAACGTACAAGGAGAGAGGTAATTATCTGCTTCTTTCCCCAAGGGCTTGTGGCAAAATCTATCACATAAGGAAAGCCAATTAAAACAGGGAATGTTGATTAGAAGAAGGCCAAAGCCTCGCTATACATCACAATAAATAAAATTAGAACAACGAAAAAAGAAGAAACTACAGCGCAAAAAATAGCCCGGGAATTTATTCCCGGGCTATTTTTATTCCACTTCAGCTTATTTACGTTTCATCATCCCGGATTTCTCTTTGGTGTTTTATGAACAGAATCAATCCTCCGGGCAGACGCTGCATCATTCATGTGACATCGCATCGGATAATTCATGGCTTTTTCGCGTTGTGTTTTGCAATTTAAGCGGTTTTGTCTTAAAATAATGCACTTGCTGTAGTGATGCACGGCAGTCAGACAGATGCTTGACATCGGTTTGATTTTTATCAAGGTATTTTATAAGCATCTCGGAGAAATCGAATGGCTTTAACAAACGCAGATCGCGCAGAGATCATCGCTAAATTTGCTCGTGCTGAAAACGACACTGGTTCACCAGAAGTTCAAGTAGCTCTTTTAACTGCTCAAATCAATGACTTACAAGGTCACTTCAAAGAGCACAAACACGACCACCATAGCCGTCGCGGTCTGATCCGTATGGTTAACCAACGTCGTAAATTATTAGACTACTTAAACGGTAAAGATCACGGTCGTTATGTTGCGTTGATCGGTGCTTTAGGTTTACGTCGTTAATTCGATTTAGACTTTTATTTTCGGGTTATTGCATGCGTTGCGCTGTATGTCTGAAAACTAAAGTGTACCCGGCGTTGACCGGGTAATTAAGAAGGGGCGATTGTTTCGCTCCTTCTTTGTGTTTAAAAAACCTATATTTCTAGTGAGGTCGGCTTCTAAGCTTTGTCATTTACTTGAACCTGAGTCGTGAATGCCAAACCTTAGGGGTCTCCACTAGAATAAAATCAGGAAACAAAAATACATGTCAATGTTTAATATTATTCGTAAAGAATTCCAATATGGTCAGTACAACGTGGTACTGGAAACCGGTCGTGTTGCACGTCAGGCCAACTCGGTTTTAATCACCATGGGTGGTGTATCGGTACTGGTGGCGGTAGTTGCACAGCCAACAGCAAAAGCCGGTCAGGACTTTTTCCCACTAACCGTAAACTATCAAGAAAAGCAATACGCTGCTGGCCGTATTCCGGGTGGTTATGGCAAACGTGAAGGCCGTGCGTCTGAGGCAGAAACTTTAATTTCACGTCTTATTGATCGTCCAATTCGTCCATTGTTCCCGGAAGGTTATTACAACGAAATCCAGGTAACAGCAACAGTTGTCTCTTCTGACAAAACCATGGAAGCGGATATTGCTGCCATGTTAGGTACTTCAGCAGCACTGGCAATTGCGGGTACACCGTTCCGTGGCCCAATTGGTGCAGCACGTGTGGGTTTAATCAACGGTGAATACATCCTGAACCCGAACCACGAACAGCTGGCACAGTCTGACCTTGACCTCGTGGTTGCAGGTACAGAAGCTGCAGTACTGATGGTTGAATCTGAAGCGAAAGAACTGTCTGAAGACCAGATGCTAGGCGCAGTGTTATTCGGTCATGACGAAATGCAAATTGCGATTCAGGCGATTAATGAATTTGCAGCAGCGGCTGGCGCAACTGAGTCAACCTGGACTGCACCAGAGAAAAATGAAGGCCTTCGCGCGAAATTAAAAGAAGCGTTTGAAGCGAAAATCTCTGAAGCCTATACCATTGCAATCAAACAAGACCGTTATGCTGCTTTGGATGCATTGCAAGCAGAGGCGGTTGCGCAGTTCGTACCTGAAGAAGATGTAGATGGCATCGCAGATGACCTGAATGAACTGTTTGAAGATCTGAAATACCGCACTGTACGTGACAACATCCTGTCTGGTAAGCCGCGTATTGATGGTCGTGACACCAAAACTGTACGTGCGTTAGATGTACAGGTGGGCGTTCTTGATCGTGCTCACGGTTCTGCGCTGTTCACCCGTGGTGAAACACAGGCGTTGGTAACAACGACTCTTGGTAACACCCGTGATGCATTAATGGTTGATACCCTGGCTGGAACCAAAACTGACAACTTCATGTTGCACTACAACTTCCCGGCTTACTCGGTTGGTGAAACGGGTCGTGAGTCTGGTCCTAAACGTCGTGAAATCGGTCACGGTCGTCTGGCACGTCGTGGTGTACAAGCGGTTCTTCCAGCTGCTGACCGCTTCCCGTACGTAATCCGTATTGTATCGGACATTACTGAATCGAACGGTTCATCTTCTATGGCGTCTGTATGTGGTGCATCTCTGTCACTGATGGATGCCGGTGTTCCACTAAAAGCACCAGTTGCGGGTATTGCGATGGGTCTGGTCAAAGAAGGCGAGCGTTTCGCAGTGCTTTCTGACATCCTGGGTGACGAAGACCACCTGGGCGACATGGACTTTAAAGTTGCCGGTTCTGCCAACGGTATTACTGCGCTGCAAATGGACATCAAAATCGAAGGGATCACTGAAGAGATCATGGAAGTGGCATTGAACCAGGCTTATACCGGTCGTATGCACATCCTGAACGAAATGAACAAAGTGATTTCACGTGCACGTCCAGAAATTTCAATGCATGCGCCTACCTTCCAGGTCATTACCATCAACCCGGACAAAATCCGTGACGTGATTGGTAAAGGCGGTGCAACCATTCGTCAAATCACTGAAGAAACCAAAGCGGCAATTGATATTGAAGACAACGGTACCGTTCGCGTATTTGGTGAAACCAAAGCAGCTGCACAAGCGGCTATTGCCAAAATTCAGGCTTTAACTGCTGAAGTTGAACCAGGCAAAATCTACGCCGGTAAAGTAATTCGTATTGTTGAATTCGGTGCCTTCGTAAACATCATGCCGGGTACAGATGGTCTGCTGCACATTTCTCAAATTTCAAATGAGCGTGTAGCTAACGTGACTGACGTACTGAAAGAAGGCCAGGAAGTGAAAGTCCAGGTTGCAGATGTCGACAACCGTGGCCGTATCAAGTTAACCATGAAAGACATTGATCAGGCTTAATTTCAGGCCCTGATGAATTGAAAAAGCCCGCTTTATGAAGCGGGCTTTTTTATGGCATGATCGCAAAATAAAATGACAGGAATGTGGATGCACGCGGATGCAACAGTATTATTTTTCCCTCCATGACACCACACAACAGTTATTTCTGCATCGGGGGCCGGCCGCCGAGGCAGAATTTATCTGGCTGGACTATACCCGGGAAGATGTACGCCAGCATCCGGAACAGTGGCAGCAACAGGTACTGCAGCACACCCAGCTGTGGCTGAATGAATATCATCTGCGAGATATTTTAAATCTGGAACATCCCTGTAATTTCGACAGTCTGGAAGATTATGACCTGCTGATTTTCCGCAAACTGATTACTCCGGATGACCAGATTCATAACTTTAATGACGAAGCGCATGAGCATGTGTTTGGCTTAAGCACCACACCGGTCAGTTTTATTCTGACCCCGCAGGTGCTTATTACGGTGAGTGAGCAGGGCAATAAAGCCATCGAAAATTATATTGCCCGTTTAGATACCATTTTAAGCCGGCCGGCTGAAGAGCAGAATAAACCAAAAAAACTGGCGACCTCGCCTCTAGATTTGGCCTTACGTTTACTGAACAGTATGGTCGATGACTATTTAAACCTGCGTCATCCTTTAACCCGCCGGGTCGAGTTTTGGCAGCGTGAGCTGTTGCAGGGCCATCGCCGTTTTAACCAGTGGCATCAGTTGCTACAGGAAAATATGGCATTTCAGCATGTGGAAAATCTGTGTGAAGAACAGATTGATACCTTGCAGGAACTGCGCGATGAAATTGTCGAAAACTATCTGCATTTAAAAGGCAAGAAACGCAGTGAAAAACAGGAAATCATGCTGGTGCGGGTAGATGACTTAAGCAGCCATGTGGCCCGCATCCAGAAACATACCTTGCGTTTAAGAAGTGCCATTCAGGCGGCCATAGACCTGCATTTTTCTGCCATTGCCAACCAGACCAATGAAAATATGCGGATTCTGGCGATTATTACCGCGGTGTTTGCACCCTTAACCCTGTTAACCGGAATTTACGGCATGAATTTCGTGATGATTCCGGGGCTGGATTCACCCTATGCTTTCTGGGTGATGCTTGGCACCATGCTTATTACCACCTTGTTGCTGCTGTATTATTTTTATCGGCGGCATATGGTGGGACGCGGTGAAAAAAGTGTGCTGGACATGCTTTCGCAGCGGCCGGATCGGACCCGGATGGACCTGTTCTGGTTTCTGGATTATGTGCCTGGCAAGCCATTACTGCCGGAAGGTCAGAACGCTCTTCGAGATTCTCAGCTTAAACCAAAATAATGCAGCCTTCATTTGCCTGCCCGAAAGAAAGCATCTGCTTTCTTTCGGGCAGCGTGCAGATTTCATCGCACTGCAATAAAAACCGGTTAAGGTGAAGATGAAGGATTTTGCTGGGCCTGCTGCAAAAGCTGATAAATCTGATCTTTCAGTTTTAATTTTTTGCGTTTCAGCGCCTCGATATCATCATTAATCTGATGAACCGGATCAAGCTCGAGCTGGCTGATTTTCCGGTCCAGATGTTCATGATCTTCAAACAGGCGCGCAAAATGTGGGTTGTCTTCGCGCAGTTGTTGCATTAATTCCCGAAACTCCGGGAACATGAGTTTGACCTTTTTGTTGCATTCTTTTGTTTTCATTGCGACCGTCTATTTTCCCAAAAATAAAGAGAGGGAAATACGCAGATTTCCCTGTAGAGAGTAAATGGCGTGGTGCCTAGCTTTGTCTTAAATGTAGATGTTTGACTTCTTTGCGCAAATTTTGCAGTTCATCAATCAGGTCGAGCATCATGGCGACGGCAGAAAAGCTGGCATTAAAATCACGTTGCAGGCGATAGGCCTGGCGGGCACGAGAGACATCTTCCCCAAAAAACTGGTGAATCCGTTCTTCCGGACGTGAAGGGAGAATGTCATATTCTAAAAGCTGTAATATCCATTCCGGGCTTTGACCACAAGCTTCAGCAAAATGCTCTAAATCAAAAGATACGCGCTCATCTATAATTTCAGCTTGTGGGCGACCAGACTGGGAGTTTTCGCGATATTGGATCGTGGTCATGGCTTACTCCTTTTAGCTTGAACTTGTTAAAACAAGGAAGAGCAGATGCATGGGTTGTTCTAACGTAATTTCGGGTCTATGCGCTGCGCTCTTGTTGTTTTATCTGAAGGATTAATTTTATTTAAAACCATATTTCAGCATTTGGCTGTTTTGTTTGGTATTCCTTTGTGCTTGAAACGTAGCCTTGCTTGCTTTTTCGCCATTTTGCTGGCACCAAGGACGCTCAGCAGGCCTACTTTTGGCTAATCTCCAGTTTAAATAAACTGTTTAAATTTTATTCATTATTCAGGCTTTCGAGAGGGACGGACAGAGGGTAGAGCAACTATATTGTTTCAAATTATGTCCATATCATTAAGATAAAATGAAGGCTTCCGTAGAAGCCTCTTGTAAACCTGTTGAAGAATCAGTATTTAATCCAGGTCACGCTACGACCAATCACGGAAACACCGACATAGCCGCGTAAGGTCAGGCGTTTACCGTTGGCACTTAGGCGTGCCTTGCCTTTATAGACTTTGCCGCCAATCGGGTCGAGTACACTGCCTTGCACAAACTGTAACGGGTTTTTTGGATCCTGCCTAAAGCCCCAGATAAATGGCAAGCCGATAAACGGTTTGTTTTTAAGCTGGCCCGGACATTGGTGGCAAATATTCATTTTTTCTGCGCCCGGAATGTTGCGGGTTTCAACAATAATACCTTCATAGGTGCCATCTGGCTTTTTACGGATTTCGACATCGGCACGGGAATAACTGGTACGGTCATCAATTGTTTTCCATTTCCCCACCAATGGATCATTCTCTGCGAAAGATACGCCTGAAACTGTTGCCAAAAGCAATCCAGCAACAATCCCTGTAAACCCCTTTTTCATGATTATTATCCCCAACGCCATGCACGTTATTAAAATTAGAGTAAAGTGCCTAATTCTATAGAAGAAAATACTGTTAAATCAATGAAATAATAAGTGAAAGCGATCACAATAAGATGAGAAACCACTAAATAGTTGCAACTATTGCACACGCTTGAATTCATCAGTCAGGTTATACAGAGAATGTGTGCTTGCGCTAGATGAATAAAGCGGTATGGTTTGTCGCAACCCCATAGCTTAAAAAAGATGAGTAACGGCTTGAGCGAGATTGATGCTGAGTTCAGTAAAAAGCGTGCGCTATTCGAACCTATATTTACAGGGTCATAAAGATTGAATAAGCGCATGAAACTGAACATAAAAAAGAGACCAAACCGTTCTCCGGTTTGATCTCTTGGTCATTTTAAATTGTGCGGCTTAGCTTAGGTGTTCACCAAACAGGCCGAGTGCTTCTTCTGCAGTAAACTGATAACGTGCATTACAGAACTGGCAATCCATCACAATCGGGTTTTGATGTTCCAAGGTTTCGCGTACTGCATTGGCCCCAATCTGGGTCAGTGCCGTAGCACAGCGTTCTTTGGAACAGGTACAGCCAAATTTAAGATGTTCAACTTCTGGCAGACGTACTTCTTCTTCGTTGTACAGACGGTACAATACTTCCTGAACTTCCAGATCGGTCAGTTCGCTGGTTTTCAGGGTTTCGGTCAGCATGGTCAGACGTGGCCATAAATCTTCATCTACACGTTGCTGTTCTTCTTCGCTATTTCGCGGTAACAGCTGAATCAGCAAGCCGCCAGAACGCTGGTCGTTGCTGGCCAGTACAATACGGGTGGGAATTTGTGCAGATAAATCATAGTATTGCATCAGGCAGCCGGCCAGATTTGGCTTGTCTAAAGGCACAATACCCTGATAACGCTCACCAAATTCCGGTTCAATATTAATAAACAGCACCGGATTGACCAGGGTTTTGAGTACCGTGCTGCTGTCTTCAGCCTGCTGGAAATGTGGATCTGGTTCATAATCTGCCAAAGCACGAATTTCACCCAGATGATTACATTCGGCCATTGCCCATTTAAAGGTGCCGCTGGCCTGAATTTGCAGGCTAATCCGACCTTTAATTTTTAAGGTACTGGCCAGCAAAGCGGTGGCACTGAGCATTTCTCCCAAAAGGACCTGGATGGCAGGCGCATAGTCACGTTGGGCCAAAATGGTTTGCAGGGCTTCTTCAAGATGAACAATCTCACCGCGGACAGGGCTATCTTCAATAAAAAAGCGTTGGCGTAAATCAGACATAAAATTCTCCATAACCCTGCATTAATGGTGATGATATTGTAAATCACAAGTCAGTTTGATTCATTACGTGTTACATCAATATGATGGTTTTGTAGTGAACGCTTTAAATCTACACCGGTCGGGCTTTCCCGGACCTGAGCATCATTCTCGAACAGGTGCTCCAGCTCGGCCAGTGCATTGCGATGAGTTTCATAGATTTTTTGCTCATCGGTATAAATGTTCTGCTGCTGGGCCAGTAATTTTTCATCATAACTGCGAAACAATTCGATACTCTTGTAAGCATCTTCTTCTGCAATACCCTGGTCGCGTAGCGCGCAATAGGCCATGCCTAAAGAAGATAAATAGGTTTCACGCCAGATGTGTTCAACGCCTAAATCCCGCAATAAATGCACATGATGGCGGTCACGGGCACGCACCAGCAGTTTGAGCTGCGGATAATTCAGGCGGATATGCCGGGCCACATTCATCGAGTCTTCAATATCATCAATGGCCAGAATAAAGGTCTTGGCATGTTCAATCCCCGCAGCACGTAAAATATCGGGCTGGGTGGCATCGCCATAATAGACTTTACCGCCATAATTGCGCACAAAATCGACTTTATCCAGATTGCTGTCAATGGCGGTATAGGGTAGATGCTGCAAATAGGCCACCCGCGCAATAATCTGCCCAACCCGGCCAAAACCGGCAATAATCAGCACTGGATGCGCATCGGGAATCTGGTCATATTCCGGCGTCTTGTCCTGATTCAGACGCGGAATCACTTGACTGGTCATGAACCAGTACAGCACCGGGGTTAGCACCATCGACAGGGTCACCATCAGGGTAATCGGCTCTAAAATGGCCTGTGCCACCACTTTTTCTGTTAAGGCAACCTGTAACACCACAAAGGCAAATTCACCGCCTTGCGCCAGACAGGTGGCCAGTAGCAAACTGTTTTGCCAGGAATATTTAAAATACCGGGCAATTGCGGTCAGGGAAATAAATTTCACCAACAGCAGTACTAAGGCGCCGCCGAGAATGAACAGTGGACTGTCGATCAGCAGGGACATCTGAGTGGTCATCCCCACGGTCATGAAAAACAGGCCGAGCAATAGTCCTTTAAACGGTGCAATACTGGCTTCCAGTTCATGTCGGAATTCGGAATCGGCCAGTAGCACCCCGGTCAGGAAGGCGCCAAGCGTGGTGCTAATCCCCAAGACATCCATCAGGCAGACCACGGCCAGCACAATAAACAGGCCGACCGCGGTAATCAGCTCATGCGCGCCGGTTTTGGCAACAAAACGGAAAAACGGGCGCATGAGATAACGGCTAAATAAAAACAGCCCGCTAAAGGTGGCTAAAATCGCGGCGAAATAGGCCAGCCCGTGATGGGTCGATTCAGTACCGGCCAGCAAGGGAATAATTGCAATTAATGGAATGGCGGCGATATCCTGAAATAGCAGAATTGAAAAAGACTGCTGGCCATAACTGCTGTTCAGTTGCTGTTTTTCATTCAAGAGTTGCAGCACAAAGGCGGTTGAGGACAGGGCCAGGGCAAAACCAATAATCAGGCTGGCGGCAATCTGCTGCTGCAAACTGAAAAACACCAGAATCGCCAGTAACAGGCCAGTGACGGCCACCTGCGCGCTGCCCATGACAAAAATCGACTGACGCATTTGCCAGAGCCGCTGGGGTCTGAGTTCCAGACCAATAATGAACATCAGTAAAATGACGCCAAATTCAGCCAGTTCCTGAATGGCTTCCGGGTCGCTGGCGATATTGAACACACTCGGGCCCAATAAAATACCGGTAAACAGATAGCCGAGTACGGTGGCAATCCCAAAACGCTTGAGCAGCGGAACCAGTAATAAAGAGGCACCCAGAAACAGGGTGATTTGCAGCAGTAACGACATCGACAATCCTAGGAGTTATGGTGCCCTCAGGCTGCAGCCAAAGTCAGTGGTTAACTGAATTCCTGAGGGTCTATATCTAAGCTAAGTTTCATATTTGATGGCTTGTGATGCAACATATTTTGCCACCATGCACGTAGATAAAAATGTAAACGGGCGCGATCTTGCGACAACAGCACCAGATGCGCCTGATAGCGGCCGGCCTTGCGTTCCATTGGCGCTGGAATCGGGCCCCAGATATCAATTAACTGTTCAGAATTTTCTCGCAGCCACTGGGCATGTTGCTGTAAAAACTGCTGATTCTGCTCCTGACTTTTCGATTCACAGCGAATCAGGGCGGTATAGCGAAATGGGGGCAGCAGGGCGGCCTGACGTTCTTTTAAGGTTTGCCGGGCAAAGGCACGATAATCCTGCTCGACCAGCGTGCTCAGCAGCGGATGATCAGGACGCAGGGTCTGTAAATAGACATCGCCTTTATGCTCACCGCGACCGGCACGACCGGCCACCTGCACAATCAGCTGCGCAGTCCGTTCCGGTGCCCGGATATCAACACTTAACAGGCCGGCATCAATATCTAAAATCGCTACTAAGGTGACATAAGGAAAATGATGCCCTTTGGCCAGCATTTGGGTGCCAAGCAGAATCAGTGGCTGGCTGGTTTGAATGCGGTCATAAATTTTTTGCCAGCTGCCGACGCGGCTGGTGGAATCGCGGTCTACCCGCACCACCTCATAGTCCGGGAACAGATGTTGCAGGTTTTCTTCAACCTTGGCCGTGCCCATGCCCAGGGTTTTCAGTTCGCTATGCTGGCACTGCGGGCATTGCTCCGGCTTGCGGTGAATGGTGCCACAATGATGGCAATGCAGATGGGTATATGGACTATGATGCAGGGTAAAGTTGGCATCACAGTGTGGGCATTGTGCCTGCCAGCCGCAGCTGTCACAGACCAGCACCGGCGCATAACCACGGCGGTTTAAGAAAATCAGCACCTGTTCTTTTTTCTGCAGGCGTTTTTTGATTTCCTGAATCAGCAGCAAGCTTAGACCTTGCTGTTTTTGCGCAACTTTTAAATCAATGATGTGAATTTTCGGCATCAGTGCCGGGCCGGCACGCTGGTTCAGTTCCAGACGGGTCATTTTACCCTGTTCGGTCAGGGCATAGCTGTCAATACTAGGGGTAGCCGAACCGAGAATCACCGGGCAGTGTTCTAAATGGGCACGGTATAAGGCTACATCACGGGCATGGTAACGAAAGCCTTCCTGCTGTTTAAATGACAGGTCGTGTTCTTCATCCAGAATAATCAGCCCCAGATTGGGCAGCGGGGTATAAATTGCCGAGCGTGTACCAAGAATAATCGAAGCCTTGCCGGTCTGGGCGACCTGCCAGGCCTGCAAACGTTTGCTGTCATTTAAACCGGAATGCAGCAGCGCAATATGACAGTGAAAACGTGACTGGAAGCGGCTAATGGTTTGAGGAGTCAGGCCAATTTCCGGCACCAGCACCAATACCTGTTTACCTTGTTTTAGCACCTCTTGCATGATCTGCAGATAGACTTCGGTTTTACCACTACCGGTCAGACCATCGAGTAAAAAGGCCTGATAACGATGCTGCGCTTTCAGTACGGTTTCAATGGCCCGTTTCTGGTCACTGTTCGGAGTTAACGGCATTTGCGCCAGCGTCATTGGCACCGGGCTAAAATCCTGCTGCTCCAGATCGCAATAGCAAATCTGCTTTTTTTCCAGCGCTTTTAAGGTTGCAGTTTCAATACCGGCCAGATTCAGGATATTTTCTGAAGTCCCGCTCGGATGCAGCTTCAGGACTTTATAGGCCTCCTGCTGCTTCTCGGAGCGCTTCAGTTTGGCTTCGGCCTGATCATCCAGTAGTTTCCACATTCGTGCCAGTAAATTATACGGGCGTCCCTGACGTAACAGGCTGGGCAGGGCGCTATGCATCACTTCGCCAATCGGAAACTGATAATACTGCGCCGACCATGTCAACAAAGTTAAAACTTTCTGATCTAGAATCGGCTGCTGGTCGAGCAGCTCGCTAATGGCTTTCAGTTTAATCTTGGGGTCAAGCGGATGATCGGGCGGGAGTTTTTCAATAATGATGCCCACCAGATTCTGCCGGCCAAAGGACACCAGCACCCGCGCGCCAACGGCAGCCTGCTGATATTCAGCCGCACTGAGCATATAGTCAAACCCGTCATACAGATAGACCGGAACAGCTACACGAACACGGTAGATGGGGGCGGGATGAACGGGCGAATTTGGCATAACAGCGGGTCTGCTTCCTGATGAAAATGTCGTCGTGCTCGATCTGGAGTTATGATAGAGTGAGCAAATAATTTATATCTCAGAATATGAATGATTTTGGTGGTGAGACGCAACTGCGTTGAATAATTTTTTGGAAAATTAGAGCATTACAATGCCTGCATATCAGTTTACAGCCCTTGATGCATCAGGAAAGCAGCAAAAAGGGGTTTTAGAAGGGGATTCTGCACGGCAGATTCGTCAGCAATTGCGTGACAAGGCCCTTATCCCGATTAGTGTTGATCCGGTAGAACAAAAACAGAAGCATCAGGCCCAGCGCTGGTTCCAGAAAAAAATGACCGCTTATGATCTGGCCTTAATGACCCGGCAGCTGTCGGTACTGGTGGCCGCAGCCATTCCGCTGGAAGAAGCCTTGCGCGCCGTGGCCAAGCAAAGTGAAAAAGTCCATGTGCAGAATTTATTGCTGTCGGTACGCTCCAAGGTTTTAGAAGGATATTCACTGGCCAATGCCTTACAGCAGTCGGGGCATTTTCCGGATTTATATATTGCCACCATTGCCGCCGGGGAACGTTCTGGACATCTGGATTTAATTTTGGACCAGCTGTCGGACTACACTGAAAACCGCTTTGCCATGCAGAAAAAAGTGCAGGGCGCGATGATTTATCCGATTATTTTAATGCTGATGTCCTTCGCGATTGTGATGGGGCTGATGACCTATGTGGTGCCGGATATTGTCAAAACCTTTGATCAGGACAAAGGCGCCTTGCCGTGGATTACCGTGGCGTTAATGCAAGCCAGTGATTTTATCCGTCTGGCCTGGCCCTTTTTGCTGGTCGGGACGATTCTGGGCATCTTCCTGTTGGTCCGCTTTTTAAAAACCTCGGCCGGCCATTATGCATTTGATCGTTTAACCCTCAAACTGCCACTATTTGGTAAACTGTCACGTGGTATAAACGCAGCACGTTTTGCCAGCACCCTGTCGATTCTGACCCAGTCCGGTGTACCATTGGTTGATGCCTTAAAAATTGGCGCTGCGGTCAGCAGTAACTGGGTGATCCGCGATTCGGTTAATCTGGCGGCCGAGAAAGTCACCGAAGGGGGGAACTTGGGCACCCAACTGGAGCGCAGTGGTTATTTCCCGCCGATGATGGTACAAATGATTAAAAGTGGTGAAGCATCGGGTGAGCTCGACCGGATGCTGGAGCGCGCATCGACCATGCAGGATCGGGAGGTGACCACGCTCATCTCGACCTTACTGGCGCTGCTGGAGCCCTTAATGCTGGTGCTGATGGCCAGTATTGTGCTGGTGATTGTGATTGCGGTGATGCTGCCTATTGTCAATATGAATAATATGATTTAAATCGAGACCCATTGAAGATAACAAATGATGAAAGATTCAAGAGAGAACCTGATGCAACGGAAATCCTATTCGAATAAACAGGCCGGTTTTACCCTCATTGAAGTAATGGTGGTGATTGTCATTTTAGGCGTGCTGGCGGCGCTAATTGTCCCGAACGTGATGGGCCGTGGTGAAAAAGCCAAAGTCGATACCACCGCAATTACCTTAAAAGGTGTGGCCGGCGCGCTGGATCAATACAAGCTGGACAATGGCCGTTATCCATCCATGCAGGATGGCGGTTTAGATGCGCTGGTCAATCAGCCCGCGTCAGCTAAAAACTGGTTGCCGGGTGGTTATGTCAAAGGCGGTTATCCAAAAGACAGCTGGGACAATGACATTCAATATGTAATTCCAGGCTCTGAAGGTCGCGCTTTTGACCTGTATTCTTTTGGTGCAGATGGTCAGCAGGGCGGTGAAGGCACCGATGCCGATATTTATTATTAGCCTTAAGCCGGCTTGATTATAAATGCCGTGATGGAATATATCACTTCACCTGATTGGACTATTCAATTAAAGGTGAAGTGATAATAGCTCTTAATTATAAAAAATATACTAATATCTTGATAAATATAGATTTAAGATAATCTTCCAGATTTGAGATTCATAATAAGAATTATTCCCAACAGTACTGATTACAATAATCCCGGGAATGTGGAGCAATATCATCTATTTATTTCATTAAAACCGTTCATAATAAGTCAAAAGGCACATATTTGTCTGGAGGATGGTATGAAAGCATTAATCTTGTCGGATGAAATTAACCAGTTTCACTGGACGATGCTGAAGTCTGTTCTGCTGATTTTAAGCCTGCTTCCCTTGAGTCAGGGCTTTTTGCATCTCTGGCAAAGCACCGAAGGCAGCAGCCAGATTATGGTCGGTTTCTTCGCGCTGAGCCTGATGAGCTCGTGCTTGCTCTTAAGTTTCTGGTCGGCGCTACAAGCCACTATTTTAAAACTAGAACCAGAACAGGCCTCTTGCTTTGAGCAGGCAGTGGTAAAAGTCTATCGTTATTTGCCGATGTTCTCTCTGGCGGCGATGCTGTCCTATCTGGTGACCCAGCTTTAAATATAGACAAAATAAAAAAAACCGAGGCATGCACCTCGGTTTTTTTATTACGCCTCCCTTTTACAAAGGGTGAGAAGCACTGCTTCGCAAGGGAGGGATTTATAAAGTTAATCCCCTTAACCCCCCTTTGATAAAGGGGGACTTCATAGGCGAATTATCTTCTCGACTTAAAGCTGACATCGACCTTACGTGGACGATAGATCCAGCCCAAAATCAGCAACAGGAAGGAGAAGATCAGCACCGGCCAATCACTAAGGCGGGTATACAAGGTCTGGCCCTGCATTGCCGGTAACTCACCGCGCAGCACTGCTTCCTGATCAATTGGAGCCTGCTGCACAATATGGCCCTGATGGTCAATAAAGGCGGTCACACCGGTATTGGTGGCCCGAATAAACCAGCGGCCATTTTCTTTGGCACGCATCTGCACCATCTGTAAATGCTGCCACGGGCCGGCTGTACCGGTAAACCAGGCATCATTGGACACAGTCACCAGAAAATCACTCTGGCTGGCATTACGACGGGTCAGATTCGGATAGGCCACTTCATAACAGATGGCTGCACCCAACGGTGAGTTATGAATCATCAGCGGTTTTTGCTCTTTGGCACCGCGCGAAAAACCACTCATGGATGGATCATTCTGCAAGGCCGGCAAGACCCAGCTTAACAGGCCGGATAAAGGAATATATTCACCAAATGGCACCAGGCGCTGTTTCTTGTATAAGCCTTCTGAATCTGTACCGGTGGCCATAATACTGTTGTAGTACATCGGCTGGCCATTTTGCTGCGATTCAGGCAGGTCCCAATACGGAATGCCGGTGACCCAGGCACTTCCCGTTTTTTCCGCCTCGGTTTTCATGGCCGCTAAAAACGGTTCGATATCGGTCTGGAACATTGGAATGGAAGATTCCGGCCAGACAATCAGGTCGCGGCCCCATTCGGTGCGGGTCAGTTCGCTGTAGATTAACAGGGTTTTCAGTTGATATTCGGTCAGCCATTTCAGGTCTTGCGGAATATTGCCCTGAATCAAGGATACGGACAGCGGCGGTTCATCTTTCTCGCTGACAAAGTTGAGCTGGGAAGCACCCCAAGCGCCGGCCAGGAGCAGCAATGACGGCACCAGCCAGAAGATGCGTTTATTCAGAATTTCCACCAGCGCACAGGCCAGAATAATGGCCACAAACGACACTCCGAACACCCCGAATAAGGGCGCATAGCTGTCCAGAAAACGCTCAGTAAAGGCATAGCCGACAAATAGCCACGGGAAACCGGTAAATACCCAGGTTTTGGCCCATTCAAAGAACACCCACAGCGGCGCAAAAGTTAGCGGCGTTTCCGGGAAGAAGCGGCGATACAGCCAGGTTTGAATGGCGGTAAATAGCCCCATGGCCAAGGCCATAATCGCAATCATCAGCACGCTTAAAATGGCCGGGGTATCTCCATAGACATGAATGGAGGTATATAGCCAGAAGGCACCGACAAACCACAGGCCAATACCGTAGGCCCAGCCAATAAAAAAGGCCTGTTTGGCAGAGCGCTGACGTAAAACTGCATAAAGCAAGGCCGGAGACAGCAGGGCAATCCACCAGTAATAATACGGTGCCAGGGCAAAACTGAAAATGGCACCTGCGATTAAGGCAATCAGCAGGGGATAAACTAGCGGGAGCTGTTTGTGTTGTTGGGATGAATCTAACAGCTTGGTGAAATAAGTCCTCATTGACGTACAGCTCGAATCAGATGAATAGTGCGTGCATCTGCTTCAAGAATCTTAAACTGCCAATCCCCAATTTCAATAATTTGACCTTGCAGATCACTCACCAATCCAATTTCCTGAAGCAGTAAACCGCCGACAGTTTCTACTTCATCGTCAGAAAAATCAGCATCTAAAACATTGTTAAAGTGTTCAATTGGTGTAAGTGCCTGTACCAGCCAGGTGTTGGCGGTCTGCGGATCATGATCGGGCACAATGTATTGTGCTTCGGCATCGGCCTGATCATGCTCATCTTCAATTTCACCAACAATTTCTTCCAGAATATCTTCTAGGGTTACCAGTCCTGAAGTGCTGCCATATTCATCAATTACAATGGCAATATGGGTCTGGGTATTTTTCAGCATACGCAGGACCTGATCGGAACGCGCACTTTCTGGCACAAACAGTGGCTGACGCATCAGTGCCCGGATATCGACCTTCGGCGTTGGTTCGGTCAGAAAGGGTAACAAGTCTTTGGCCAGCAGAATCCCCACTACATTGTCAGGCTGGTCTGAAGAGAAGACCGGAAAGCGTGAATGGGCCGACTCGACCAGTACATGCAGAATATCCAGCAGCTCATCATCTTCCTGCAAGCTGATCATGGAAGTGCGCGGGGTCATAACCTCACGGATTTTGGTGGCCGGCAAATCCAGCACACCTTCCAGCATTGCCACAGTATCGGGTTCTAAAAAACGACGTGAATCTTGTACTAATTTTAGCAATTCATCGCGGGTTTCCGGTGCAGTACCTAACCATTTACGTAAGCCACGCATACCCCACGATGGGCCTGATTCCTCGTGCATGATCCTTCCTAAAGACTCGTTGTATCTAAAAAACTTGATTTAATCATACCGCAGAAAATACAGTTGTCTATTGTTTATCGACTTTCGCTGAAACAATGAATTTGATGATTTATCAGGCGGATAAAGCCAGCTTGCAGCATCAGTGGTTTTGCTGGCTTTGTGTTAGAATAGAAAAATTGTATCTCGCCGAGTTTTATTATGTCTGATTCATCCATTACCCCTGCCATTCAGCTAAATACGCGCGGTCTGCGTTGCCCTGAACCAGTGATGATGTTGCATCAAGCCATTCGTAAATCTAAATCGGGCGATGTGGTGGAGATTTTTGCCACCGACAATTCTACTTCGTGGGATATTCCAAAATTCTGTATGCATTTGGGCCATGAGCTGCTGTTACAGGAAGAAGTGCTGGATGCTGCTGGCAATAAAGAATTTCATTATCTGGTCAAAAAAGGCTAGGTCATCCTCCGACAATGCCGCGGTTTTAAAGGCCATGCTTTTTATCGGATAGTGGCTTTGTTGCATAAATATGTAAGCATCTGATTTAAATAAATTTAATTTTGGATCAAAAAATAATCAAAACTTTTAAAATCATATAGTTATGAAATCTTTGTGCAACAAAGCCCTTTCGCCCTATTGGCTAGAAAAGTTAGGTTTAAGTGAAGAGCAAATTCGCGAAAAACTCAATGATCCACGTATTGAAATAACTAAAATAGAGGATTCGAACAATCCGACTCAATATAGTCTTTGGATTCGTTTGGGTGAGCTCTCACTTTATCCAGTTGAAGAAGATGTCCCTGATCTATTGGTGTTGGCAAATGAGCTAATTAAACCGATACGTTGTGATAACTTAAAACTTACGACCTTAGATGCATGGTCAGATGATCCAAACCCACGTTTTGATGTAGTAAGTGCGAAACAATGGATTGCTCGATTTGATAAAGACAGTACATGGCCTGAATTAAAACGAGTGGAAGTCGAAGCTCAAGAACCAGAAAGAATTGATATTGTACTCGCTGGAGAACCCTGCCCACACGCAGGTTACTGGTATACATTTGCCAAAGAAAACTCACGCCAATATTTTAAACACGGAGATATTTTCCCTGATTTTGAAAGTGATTGGGGAGATGTGTATTGGCAGTTTGATGGGGAAGAATAAACTCAGTCATGAACGGCTTACTATAACTTTAGTATATATTTTTACTTAAATAACAAAAATAGCTATAATTATTGAGTTGGATTTATCTAAGAAAGAAAAAATAAACCCGCTTACGCGGGTTTATTTTGATCTCAATCGAGATTACATATTTGGATAGTTTGGACCACCACCACCTTCCGGTGTTACCCAGGTGATGTTCTGTGATGGATCTTTAATGTCACAGGTCTTGCAGTGTACGCAGTTGGCTGCGTTAATCTGGAAGCGCTTGGAACCATCATCATTTTCCATAATTTCATACACACCCGCAGGGCAGTAGCGCTGTGCCGGCTCATCCCATTTAGGCAAGTTCACATCGACTGGAATCGACGCATTGGTTAGTTTCAGGTGCGCTGGCTGGTTTTCTTCATGTACGGTATTGGATACAAACACCGAAGACAAACGGTCAAAGGTCAGCTTGCCATCCGGTTTTGGATAGTTCGGCTTAAAGCTTACCGCATCTACGGTTTTCAGTGCGCTGAAGTCAGGCACTAAATCATGCAGGGTAAATGGCACTTTAAAGATGTTCTGGTCGATAAAGTTAAACGCACCACCAAACCATTGACCAAACTTGTGCATTGCCGGGCCAAAGTTACGCGCGTTGTAAAGCTCTTCTTTTAGCCAGCTGTTGTTGAACTTCTCAGTGTAAGAGGTTAATTCTTTTACAAAGAAATCTTCACCCTCAGTCACGCGGGCAATCGCCAAGTCACCACCTTTTTCGACACCAGCAGCAATCGCTTCAAAGACTGCCTCACCACAGAGCATGCCGGATTTCATTGCGGTATGAGAGCCTTTGATTTTGGCAAAGTTCAGGAAGCCTGCATCATCACCAATTAAAGAACCACCCGGGAAAGTGAATTTAGGCAGCGAGTTAAAGCCACCTTTGGTTACGGCACGCGCACCATAAGAAATACGCTTACCGCCTTCCAAGTATTGCTTAATCAGAGGATGAGTCTTCCAGCGCTGCATTTCCATAAATGGATACATATGCGGATTTTCATAAGACAGATCGACGATCATCCCCAGCGTGACCTGGTTGTTTTCCGCGTGGTAGAGCCACCAGCCGCCGGAAGAACCGGTTTCAGACAATGGCCAGCCGGCACCGTGCATCACCAGACCTGGTTTATGTTTGGCCGGATCAATTTCCCACAGCTCTTTAATGCCGATACCGTAGTGTTGAGGGTCGGCATCTTTGTCCAGATTAAATTTCTGGATCAGGCGTTTGCCTAAGTGACCACGACAGCCTTCAGCAAACAGGGTGTATTTGGCATGCAGTTCATAACCTGGGGCAAAGTTGTGGGTCGGTTCACCATCTTTACCAATGCCCATATCACCGGTTTGAATACCTTTTACTGTGCCATCTTCATGGTACAGGATTTCAGACGCCGCAAAGCCCGGGAAAATAGACACTTCCAGTTCTTCGGCTTTCTGGCCTAACCAGCGCACCACGTTGCCCAGTGAAATGACATAGTTGCCATTGTTGTGCATGGTTTTTGGCACCATCCAGTGTGGTGCTTCTTTTGATGTGGTTTCAGACAGCAGGAAGAACGTTTTATCTTCTGTCACCGGTACATTTAACGGTGCACCTTCTTCTTTCCAGTTCGGGAACAGCTCATTGATGGCACGTGGTTCCAGCACCGCACCTGACAAGATGTGCGCACCGACTTCGGAGCCTTTTTCTACGACACAAACGGACAGATCATTCAGGTTATTTTCAATTGCAAGTTGACGGATTTTAATCGCCGCAGACAGACCCGCAGGGCCAGCACCTACGATAACTACGTCAAACTCCATCGATTCACGTTCGATGTGTTCCATGTAGGACTCCTCATAATACTAGAAGGTGGCAACCGTCATCTCAGAATCCGGTGCTGCCATGAGTGTTCTTAGTTCCTAGACACAAATTTGCTATCGTGTCTTTTATATTGTGGGCTAGTATAGTTTTAAACCTTGGTCTAGCCAATTGGCTGAATCATATTATTTTTCCGTCAGCAGGGTATTCAATGATGAACAATGAGCACAATGAACCAAATCCGACGAAAAAAGTAGCATTTTCTGATGATAAAAATTTAATGGGCATTGCGCAATACTTAAAAGATGCACAGCCCGGTCACAAAAGGTCAATTCCCCCTTTGGAGCAATGGCATCCAAAGCATTGTGGCAAAATGGATTTAACGGTAAAAGCCAATGGAGAATGGTGGCACGAAGGTCAATTGGTGAAGCGCCAGTCATTAATTGAGCTGTTTTCTACCGTACTCTGGAAAGAAGGTCACACGTTCTATTTAAAAACCCCGGTCGAGCAGATTGAAATTGAGGTGGAAGATGAGCCTTTATTTGTCAATCAGGTAGATCAGGTTGATATTGAAGGCAAGACCTATCTGCAACTGACCACTACCACCCAGGACCTGGTGATTGTCGATGAGCAGCATCCGATCTTTATGCGTGAATATGAAGGGGAGTTGCGTCCCTATGTGCATGTGCGTTTTGGCCTAAATGCCCTGATCCAGCGCGCGGCTTTTTTTCATCTGGTCGAGCTGGGCAGCTTGCAGGAAAATGCCGAAGGCGATGCGATTTTAAGCCTGAAAAGTGGTGATTTGCTATTGCAATTAGGCACCTGAGGTTTAAGCTTGAGCCATCCTATTTCAAACTGCTCATTCCGCTGCCATGACCGCCATTCATCCCCTTGCTCCTTTGTTGCACCCTATGACCAGAGCGCAGGCGGATGCGCCAATCGGGATTTTTGATTCAGGCATTGGCGGCTTGTCGGTGGCGCTGGAAATTGCCCAGCATTTGCCCAATGAACAGATTGTTTATTATGCCGACACGGCGCATGTGCCTTATGGTCCGCGTGATGATCAGGAAATTCGCGAACTGACCGCTCAGGCTATCGAGTGGCTGTATCGGCAGGGCTGTAAAATTGCAGTGGTGGCCTGCAATACTGCTTCGGCCTTTAGCCTGGATTATCTGCGTGCGCATTATGGGGAAGATTTCCCGATTGTTGGTTTGGTCCCAGCCTTAAAACCGGCGGTACTGCAGAGCAAAACCAAAACCGTGGCTGTGCTGGCGACACCGGCGACCTTTCGTGGCCAGCTAATTAAAGACGTGATTCAGCGTTTTGCCTTGCCGGCTGAGGTCAAGGTGATTCCTTTAACTTCGCTTGAACTGGTGCCTTTTGTGGAAAGCGGAGCACAAATGAGCACGGCCTGTTTAACTACTTTAAGTGAACTGCTACAGCCAGTGGTGGATGCTGGCGCAGATCATCTGGTGCTGGGGTGTACCCATTATCCCTTCTTAAAAACTGCGATTCAGTCTATTTTTGGTCAGAAATTGACATTAATTGACTCAGGAACTGCCGTTGCGCGTCAAACTTCCCGCATTTTAACGAAAAATGAGTTATTATTTGAACAGAGCCGAGCCGATCAGGTGCAGATTCATTGTTATGTCAGCGGTCAAAATGCTGAACATTTACAACCGATTGTCGGGCATCTGATGCCTGAGCAGATCCGCTGGAAAATTTCCAATCTGCCACGCTAAGCCAGCTCCATAAAGAAAGCAACATGATTGCTTCAGCATGACTTATTTTTTGATTGGGGAACAATACTGATGCCCATTGGGCGCTTCAGCTATTGAGGGAAGGAAGGAGAGCCAATGCTCGATAAACGCTATCAGGTATTTATCTCTACGTCCGGTTCAGAGATGCAGCCGGAACGCATGGTATTGACACAGACCTTGGTGGGAATGGGCTTCTTTTCCTGGGGCTTGGAGCAGCGTACGCCATTGAGTACGGCATTTGCCCGTCGTCAGATTGATGACTGCGATTATGTGGTGCTGTTATTGGGCAGCCAGTATGGCGAGCAGTCGGTATCGGGTGTGGGCTATATGCATCTGGAATATATTTACGCGGTCACCAAGCAGAAACCGATGATTGTGTTTATGCATGAAGACCCGGATTCACGTGATGCCAGCTTGCAGGATGCCAAACCTGAACTGCGGGAAAAATTTAAAGAATTCCGTCGCCTGTTGCAGCAGGAAGTTGATCAGGTGTTTTGCTATCGCAGCTTGCGTGATCTGGAGCTGGCAGTACGCTTTAATATGCCGCAAATGCTGGAGCGTTATCCGGTGGTGGGTTGGGTGCGTCCGCAAAATACCCAGGCCCTGCATGATGAAATCGAGCAGCTACAGGCCAAAGTGGCCCAGTTAAAAAATGAACTCGGCAAGACCGAAGCCGATCCGTTTTTAAGCCTGCCCAAAGTATCCATGCATGAAGCTTTCCAGTTTGAATACCGGATGCATGCCTATCAGGATGGTAATTTTAAAGAACTGAAAGTACAAAAACAGCTGACCTGGGCGCAGCTGTTCAGTATTTTAGGCTCGACCTTTATTCATCCGACCCCGGAAGAATATTTTTCCAAACGCATGAATGAATATTTAAATGATACCGGCCTGACTGATGCGCGGCGTGAAATGCCACGGGCGCATGCGGTGGCACGGGCGCAAATCAATATTCGTGCCTTGCATACCATTAAAATGCAGATGCGCCAGAATGACTGGATTGTGCAGGCCGGCCGGGATGAACGCCAGCGTATGCTATGGCAGACTACAGCCAAAGGGCAGAAGTTGCTGGACAGTAACCTGCTTGATAATGATCGTGTTTTTCAATATAAATCGACGTATTAATTCATTTAGTAACAGACGGGAAAGCTGTTAAAGTAAACGCGTTCCCTGATGATTCCTGAGAGCCTAATGTCTGTTGTTGCGAAACCGAAAATCACCATTATTCTGGCCAATTTGGGCACACCGGATGCACCGACTGTGCCCGCGGTACGACGTTTTCTGAAACAGTTCCTGTCTGATCAGCGGGTGATTGAAATTCCCAAACTGCTGTGGCAAATCATTTTAAGGCTGTTTATTTTACCGTTTCGCCCCAAACGCGTGGCACATGCTTATGCCATGGTCTGGAATCAGGATTCGCCTATGCGCGAAATTTTGCAGGCGCAGGTTGATGCCATCAGACAGACCTTAACTCCGCTCTACCCGGAATTTGAGCTGAATATTGTGCCAGCCATGACCTATGGCAACCCGGGCATCGACGCTTTGCTGGCAAAGCTGGCCCAGCAGCCGCAAGATCATCTCCTTGTCCTGCCGCTATTCCCTCAATATTCCGCAACTTCCACCGCGCCGCTATATGATGCTATAGCCAAATGGATTCCGCAGCAGCGCAATTTGCCGGGGCTGAGCATTATCCGCGATTATTATCAGCATCCTTTGTATATTCAGGCTTTGGCGCAGAGTGTGCGCGAATTTCAGGCCGAGCATGGTCCGGCGGAAAAACTGCTGATGTCATTTCACGGTATTCCACAGCCGTATGCCGATAAAGGCGACCCGTATGCCGAGCGCAGTCGCACAACCGCTCAACTGGTGGCGCAGGCGCTGGGTTTAAATGAGGATCAGTGGGCGATCAGCTTCCAGTCACGTTTTGGCAAGCAAGAATGGGTCAAGCCCTATACCGATGTGCTGCTCGAAGAATGGGGCCAGCAGGGAGTTAAATCGGTTCAGATCATGAGTCCGGCATTTTCTGCCGACTGTCTGGAAACCCTGGAAGAACTGGCGATACAAAATGCCGAGATTTTTCAGCAGGCGGGCGGGGAACACTATGCCTATATTCCGGCGCTCAACCAGCGGGACGATCATTTACAATTGCTGAATGCCTTGCTTCAGGCTAATCTGGATGCGCTGAAACAGACTTTTGCCCATTTTCAACAGGACGCTTAACCCATGTTACAAGTCAAAATTGTGCCGGTCACGGCATTTGCCCAAAATTGTTCCATCGTCTGGGATGCAGAAAGCAAAGAGGCCATTTTGATTGATGCGGGCGGCGAACCGGACAAGCTGCAGGCAGAAGTTGAAGCACTGGGCTTAACTGTGAAAGCCTTATGGTTAACTCATGGCCATCTGGATCATGCTGGTGCTGTCGGTGCCTTAAAAAAACGCTGGGATGTGCCGGTCATTGGCCCGCATAAGGAAGATGCATTCTGGCTGGATATGATTCAGGAAGTATCGGCGCGTTATGGTTTCCCGATTCCTGAAAAGGTCGAGGTGGATCAGTGGCTGGAAGGTGGTGAGCAGCTGCAGCTGGGCAATGAACAGTTTGAAGTGCGTTTTGCGCCGGGACATACCCCAGGTCATGTGATGTTCTATAATGCCAATTACGGTTTGCTCTGGACCGGTGATGTGCTGTTTAAAGGCTCGATTGGCCGGACAGATTTCCCGCGAGGGAATCATCAGCAATTACTGGATTCAATCCAGCGTGAATGTTTTAGCCTGCCCGATGAAACCCAGTTTATTTCAGGGCATGGTCCGATCAGTACCATTGGTTTTGAAAAACAGCACAATCCTTTTGTGGCGGGGCAGGCCGGTTAATCTGCAAATTTCACCCTAACCAAAGTCAGCACAGTGCTGACTTTTTTATTGCGCCGTTTTGATTGCCATTTATTTGCGAAACGGGTCATTCAGCTGTTTTTTCGCTTCCATGCCCACCAGCCAGGCCATTAAGGCAAATAATACCGCCACCCCAATCAGCAGCGTATCCTGACTATATAAACCGACCGCCAGCATTAAGATTGCGGCAAGCAGAAAGGCGAAAAAAAGAATTTTCAGGAGCGTGGGCATACAGGGCTCGATAATTAGAATCTCGAGGCCATTTAAAAAAGAACCGAATGCGAATAGGGTAACGTTTTGCAGTAAAATTTTTAAATGTGTGCGCTGTTTGCGCAAAGAAGTTTTAAATGTGTAGGATTTTTATTACACCTTTCCAGTAAAAGCGGCTTTTTGTAAAACCGCGTAACTCATTTTAGTCTTCCGGGTTATCTACCGAGGGTGCATCCTGAGTCGGCAGGCGATATGCATCACTGGCCCAGGCGCCCAAATCAATCAGCTTGCAACGCTCGGAACAGAAAGGGCGAAATTCATTGCCTTCCCAGACAGAAGGTTCACCACAACGTGGGCAAGGGAATGTACGTGGCATGCGGGTCTCCTGATAAAATCCCGGATTAGATTAGGCAAAAACAGCTGCACTTGATAGACTTGTGCGGTTTTTTATAAGTTTGATCTGATTATGCCCATTCGTCAATTTCAAGCCCAGCGTATGCATGCTCCGCGTGACTTTCAAGCCATTGCCAATACTCCTGTCTGTATCGAAATTGGTGCAGGCAAAGGCAAGCACGCGCTGTTGTTCAGTGGGCAACATCCTGAGCAAACCCTGTATGCGATTGAGCGCACCCGGGAAAAGTTTCTGGCCATGCAAAAGCAGCATGGATTAGAACCGCATGCCAATCTGCAGCCAGTCCATGCCGATGCCTTACCGTGGATTGTACATGCGCTATATCCGGCGCAAGTCGAGCAGTGCTTTATTTTATATCCGAATCCGGAGCCGCATAATCCGGCCCAGCGCTGGCTGAACATGCCATTTTTTGAGTTTTTGCTGTCACGTTTGCAACCGAATGGACAGATTACCCTGGCCAGTAATATCCCTGAATATATTGCCGAAGCTGAACAGCAATTATTGGCGCTATGGAAACTGCCGTTTGAGAAACAGCGGATTGCCGCCGATTCTGCCCGGACCCATTTTGAAATTAAATATTTGCAGCGCGGTGAATTGTGCCAGCAACTGATTATTCGCAAACCGGAGGGTTATCGTACCCGTTTTGACGATTTTCAGCCGCTTCAGGGCCAGTCGCCAGCGCAGGCAGTGGAAGAATAAGCATGTCCAAGCGGATTGCCATTATCGGGGCAGGCCCGGCCGGCTTGATGGCGGCTGAGGTGCTCAGCCAGTATGGCTATAACCTGCATGTCTATGAGCAGAAGCCTTCGGCAGCACGCAAGTTTTTAATGGCCGGAAAAACCGGGTTAAATATTTCCCATGCCGAAGCAGTGCCGCAGTTTATTCAGCGTTATGATCAGGCCGACTGGCTGGCGCCGTGGATTCAGCGCTGGGATGCTGGCTGGATTCAGGACTGGATGGCAGGCTTGGGCATTCGCTCTTATGTCGGTTCATCCGGGCGGATATTTCCGGTGGAGATGAAAGCTGCGCCGTTATTACGGGCCTGGTTAAAACGACTGGCGGATAATGGGGTGCAGTTTCATTACCGCCAGCAGGTCAAAGGCCTTGAGCAGCAACAGCTGCAGATTCTGGACTTAAAACATGGGCAACTGCGCAGTGAAGCATTTGATGCGATTGTGCTGGCTTGTGGTGCGCTGTCGTGGTCGCAATTAGGCAGTGATGGTGCCTGGCAGGACTGGCTCCATCCAGAGCAGATTGAACCATTTCAGGCCAGCAATGCCGGGGTGGAGTATCCGTGGTCCAGCTTTATGCAGCCAGTGTTTGGTCAGCCTTTAAAACGGGTTGAGACCTGGGTGGAACCGCATACGCGCAGTGTCGGCGATATTGTCCTGACCCATTATGGACTGGAAAGTGGCCTGATTTATAAGCAGGGCCGGGCCTTACGTGCACAGCTGAAACAGCAGCAGCGCATGGTGCTCTCTCTGGATTTACTGCCCGAGCAGTCGCAGGCGCAGCTGGCCAAAAAATTACACCCCAGTAAAAAGCAGTCGCTTAGCAATGTCTGGCGTAAAGCCGGTTTAGATGCAGCCAAAAGCAGTCTGCTGCGCGAACTGGTCGATAAAAGCTTATGGCATCAGCCGGAGGCACTGGCGGCACAGGTGAAACAGCTGCGGATTGAATTAACGGGTTTTCGCCCGATTGAAGAAGCGATTAGCTGTGCCGGCGGAATCAAGCGCAGTGCCTTCAGCCCGCAGTTACAGCTGAAGGATCATCCGGCAGTATTTTGCTGCGGTGAAATGCTGGACTGGGATGCACCCACCGGCGGCTATTTGCTCACGGCCTGTTTTGCCACCGGACGGGCAGCTGGGGAAGGTGTACATGCCTATCTCGCTACAGGGCAGTAAAACTCACAGACATCCTGCCTGTAAAAAATCAGGGCTATTTAGGGCCCTGAGGTTGTGTATATCATTTAATGCTCGAGCTGTGGATACTGGTCGCGCCAGTGTTCTAATTGCTCTTGGGCATGAATAAATTTCCCCAGACCTTTAACGCTGTCTGGTGCACTCTCCGATGCAGCTGAAGCTGGTTGCTGGGCATGCAGCTGGGCCTGATGATCCCAATATTCATACATCAGACCCTGAATATAGCGGCCCTGTTCAGTTTTTAAATCCAGCGCTTTCAGCATATTCAGGGCCGACTGGATATTGTCACCTTGCCGGCTTCGTGCAAAGACATCATCCAGCGTGCCTTGCTGCTGCATCTGCATTAGTTCAACTTCCATGTCTTCACTCATCTGGCCAAAGCGCTGTTCATAGTCGGTTAGCAGCTGCAGGTCATGAAAGTCCTGCTCGGTTTTCGGGAAAGTGCGTACCGGCTCACTTTTCAGTTCCTGCAGCACCTGATCTTCGGCGCTTAATTCCTGCTTCGGTTCTGGTGACGGATTACGCTCGCAGGCACTCAGCAGCAGTGCACTGCCAAGCAGACAGGCCAGAGATAAAGGTTTGATCAGATTGGACATGACAGGTTCATCCTTATTGTTCTGTAATTTTTGTAAAGCTATACACATGGGTCAGGTAGGGAAAGTCAATTTGTTGCTGCGGCTGTTTGCCTGTATATTGCAGCACCATCTGCTCGAACTGCTGTTTCAGCTGCTGTTGCTGGTGTTCAGGCAGCGCGGCAATAAAACTGGTAGAAAGCAGGCGTTTTGACACCACCTGTTCAACTGTACCGCTTTGCCATTGCTGAAAAGTAGCTTCTGCGTTAGCGTTAAAGCCGGTCGCAGCCGAAAAGACCTGTCGCCATTGGCCGCTATGAAAACGCGGGGTATCGCCTTCCAGCGGTGCTATATGGTCGGCCAGTGCTTTGACCCAGTCGATGCGGGTGTCACGCTGATTCCAGATCAGCAACAGCTGGCCACCCGGTTTCAGCACCCGGTAAATTTCGTTCAGGGTTTCAAGATTGGCAAACCAGTGAAAGGACTGCGCGCAGCAGACGGCATCGACACTGGCATCAGGCAGCGGCAGGGCATGACTATAGGCTTGAATGCTTTGCACATCAGGATAGTGTTGCTGTAGTTGTGCCAGCATTTCGGCCACCGGCTCAACAGCAATCACATGCGGGCTAAGCTGTTGCAGAATCGGCAGGAATTTACCGGTACCGGCACCTAGGTCGACACAGACCGGTGCGGCATCAGATTTGAGCTGGTTTTTTAACCATGCAACCAGCGCTTGTGGATAACTTGGTCGGACCTGTTGATAAAGTTCGGCGGCTGTGGAAAAGCCTTGTTCTGCTGCAGGATGGAGGAATTGTGTCATATTTTGCGCTTTTTTATCTGCCGGGCATCTATAAAATAACATATTCGCTTTTTAGTCGTCGGCATACGGTCTATTTGTTATTTTGAATCTTGATAGAGGGCTGTGCAGCTCTGGTGTGGGAATGGATAAACACATAATTTTTGAAGACGATCATATCCGCGTCATCTGGATGCCCGGTCATTCAGAGGCGCTGATTTTTTCTTTTGGCGATTTAATTACCCGCGCCAAAGGCCTGACCATTAATGCTGAAAAGTCATTGAGCAAACACGGCTATAATGTGGTTGGCATCATGCCAAAGGAGAAATCCTGGTTTCCCGAACAGTCGATGCGCGCGATGCTGAATGAAATTGCCGCCACCATTGCGCCGTTTCAGCAGCGTATTGGCTATGGCGGTTCGATGGGTGGTTATGCGGCCATCAAATATTCCAACCTGCTTGATTTGCAACGTGTGGTGGCACTGGTGCCGCAATATTCGATTGATCCGGAAGATATTCTGGACACGCGCTACAATATGTTCTTCCATCCGCAGCACAATGCTGACATGCGTATTCAGCCCCAAGATGTTTCGGCTGAGCGCGAATATATCGTGATTTATGATCCGCACTATGCCGAAGACCGCGCCCAGTATTTAAAACTGCAGGCGGTACTGCCTTCGCTGCAGACCCTGCATTTACCGTTTACCGGACATGATGCGATTGCGGTGCTGGCCAGTTCCGATTTGCTCAATGATTTTCTTAGCCATCCTTTTGATCCGGCACATTTTTACCAGAAGATGCGTCAGGTCAAAAAGAACAGCAAGTTCTACTATCGCAAGCTGATTGAAAACCTGTTGCCACGGCACAAACATGCGCTGGGGCAAATCCTGAAAAATAACGAACTGCAACTGGACAGCGGCTTTTTTGATGCCAAGCTCAAGCAGAACCTGATTCGCTCGCTGCTCAGCAATAAACAGGTCGATCAGCATGACCTGCATAAACTCGGGATTCAGTTTAACCTGCCGCAGGAAAGCCGCCGCCAGCTGATGGACTGTTTTGGCCATGGGCTGGTATTTAATGTCATTAGCCAGAAGATCGAAAGCTATGCTGCCAGTGCTGTGGCCTTAAACCATAAATTCCTGATTCCGATTTATGCCAAGGGCAATGGACTGGTACAAATCTGGCTGAATGACCAGCGTTATATTGTGGCCATGAATGATCGTCAGGTCATGAAACTGTTTCAGGAACAGGATGAGCTCAGCGCCGGTATGCACCCCATCGTGATTAAAAAATACAGCGATTATTATGTGCTGAGTTATAAACAGCTGAATTTAAGTAGTGATGAATTTGGCGGCAATGAATTTGTCGATGATAGCCCGGAAAGTGCCAAATTTGTGACCCAGCCCGAAGTGGTGCTGTAAGCCAAAACTGCACTGACCCCGAAGTCCTTGTTTTATTTTATATTCAGGCTAAGATGAAGATGGATGTAAAACAACCAGTGGATAAAAGTAGGGTAGTGTTATGACCATTCGACCTCTGTCTGTTGTGGTACTGAGCCTGCTGGGTTGGGCTGTTCCGTCCGTTGCTTCGGCACAAACGGTGCATTATTCAGCCTATATGGTGTTCGGCAGTGGCCTGTTATTGGTATTGGCTTTAACCATTTATGTCATTCGGCAAATCCGCTTTTCTTTACGCAATTATCACAGCAAGCGCCCATGAACTCATGGGCGTTTTTTTGTGGGCATCCCATTTTTGAACTGACGCGCAGCGCTACAAGTGTGCTTTAATTTCTTCACGCCATGATGAGAGGATGCACCACATGAACGCCATATTTCTGGATTTTGCCTCGCTGGATCAGGATGATTTACAGCTAGAAGACTTAAACGCTGTCTTTCAGCAGCAGTTAACGCTGTATCCAACCACTTCGCCTGCAGAGCTGCTGCCACGGGTGCAATCTGCCGAGGTGATTATCAGCAATAAAGTCTTGCTGGATGCCGCGACATTACAGCAATGCCCGCAGCTTAAACTGATCCTGATTTCAGCCACCGGTACCAATAATGTCGATTTGGAACAGGCTCGCCGCCAGGGTGTGGTGGTGTGTAACTGTCAGGGTTATGGCACGGCCGCAGTGGCGCAACATACCTTAATGCTGATGTTAAATCTGGCTACTTCTTTTGTGCCTTATTATCAGGCGGTGCAACAGGGCCAGTGGCAGCGTTCTAGCCAGTTCTGTCTGCTGGATTATCCAATTGTCGAGCTGGCTGGAAAAACGCTGGGCATTGTCGGTTATGGTGAGTTGGGGCAGGCAGTGGCCAAGCTAGCCGAAGCCTTCGGCATGCAGGTCAAAATTGCTGCTCTCGCCAACCGGCCACAATCTGCGTCGCGGGTGCCTTTTGCCGAGCTGTTACCGCAGGTGGATTTTTTAAGCCTGCATTGTCCACTGACCGAAGATACCCGGGATTTAATCGGGCCGGCTGAGTTTGCTGCCATGAAACATAGCGCGTTTTTAGTTAACTGTGCCCGCGGCGGTATTGTCAATGAAGCGGCGCTGGCCGAAGCCTTACAGTCCGGACAAATTGCCGGTGCGGCGATGGATGTGCTGAGTGTCGAGCCACCCAAGCAGGGCAATATCCTGTTAGACCCAGCTATTCCCAATTTAATTTTAACCCCGCATAGTGCATGGGGCAGTGTAGATGCGCGGCAGCGGATTGTGCAGCAAATGGTAGAAAACGTGATCGCGTTTCAGCAGGGCCAACCGATCCGTCAGGTCAATTAAGCAGATATCAAGCAATAAAAAATACGGACGCATTCAGGTCCGTATTTTTGGGTGGAATGAAAAGGCGAGTGATGATGAGGCTCTCGCTCACTCCCGTCTTAAAGTTCGGTCACGGCATAGCTGGTGGCCCCTGAACCGGTTTCAGCAGGTACTGATGCCGCCGGTTGAGCGGTATCTGGCTGACTCAAGCTGCCCTGTACAATTGGTACCGGCTGTTGCGGTGCGCCGCCTAAAGCTTCTTTGGTGTCCTGAATTTTCTGGTTGGCCTGTTGCGTGGTGTTGCTGGTTAAGGTTTTGGTATTTTCCCAGGCCTGATGCACCGAAGGCCGTACTTTTTGCACACCTTTTTCTGCCACTTCACCAACCCGATCTGCCGCGTTTAAAACACCTTGCTGTGCTTTATAGGCCCAGACATGCAGTAAATTCGGATTATCGGCATAAGGTTGAATCGGGGCTTGGAGCTTGGTGCTGCTATTCGCTTCTGCTGGTGGAGTTTGTGCCCAGACTGCAGTGCCCATGAGCATAAGGCCAACAGCCAATACGGATTTCATTTTATGCATAATCATGACCCCTGCTAAAAGAGAATGGAAAGCCTAAGCCTAAACTGAAGGCATGAAGAAATCATGAAGATTCCTGTTACTGTGTTGAGCATCTGCTGAATTGTCTTGAAACTCAACCACAAAATTAAAAAAGCCCGCAGGGTTGCAGGCTTGGTTCTCTCATTTTGATTATTGTGCAGCGCCAACCGCGGTATGGGTTTTACTGCTGACTTTGGCTTTGGCCACAGGCGTATCGACATCAACCTGCGCATTGCTGTGCAATTGTACCTGTGCCGATTTCTGTTTCAGGCTGTTTTTGGTTTTTTCCGTACGATCTGCGGCATGTTCACGGGCTGCTGCGGCTTTCTTGGCGGCAGACTGTTTCAGTTCGCTTGAGCGTTCATAGGCCGCCTGTTTTAAATCTGCGGCTTTTTCTTTGCCGGCTTCGGCTTTTTCATTGCTGAACTGTTTGGTGTTTTGCCAGGTGTTCTGGGTCGTGGTTTTTACGCTATGTAATCCTTGACCGACATGCTCGCCTGCGCTGTGTAAGGTCTGCTGCGTACCTTGCACTACATTATTTAAAAGTCCACCAGCCTGTGGCGTCTGCACAGCTGCCGATGCGTTGACATTGGCCTGAAGTGCGGGCGCGGCATACAGTGAAGATGTCGCGAGTAGGGCGCTGCTCATGAATATTGTTGTGAGAGTTTTCTTCATAGGATTTTCCTTGCATGTGTGCCACAGACGCAATGCTGTGAGCGGTGCCTATCTTAAGGAGAAAAATATGCGCCGATATGCTTTATGCAAAAACATCCACAATCTTGCTACAACTGCTTAACAATTCAGGCATTTTTGTAAACCGGGGATTGGCTGCGAAGTCTTATACCAGTTGGTATAGCAGATATAATTTGAATGATGAAAAATCTATTTATTTTTCGGGTTATTTTTATTTTTTCTAGGAAATGTGGAAAAGCACCATACCTTTTGCAGGCATGATGCTTGAATTTTTAGTTACATTGCGCCAGTGCATCTTTATGGAAATGATCGCGCAGGGTCAGGAAGTTTTTCTGTACCGTGGCATCATGCAGGTCAAAATTATGGGCGGTGCTGGTGCCATCTTGGGCAAAGGTAGCTGAACCGGCTGAAATGAGGGTGTTGCCTTTAAATGCCCATTGTTCAATTGAGCGGCCGGCTTTGAGCTGCCCTCTAAATTCAATCACGCATTTATCAATAAACTTGGTCAGTTTGGCCGAGTTATGCGTGGTGTCTGGATAGACCTCAAGATTTTGGACTTCTTGTAATACCCCCGCTTGTAGTTGTGGAATGACTGGCGCAGAGGTACATGCACCCAGAGAAAGGCAAGTTAGACCAGATAAAATTAAAGTTTTAAGTTTCATAAGCTTCTTTCTTGTTGAGTGTTTTCAGTTTGAGTATAGGGAATATGGAAGGAAAAGCCTATAGGTATGACCTATAGAATAGTGGTACTTAAGAGAAGGAGGAGAGAATTAACTGTAAAGTGAGTAGTGGCGTGTTTGTAAGGTCAGTAATTGAGGTTTTAAATGATTTAAATCTTCATTGAGGCCTACACGTTTTGCCAGAGGGTCAACTAATCTTCTTGTATCATGAGTGCTCGGCAATGGAACGACATTCAAGGCTTGGGAGAGTGCTTTAAGTTGTTGGCGTCTAGAAACACTTGAGCATGAGTATCTGCGGAATTTTTCTAATAGAAAAAACAGTCGGCGCTTTTCTAAGGGGTTTAAACTGGAACTCACAGCAGGTAGTAGTTCTGAATATAATAATGCTTCAGCAACGGGTTTAACCTGCTCGAATGTTGCAGAATTCAATGGCTGCTTTAACAGTGCTTTTAAAGCATGCTCAAATTCCAGCTGATTCATTGTGTCAATCTCCCAGGTCTGAAAGAAGCGAAATCATATATTGAATATTAGAATCGAATTGCTCAGGTGTAACGTAATAGTCTTTAGCATTATTTGCTATTTCTTTGAACTGCTCAAGCGAAAACTTGTTTCTTGCATATAATGCTTGAATATCTTCGATGTCTCTGTCAGACAAGCGTGCCAATTTAGAAACAGCCAAATCTACGCCAGATACGAGATAGACCTCTACGATACTTTCAGCGGTTAAGGGGATCACTCGTTCCCTGTAATCAGGATCGATGGAGGCAAGGCTGGTATTAAATCCACTGTCAAATTCTAAATTTGTTTCAAGATTATTATGATCCAGATAATGAACTACTCGGAGCTAAAGCAACCGAGTTTCCGTAGTGCAACCTAAGTTGCACACATCTCTTTTGACGCTTCATTGGTACTGCGAAAAAGGGCTTTAACACCCTTAGTCGTCTTACGAAT